>NZ_CP034543.1:1435000-1903815 GCF_003963555.1 Streptococcus periodonticum
CAACCCCGAGAAGTAAACTTCTCGGTTTGCCCTCTTACCCTTTCGCTCGCCGCTACTCAGGCAATCGCTTTTGCTTTCTCTTCCTGCAGCTACTTAGATGTTTCAGTTCACTGCGTCTTCCTCCTCATATCCTTAACAGATACGGGTAACAGGTATCTACCTGTTGGGTTCCCCCATTCGGACATCCCTGGATCTACGCTTACTTACAGCTCCCCAAGGCATTTCGTCGTTTGTCACGTCCTTCTTCGGCTCCTAGTGCCAAGGCATCCACCGTGCGCCCTTACTAACTTAACCTTATTTTTGACCTCTCAGTCATATACTCATTAATATTCACAGCGTTTTCGGTTTATTTTCTTGTTACTATTTGATATCGTTATTCAATTTTCAATGTGCTAAATTTAGGATATTAAGAGACGGTTCGCTTGCGAAAACTTCTGTAGAAAAATAAGAAACTAACGCTGTGTTCCATGAACACAAGGAAGTTTATCTTTTTTCCTAAGAAGTTAGTCTCGTATTCAACTTCACTTCTTTATTAAGTTCAGTAGGATTCTATCCTAATGGAGCCTAGCGGGATCGAACCGCTGACCTCCTGCGTGCAAAGCAGGCGCTCTCCCAGCTGAGCTAAGGCCCCACAAGACCTCTCAAAACTAAACAAGACAAACTCAATGGCTTCCGTTTTTTCCTTAGAAAGGAGGTGATCCAGCCGCACCTTCCGATACGGCTACCTTGTTACGACTTCACCCCAATCATCTATCCCACCTTAGGCGGCTGGCTCCTTACGGTTACCTCACCGACTTCGGGTGTTACAAACTCTCGTGGTGTGACGGGCGGTGTGTACAAGGCCCGGGAACGTATTCACCGCGGCGTGCTGATCCGCGATTACTAGCGATTCCGACTTCATGTAGGCGAGTTGCAGCCTACAATCCGAACTGAGACTGGCTTTCAGAGATTAGCTTGCCGTCACCGGCTTGCGACTCGTTGTACCAGCCATTGTAGCACGTGTGTAGCCCAGGTCATAAGGGGCATGATGATTTGACGTCATCCCCACCTTCCTCCGGTTTATTACCGGCAGTCTCGCTAGAGTGCCCAACTGAATGATGGCAACTAACAATAAGGGTTGCGCTCGTTGCGGGACTTAACCCAACATCTCACGACACGAGCTGACGACAACCATGCACCACCTGTCACCGGTGTGCCGAAGCAAAATCCTATCTCTAGGACGGGCACCGGGATGTCAAGACCTGGTAAGGTTCTTCGCGTTGCTTCGAATTAAACCACATGCTCCACCGCTTGTGCGGGCCCCCGTCAATTCCTTTGAGTTTCAACCTTGCGGTCGTACTCCCCAGGCGGAGTGCTTAATGCGTTAGCTGCGGCACTGAGTCCCGGAAAGGACCCAACACCTAGCACTCATCGTTTACGGCGTGGACTACCAGGGTATCTAATCCTGTTCGCTCCCCACGCTTTCGAGCCTCAGCGTCAGTTACAGACCAGAGAGCCGCTTTCGCCACCGGTGTTCCTCCATATATCTACGCATTTCACCGCTACACATGGAATTCCACTCTCCCCTTCTGCACTCAAGTTAAACAGTTTCCAAAGCCTACAATGGTTGAGCCACTGCCTTTCACTTCAGACTTTTCCAACCGCCTGCGCTCGCTTTACGCCCAATAAATCCGGACAACGCTCGGGACCTACGTATTACCGCGGCTGCTGGCACGTAGTTAGCCGTCCCTTTCTGGTTAAGTACCGTCACAGCATGAACTTTCCATTCTCACACTCGTTCTTCCTTAACAACAGAGCTTTACGATCCGAAAACCTTCTTCACTCACGCGGCGTTGCTCGGTCAGGGTTCCCCCCATTGCCGAAGATTCCCTACTGCTGCCTCCCGTAGGAGTCTGGGCCGTGTCTCAGTCCCAGTGTGGCCGATCACCCTCTCAGGTCGGCTATGTATCGTTGCCTAGGTGAGCCGTTACCTCACCTACTAGCTAATACAACGCAGGTCCATCTACTAGCGATGCAATTGCATCTTTCAAGCATCTAACATGTGTTACATACTGTTATGCGGTATTAGCTATCGTTTCCAATAGTTATCCCCCTCTAATAGGCAGGTTACCTACGCGTTACTCACCCGTTCGCAACTCACAGTCTATGGTGTAGCAAGCTACGGTATAAACTGTGCGTCCTACTTGCATGTATTAGGCACGCCGCCAGCGTTCGTCCTGAGCCAGGATCAAACTCTCATATAAAGTTTGAGCTCTCACTCATTTCTGTCACTGACAGATTTATTGTTTCTTCTTAATGTTTGACGGACTGTCTTCTTAAACAGTCGCCTGCACATTGGTTCGTCTTGTTCAGTTTTCAAAGGTCTTTGTCGCCCCTCAAGCGACAACTATCTTAGTATATCATCTCCTTCTCTTCTTGTCAATACCTTTTTTCAGCTTTTTTTACTTTTCTTAAACTTTTTCTTCCAATTTTTTCTTCCTCCTCTTTCTTATCTCCTGTAAACTGCTAAATACTTGTACTGGTCATACGAAAGAGAAAATATGTATAAACTAAAAATTCTATGACCTATTATCATAGAACTTTTATATCACTTTTCTATATATTTATTGTTTATCTCTAACAATCATCTCAGCTATCCTATTTATGGCTTAATTTTCTAGTCAAAAAATCACCAGCAAACTGAATGGCAAAGATAAGTACAATGATAATAACTGTTGCTAAAATCGTTACATCGTTATTATAACGATTGAAGCCATAAGCAATCGCAACATTCCCGATTCCTCCAGCACCGACTGCACCAGCCATTGCAGTCTCGCCAACGAGAGAAATGAGAGTGACTGTTGTCACACGAATCAAATCTGGCAAACCTTCTCGCAGATAAACACCGACAAGATCACCAAAAGTTGCTCCACTAGCTTGGGCGGCCTCGATAACACCGCCGTCTAACTCAGCGAGTACAACTTGAACTTGGCGAGCAAAGAAAGCAAATACTGCAAAAGAAAGAGGTACGATAGCTGCATTTGGTCCAATACTAGTCCCCACAATCAAGTGTGAAAAAGGTGAAAGAACAGCTAACAAAATAATAAATGGGATAGCACGGAAGATAGACGTGATTTTGTCTAAAATCCAAAAAGCTACTTTATTTTCCAAGACACCTCCTGGAGCAGTCAAAACAAGAAAAAGCCCTGCAATTAAGCCTAACAATCCGCCGATAATAAAAGAAATGACTGTCATATACAATGTCAAGTAAATAGCTGTTCCCCAGCCAGCTTGACCGCTCCAACCCATTCGATAAACATTCGGCAAGTATGTTTGAATAAAATTTTCCATCTATGCTTCTCCCTTCAATACTGTCAATTGAACACCAGCTTCACGAATGGCTGTTTTAGCAGCTGCTAGATTTTCCTTTTCACCAGATAAAACAACGACCAGTTCTCCAACAGGCGTTCCGCCTAAAATTTCAATGTTCCCATAAAGTATATTGGCGGTAACTTGATGATGTTTGTAAATTTCATTCAGCAAGGGTTCATCTGTAGAGGTTCCTGCGTACTTCATTTGCGCCAAGAGACTATTTTTCGCCAAATGTTTGACAATTTCTTGTTGCTCAATCTTGCCCATAGCTTCATCAATTCCTGTTGCAGTCGAAATGAAGTCTTTTGTTAAGTCTTGCTGAGGATTAGAGAAAATATCCAAGACAGAACCTTCTTCAATCAATTGACCGTCCTGCATAACTGCGACACGGTTGGCAATGTCTTTAACAATTTGCATTTCATGGGTGATTAAAACAATTGTTAATCCTAGCTTTTGATTTAAATCTTGTAAAAGAGCTAAAATTTGTTTAGTTGTTTTTGGATCTAAGGCAGAGGTTGATTCATCAGAAATCAAGATTTTAGGGTCATTTGCTAAGGCACGCGCGATTGCAACCCGCTGTTTTTGCCCTCCAGAAAGCTGAGAAGGATAATTTTCAGCACGATCTGCTAAACCGACCAACTCCAACAGTGTACGCACTTTTTCTTTCTTTTCTTCTTTTGATAAGCCAGAATGTTTGAGCGCAAAAGCGACATTTTCTTCTGCCGTCAGTTGACTCATCAGATTAAAATGTTGAAAAATCATGCCGATGTCTTGACGTTTGCGACGCAACTGTTCTGCTGTCAAAGTTACTTTATTGTCAAAAAGAACATCATCATCTACAATAATTTTCCCACTCGTTGGAACTTGCAGTAGGTTAATGACACGAACCAAGGTTGATTTCCCAGCCCCAGAATAACCGACAATTCCATAAATATCTCTTTCTTGAATATGAATCGTCACATCTTTAACTGCTTGAATCTGACGTTTCTTTTGTTGAAAGGTTACATCAATGTGATCTAACTGAATCATTTCTTTACTCATAACTTGCAATCAGCTCCTCTACTAATTCAATATGGGTGTAATAATCTGCAATGCGTACATTTTCGTCACCGCCATGATCTCGACTATTCGCATTTCCAAGTCCAAAGGCGACCATTGGTACCTCAAGTGCTTCAAATACCGTGTGCATCGGTCCTGTACCTGCTGTAGTTGGTAAGACAGAAACTCCTTTTTGATAGAATTTTTTAGCTAGTTCAATGACATTTAAAATCGGCGGTGCACTCATATCACTACGATAGCTCATTTCTCCCAAAGTATAAACTAATTCTACCTTATCAAAACCATTTTTGTCGAGTTGTTTGCGAATCAGTTCTAACACTCTATGTGGTTCCAGTCCTGGCACTAAGCGAACTTCTGCTTTTGCTGAAGCCTCTGACGGAAGAATCGTCTTCACTCCTTGACCTTGGTAACCAGAAGTAATTCCTTCAATATTCAAAGATGGTTCAAAGAAAATTCGATTTAAAAAAGCTTTTTTCTCCTCTTGTAATAAAGGTAATTCCAAACCATAAATAGTTTGTACTTCTTCTGGACTGCGCTGAGCATATTGTTCCACTAAAGCTAACTCTCGTTGATTAGGTGCGATTACTTGATCATAAAGTTCTTCTACCTGAATACGTCCATCCTTACCTCTCAAGCTAGCAAGGGCGTTCAACAAGTACCAAGAAGCTGAATCAATTACACCACCAAAGCTAGAATGAATATCCACTTCCGCACTTTGTACCTTCATATCAAAGGTCACAATTCCTTTGTTTCCGCCAGAAATTTCAAGTTGACCTAAAGAATTTTTAATGCCTTGCTCCCAAACCAACAGATCTGCCCCATGTAGAAGAGATTTGTGTTTCTCTAGATATTTCTCTAAATCAACCGAAGCTGATTCCTCCGCACCTTCCATGATAAAAATGACAGTAACAGGCAAGTCATCATGCGTTTGTAGGTGTTTTTGAACAGCCGTCAAACGTGCGATAATATGCCCTTTATCATCATCGACTCCACGACCATACATACTACCATCCCGAATAGATAGAGTGAACGGATCATCTGTCCAAATTTGATCACTATCTGCCGGAACTGTATCATAATGGTTGTAAAAAATAATTGTCTTAGCTGTTGGATTCTGACTTTTAAATGTTGCTATCACAAATGGCGCTGTATAGCTGTCATCTAATTCCACCTCTGCACCAGCTTTTGTAAAAATTTCTTTCAGATAAGCAGCAACTTCTTGTAAACCGACTTGTTGAGCGAAGATTGATTTTTTAGCAATCAACGCCCGTAAAACGACAATATAGTCTTGTGCCACCATATCCTCTTCAAATCTTTTAATTTGTTCTTCTTCACTTGAAAATGTCATCTTTTCTCCTTATAGAATGGCGACAAAACTCAGTTGGAATTACCAACTGAGTTTTTAGACTGAACTACAGCTAATAGAATTAAGATTACCAAACTGGTTGGTCTAAGCCATCTGATGTTTCTTCAACCACTTTTTTCACTTCATCTGTATGGTAAGCTTTGATGATTTTTTTAATGGCATCGGCTTTTGAAGATTTTTCCCAATCTTTTTTGGCTGCAATGATATTAAACCATTGTTTTGAATTTTTATCTTTTGGTTCAATGAACAAAGCGTTTTTATAGTCCAATTTTGCTTCTGTTACAAATGTATTGTTTACAACGGCTGCATCTACTGAAGTCAATGAGCGAGCTGTTTGACTAGCATCCAATTCTGTAATTTTCAATTTTTTCGGATTTTCTTTGATATTTGCCACAGTTGCCAATTCATTTCCAGACTTGTCTAATTTAATCAATCCTGCAGATTGTAATAAATTAAGCGCCCGACTTTCATTTGTCGCATCATTTGGAACTGCAATTTCTGCACCATTTGGAATTTGGTCCACTTTCGTATATTTATTTTTCCCATCTTTTGTGCCAGAGTAGAGGCGAATCGGTGCAATATAAGTTTCAGCAGCTGCTACTAAGTCTTGCTTGTTTTCCTTGTTCCAGTTATTCAAGAAATAGTAATGTTGGAAAGCATTGATATCCACTGCACCATCAGCGACCGCTTTATTTGGTTGAGAGTAATCCGTAAATTCTGTAAATTCCAATTTAATATTGTCTTTTTTCAACAATTCTTGGATCTTGTCCCAGCGTTTTTCTTCTGAGTCGCTTTTTGTCATCACACCAATCTTAACCGTTTTGGCGTCATCACTTTTATTTCCTGAACCACAAGCTGCTAAACCAATCACTGCTGCAGCTGCTAGAGCCGTTATTCCAAACCATTTTTTCAATTTCATTTTCTGTCTCCTTTAAAAATCTTATGAAAATAGTATCGCACATATTTAGCTGATTGACAAATTGTTATTTCATAACAAAGGGTATAGTTATAAACTATAACTATTTTTGTAAGAAAACCAGCTAGCTTTACATTTTATTATTTCACATCTGCTTCAGCTGGCAAGTAACTACCACCAAAGAATTTTTGGGATAATTTTTCCAGAGTCCCGTCTTTATATAACTCTTGAATACGCTTATTGACAAATGTTTTCAACTCATCTTGTCCTTTTGCTAAAAGCGGATAAACATAAGGTTGTTGGTCACTTGGTAAATCAATCACTTTCAAGTTGTCCAGTTTTTGATTTTTAATGACTGTTTCAACACCGATTTTATCAAAAATCTTATAATCAAACTTTCCATCGTTTAAGTGGTTCATAATTTGTTGAAAATCCGCTTTTGTATAGCTAAGTTTCGTTGGGTTGCTAGAATGTTCTTGATTGTATTTTTCTAACTGTGCAGCAGTCGTCGTTCCTTGTACGACTTCTGTTGTCTTGCCACCAATATCATCCAGCGATTGGATACTTTTATCGTCTTTTTTCACCACTAAAACGTTTGGATTTTTAGCAGTTGGAGCTGCATACAAATACTTTCTTGCACGTTCTTTTGTATAGCTAATATTGTTGACCGCCATTTGGTAGCGATCACTATCCAGACCTGCGAAAATACCTGACCACTCTGTTGTTTCAAATTTGACCTTGTATTTATTAGAACCTTTAAAAATGGCACGAATAACTTCAATCTCATAGCCGGTTAGTTTCCCATTTTCTTCATAGTTAAATGGTTTGGGTGAAGCATTCGTTGCGACTTTAATTTCTGTTTTTCCAGATGAAGTCGTTGATTTTGAATTGGAGCACGCTGCTAAAGCTCCTATTGTCAAAAAACCAAGGGCTGCTAAAGAAGAATATTTCAACACTTTTTTCATATTCCTATAATAACCTCTTTCATTAAGATAAGTCTTATCATATCAAATATTTTCCTTCTTGACTATTATTTGATTTTTATCAAAGTGATAGATTTTCTTTATCAAGTAGAGCTAAACGAAATCCGATTTTTACCAAACATTGATACATTTGACGAATAGTGGAAAACTCAATTACTTTTCTAAACTAGCTGCGCGCGTTAAAGCGACATCAATATTAGCACAAAAGTTGTCTGCACCAACTCTATCAATAAAGCTTGCTTTTTCCATGATATGGTAAGGTTGTTCGTTGACATTTGCCAAGGATCTCTTCAAGAGCATCCAACCCCGAAATATCCATTGCAGACACACTGCGCATACGAAGAATTAAGACATTTTTACCTTGTTCAGACAAAATAAGTCCTTGATTTGTCCAACGATGATTCCAACGGCAATTCCAAGGGTAAATCCAACAGTGATGGTCTTTGAAATAAATTTAATCAGATCATCAAAATGCAACAAACCTATGCCAATGAGCATAAGGCCAGCTAAGAAAGTAGCCACTGTCAGACCAGCCAGACCGTATTGCGCAATAATTCCATAAATGATAACAACCAAAGCGGCTGTTGGCTCACCAATCTGAACACGACTCCCACCTAAAAAAGGAAATGAAAAAACCAACTACAACAGCTGTATAAAGATCTTGCTCTGGATTGACCCTCGAAGCAATCGCTAAAGCAATTGACAATGGTAAGGCAATAATTGCCACGATAATCTAGCTACAAGGTCTTTGACAAATTGTGCACCCGAATAATTCTTTACCATACTAAAAACTTAGGATTGATATGCTTAAAAGCGTCCATTTCCCCCTCCTCTTTTTCCCTGTTCCCAGACGCTTGCGAGAATCTTATTACCATTGTAATATAACCCCATGTAAAATCTCTAGATGACCTGAATATGAAAACTTACCAGAAAAGGCGATAGTTATTTCACCAACGCCTTTAACAATTATTCTCATTCGTTTCTATCCTTTAGTGAAGAGATAGAAAGGCTGGCTAAACCAAGTCCAAGCATTGTCAGTGCAGCCTTAGTGTCCACTTTTCCTAAAGCAGATAAAACCACTACAACAATCCCCATGGCTACTCCAAGTCCTCTCAACACGGTGTCAACAATATCAGATTTTCTATTTTTCTTGTTTTCTTTCATCACTGTCTGTCCTTGCATCAGCTCATCTACCGATGTATCAAACAGGTCTGCTAATTTAGGAATGGTATTAATATCTGGATAGGATAAATCTCTTTCCCATTTTGAAACAGCCTTATCAGTGACCCCCATCTTTTCAGCCAGTTCTAATTGTGTCATCCCTTTTGCTTTCCTTAATGATGAAATCATCATACCTAGTGTTTGTTTTTTCATCAGATTTTTCCTCCCTCCATTTGCTAATTATATTGTAGTACCTTTTCTTACAAACTCAATCGACCAATAGTTTACTTCTCTCAACTTATAGTTTATCACTGGTTTGTCTGCTTTTTACGCTCCTTATTTGAATTTTTAGAATAAACTAAGCTACAACAAGCAGTCTTGGAAACCAACCTCACTCTTCAACTACATATTATTAGCTAGCCACCTTTTCTACCAAACTCCATGTCTACTCTATCAAAGTAAAGAAGATACTAGCTCAACATACATACGGTCTTATAACAAAATTTCTTAAAAAACACTGAGAGATTAGTAAGTAACAAAAAAAAAGAGACTGGGACAAAATTATCTCAGTCTCAATCTGTATTAGTAAAAAACTCTTGACGCAGTAGCTGTCGGACTCTTCATTTGCTTTTTAAGCTCAGAAGAGTATCTAAGCAACCCTGCGGTGGTGGGACAGAAGTAAAAATTAAAAATATTTACTTCTGTCCCACCACCTCTTTCTTCACTATTAAAATCCTTCTACATTTGTATAAATTTTTTGGACATCTTCGTCATCTTCCAAAACAGCATACAACTTTTCAAATGTTTCTAAGTCTTCACCTGATAAGGTCACATCAGATTGCGGAATCATTTCCAATTCGGTGACTTGGAATTCTTCTACACCAGATTCACGGAGAGCAGTCAAGGCCTTGTGCAAATCTGTTGGTGCTGTATAAACTGTAATGCTTCCATCTTCTGCTTCTACATCATCTACGTCTACATCTGCTTCTAACAGTTGTTCAAAAACACTGTCTGCATCGTCTCCTGCAAACACAATCACACCTTTATTATCAAACATATAAGAAACTGAGCCACTTGCTCCCATATTTCCACCGTTTTTACCAAAGGCAGAGCGAACATTGGCTGCCGTACGGTTGACATTTGAAGTTAGTGTATCAACGATGAGCATAGAACCATTTGGTCCAAACCCTTCATAACGCCCCTCTGTAAAGGTTTCGTCTGTGTTTCCTTTTGCCTTATCCAGTGCTTTGTCAATGACATGCTTTGGCACTTGCGCTTGTTTCGCACGTTCAATAACAAATTTCAAAGCTGAGTTCGATTCTGGATCTGGCTCTCCTTTTTTAGCTGCTACATAGATTTCAACACCAAATTTAGCATAAACCTTTGAGTTTGCACCATCTTTGGCAGTCTTTTTTGCCACAATATTGGCCCATTTACGTCCCATTGGATATTCTCCTTTAGATTTTCACTTTTTCAATCTTTCTTATTATATCACAAGTCAGGTTGAATTTCACTAGCAAATTATTGACAATGTCTAGCTCTATAAAATAATTTTGTATCAATCTACTATTATCGGGATTTTCCCAAAATTCTGCTCCTCTAGTTGGGCGTTCCCTAGCTGATAAATACAATCAGCTCGCTGGGTTAAGGAATCCCATGGTTCTTGACCGATGCGACTGATGAAGTCTGTTTTCCCTTTCATCTTTTTAAGATGTTCTCGACCTGCTTGAGTAAAGCCCAAGATATGAATACCGCTAGGCAACTGATCATTTCTTGCACCGACCAAAATATAAGTCAGAATTCGTCTGATTCGTGCTTTCGTATATCGCTTGGTTGCGACTTGTTCGACCAACTCCTCTACGCTATAACTGGTTTTCACTGCTTCCTGCAAGCGCACCGCAAGTTCTTGATTAACCTGATAAAAACTCGTCAAATCGGGATGACTGATAATCTGGTAACGCAGCAAAGGATAGAGTGCTGACCAGGTCACTTTGGGAGACTGAATCAGCAGTTCATGAGCCGGGGTAAATTTCTCCAAAAAATCTGGACAATTAAGACGCTCTCTAAGAGCCGTAGCAGAGGCGTATTTTAAATTTTCTTCTTGTGAATGATAACCAGCTCCCTGACGTTTGATTGGGAGAAGCTCGATAGCCTTATTCGCGCAAGCTTTGGCATAAGAAAGCCCTAAAATATGATTGGGTGTATTGCCTGTGAATTTCACACCAGCAAACTTTTCCCACATTTTCTGCGTTTTCTGTGGATAAGACAAATCATCTGGCAAACTTTGTACGTAGTCCTCCATTTTCTGTTGATTATCTATATAAATCTGTGAAAAGTGTTGATAATCTAAGACCTCTTCCGTGCCAAAGGCCAACTTATTCACACCAAGGCGCTCTAAAATATCCACTGCACCCTGTGCGAAGTAGTCAGCTGACTGAACAGCCACCAAAAATGGCAATTCAACCACCAAATCCGCCCCGTTTTCCAGAGCCATTCGGGTCCGAGTCCACTTATCCACAATCGCAGGTTCACCACGTTGGACAAAATTGCCTGACATGACAACAATCTTGACCCCCTCAGCCTGATCCAGCAGGTACTTATGTCCCTTATGAAAAGGGTTGAACTCTGCGATAATGCCTGTGATGGTCATGTGGTGCTCCTTTTACAACTATTTTTTTCTTTCAGTAATTTCAGCTTCAATCGTTTGTTTAAATATTTTTCTGACTTGAACTGCTAATTTAATTAATTCAACACAAAATATTAGAAATACCACTATTTCAAAAATTATCAGTATTCTTCCTAAAATTGAATTATCTTTTTTATCAAAAAATAACAAAAAAGAAGGCAAAAAAACTAAAACAATGGAAAAAAATGTTAAATTAATAAATTTCTTAAGTAAATGTAAATCTACATTCAATTGTCTCAAAGACCTAATAAACCTATTTTCAGGAAAAAAAGAGTTTACACCAACTATTGCTAAAAATGATCCTGACAAGAAAATAAAAATTTCTTGAAAAGCTGCTGAAATTTCTTTTATATTATTTACATCAGTTATATACACTTTGGCATTCCATAAAAAGAAAACTACTATTATGTAACCAATTTTTAGAATATTTCTTTTAACTATCTTCATTTTCATAATAATTCAAATAATCTTTTTTATTGGCATATGCTTCTTCTAAAAAAGAATATATATCTTCTGTCGAAAATTCATCTATACAATATTTCTTGTAATATTGTAACTTATATTTTACCAAATCAATAACTTCATTATCACCATATATTGAAAGAGAGGTTACTTTCATATTTTGATTTTTACGATATTCTCCTACTAATTTAACAGAATCAATTATAGTTCGCTTACATAAACTTTCACCATGTATAGCAATATCTACACTGTCTCCTTGCATTTTTTTAGCTAACTCTATACCAGAATTGATGCCGTCAACATCATCTGCAAAAAGAGATAATTGTTTTGGAATCGAAACATTTAAAACAAAGTCGTGAATTTGATTAAGACTATCAAGTTTTTTTAAACCATTTTCATCTTTAATAAGTGAAAATTTGAATGCACTATCGTCAATATTAAGTTTTTGAGAAATAAATATTTGAAAATCTTTTATATTTATTTGTCCTTGACCTCGTTTCTGCACTAATATTCCAGATTTAAAATTATAAAGAAATTGAGCATCTTTAGCTAATCCTTGTGTCTCTTCTTTATCAATAATACTTCTTTCCTGAGTTTCAACATCATCTAATTTAACTTCCTCAAGAGTATCAACTTTAGCGATTGTAAATAAGACGTATTCCTCCTTTTTGACAATATCATGTTTGATATAGTAGCTAAAATCAGAAATTGTTTCTGTTTTAATTTTTTTTGATTTGCTAACTTTGAAAAATAGCTATTTATCTTTTGTCTAATTTCAAAATTTGAATTTAATTGATAAAAATAACATTTTAACTCTTTGGTACTAACCATAAAACATTCCTTTACAAATTCATACAAGATTCTTTTATTAATTCAAAAAATGGCTAAAATTACTACTTTTCCGTCAAAGATATCAATATCATCAATTCTAAAATAATTTTGTTGCTTAAGTAAAGCGCTCAGGGTACCAAAAACTGAAAAAGTATCCATATACCTTAGTATATATATAAATGTATCCGCATAAAAGAAGCAATATTATCAATTAATAATTTCCCATGCTTCTCGACTTAGGTGAAGCAATATTTATTGCTCCCTTTATTGACTTAGAGCTATGTTGACCTTTTTTTATAATTCCTTGTAATATTGAATTGAAAGTATCATAGCTAAGTTTATTGGGAATTCTTAATTTAATTTTAATAGCTGTACCTGGAAAGACTAGATTTCCCCGTAAATATTCAATACCATTTTTAGTTGCTATAGCCCCCCTGGACACAATAACATATTGACCTTTTAAAACTTTACAGAGTTCTGTAATAGCATATAGCCCATAACCTGAATTAAGGTATTCCGTTTTTTCACCTTCGCGTAGATGTGACTTATCTACGATACCAGCAGTTATACCAGGTTCTAAAGCTAGTCGTATCGCTTCAACATCGTCTAATACTTGAAATTTACTTGTAGAGTTTAAACTTTCTCGAAAACCTCTTCCATAATCAATTAAAGCAATCTCGGCTTCAATATAATCATCATGTACCCAATGCTGTGAGCAGTGCCACCCCTCAAGACATTGGGAATGTTCCGGAATATTTCTGAATAATTCAGAAATAATATACTCTAAAATTCTATATACCTTATCATTACCAGCAGATAATACATTAGAAATTTTTTTAGAGACATTTTCAACTATATTATCCTCAGCTCGATAATAAGTATCCAATGGTGTCTTCATAATAGGAGTGAAAGAACCTGAAAAATCCTTGTTTCTATTATCAATGTTTTTGTCACTTTCAGCAAAATGGAAGAAATTATTATTCTTCGCATAACTAGCTGATTGCTTTCCCTCATCATTAATTTCACTTATCACATGATACCCTTGGCTATTCAAAAAGGATGCAACTAGTGCTCCTACAAAAGGAGTTAAAAATTTGATATCATAAATCAGTTTAACCTCCTTATCAGTTGGGTCTAACTCTAAGAGACTATTAATATAGTATCTATATTGAGCTTCGTGTCTATCTATTCTTAATTCTTGCATCGCTAGATTCCTTTCACTCGTGCACAACCAACAATTCGCTAATAATTATAGAAATTAATTCAGAGAATACCTACTTCAACTTAATACTTCTATTATACCACAGCAAACTAACCACAAAAGAAAAAGCCCACCATTTTCGAGAAGCTTTCTTTCCCCCCTACTTCTCACACACAAAGAACCAACGCTTGCTTGTTTCTATTGGTGCTTGGTCTTCAAAATCTGCATAGACCTTAACAGTTTTAAATCCAGCTTGTTCTAGTAAAATATCATAGGTCAGAATTTCGTACGTGCGTTCTTCATGGACTTCGTCATAACGTGTGAAGCGCCCGTCTTCGTCTTGCAAGAAGAAGGTCAATTCATGCACGACTGAATGGGGTGCTTCATCTGCGTATGTATCCCAGACCATGGCAAATTCATCAGCGTTTTCATGGTAAGAATAACCAGGAAAGACGGTATCTGTCTGGTAAGTTGAGTGCACATCAAAAATGAAAACGCCGCCTTCGTTCAAACAGTTGTAAACTTGCTGAAAGACATCACCGACTTCAACTTCATCGGCCATGTAGCAAATTGAATCAGAGTAACAAGTCACCAAGTCGTATTTCCCAGCCTGCGACAAATCAAGCATATTGCCCTGTCTGAATTCAATAGCTTCACCTGCTTCTTTGGCACGTTTACGAGCGATTTCAAGCATCTCATCACTCAAATCCAATCCCGTCACATCAAAGCCCGCTTTGGCAAAGCGTACGGATTGAATTCCTGTTCCACAAGCTAATTCTAAGAGCTTTTTCTTATTTTTTGGAAAATGGCGGAGCGAAAAATCGGTCCATTTATCATAAAGACTATCATCCATAATAGCATCATAGACTGATGCGAAGGTTTCATAAGTTGTCATCTTATCTAGAAGTACCAAAAAGGTACTCTTCCTTTCTTCTCATTGAAAGAGGTTGGGACAATGTCCTCAACCCTCATCGTTTTTTATCTACAAGGCTTGTTTCGCAAGCAATGGTGTCACATCCACACCAACGGCTTCATGCCAGAGTTTTTCAAGGTTGTAGTGATTCCGCATTTCCTCAGAAAAGATATGCACGACCACTCCGCCTAGATCCAAAAGTACCCAGCCTCCAGCAGAGTCTCCTTCTACATGGCTAGCTGATTGCCCTGCTTCTGTGACTTTTTCACGAATATTATCAGCAATCGCTTCTAGTTGACGGCTATTCATAGAGCTGGCAATGACAAAATAGTCTGTCATCGTCGTCAATCCTTGCAAATCTAGCACAGTAATGTCTTCTGCTCGTTTTTCATCCGCTGCTTTTACAACAATTTCTAATAGTTCTTGTTCTTTCATGTAGTCCTCTTCGTTTTAATGTTTCTCTAAATAGTGTACATAAGCATTGTAAGTTTCCAAAGTTTGAGGATAGATAGGCAAGCCCTTGTGTGCCAAGTGTTCCACTGTATGTGCCGTTTCATAAGCCACAGCTTGGTTGAGCGAAACATGAGCAATTTCACGCGCTTGCTCCACTCCTGGAAAGTCCCGATTAGGCTCAATATAGTCTGCTACATAAACCACCTTATCTAAATCGGACATCTGAGCAGAACCTACGGTATGAACCTCAATAGCTCTCAAAATTTCTGGATCTGCCAATCTTAAATCTTCCTGAATTTTATAAATGCCGACCATGCCATGCCAGACATTATTTCCCCAATCTTTCAATGCTGGATCCAGAGCATACTTATCGATCAGTGCCAGAAATTCTTCGTCAGAGAGCTTTTTTGCATAATCATGGAGCAGACCTGCCAAACCAGCTTTTTCTACATCTACTCCGAAGCGCTCTGCCAAGTCAATCGCTGCTTGTTCTACTCCCAGACAATGTTTAAAACGTTTCTCTGGCAAAAACTGCTGCATTTTGACTAAAAGCTGCTCACGAGAAATTCCCACGTAAGTTTCATATCCCATTATTGTAAAGCCCTTCTTTCTCAATATAGTCTAAAACTGGCTTGGGTAGGAGAAAATTCGGCGTCCGACCTTGAGCCAGAAAAGCTCGAACCATACTCGAAGAAATATCCATCAACGGCACATCTACCCAGATAACCGGGTAAGAAGTCCCTGCTTTATAGCGGGGACGCTGAACCCCAACAAATTGAACCAAATCGACTAATTCGTCAATCCGATACCACTTGGGAAGGTAGTCTACCATGTCCGCTCCGATGATGAAATAATAATCTGTATCTGGATGTTTTTCCGTCAAAAATTTCATCGTATCATAGGTGTAACTAATCCCTTTTCTCTCAAGTTCAATGGTTTCAATTCCTAAACCTTTGATGCCTTCAATTGCCAACTCCAGCATTTTCAATCGGTGCTTCTCATCAATCGTTGTTTTCTTATCAACATGGGGCGGCTCATACTCAGGCATGAGCAAGACCTGATCTAAACATAGCTGCTGACGAACTTGATCAGCTACGACCAAATGAGCATTATGGACTGGATTGAAGTTTCCACCTAAAATCCCAACTTGCTTTCTTTTTTTTGCTTTTACTTCTGGTTCCAACTTCACCTTGGTGAAAGGAGTCAGTAATTCAATTGCCATAGGCTACTTCCTCTAAATTTCTTTTACTTTTACTGAAATTTTGCGGTTTTCTTTTTTGCTGGACTGTTTGTAGAGAATCAAAATACGACCAATTTTTTGAACAGTATCTACACCGATTTCCTCTTCGAGAATTTCTGCTACTTCATGGATGTTCTCATCTGTATTTTGCAGAAGAGTTACTTTAATCAATTCTCTAGCATCTAAAGCTTGACGGACACTCGTTTTAATCTGGTCGTTGAGACCGTTTTTGCCAATCTGAATGATTGGTTTGAGACTATGAGCTTGGCTATTTAAAAAAGCTCGTTGTTTGGATGTTAATGACATAGATTCCTCTTTTGTTTCTTATTTCGTTTATCTTCTCTTTATTTTTCTAACAGCCATTTCCTCTTAGATAATGGCTTTGCGGGTCACTACTGCCACTCCCTCTGGTGCCCAAACTGCAATCTGTGCTGGTCCTATCACACGAATCCAGCCCAAACCTGAAAAGACTACATCTGTTTTGGTTTCAATTTTCAACTCATGCTTGACTAGCTGCGGAAAATCTGCCACTTCTTTTTTAGAGGGCGGTGTTAGCAAAGAACCAACATGCTTTTCATAAAATTCTCCCGCTCCCGCAAGTTTGGTGCGGTGCAATTGGAGTTCATTGTCAAAATAAGCAGTAAAGCCCTGCTTATCACCCGACAGAAAATCAAAGCGCCCCAAGCCCCCTAAAAAGAGGGTTTGTTCAGGATTGAGTTGGTAAGTTTTGGGTTTAATTTCCTTTTTCGGACTGACATATTTAAGATTTTTAGCAGATAGATAATGAGCCATTTGGTGACGGTGGATAATCCCTGGTGTGTCGTAGATATGACTGCCGTCAGCCAGCGGAATTTCAATCTTATCCAGTGTAGTCCCTGGAAATCGTGAAGTCGTAATAACTTCCTTATCCCCGGTAATTTCCTGAATAATGGCATTGATAAGTGTGGACTTACCAACATTGGTCACGCCGACCACATAAACGTCTCGACCTTTTCGATATTGCTCAATCTTTTCAATCAATTCTTTAATCGCTTGCTTGTTTTGAGCTGAAGTCAAAACTACATCAACAGGGCGCAGTCCTTCCTCGTGAGCCCGCTCCGTCAGCCACTGTGTAACCTTGCTCGTCTTGACCGACTTGGGAAGAATATCTTTTTTGTTTCCGACCAACAGCACATCATTACCAGCCACAAAACGTGGCAAACCCGGAATCACTGAACCATTAAAATCAAAAATATCTACTACATTGACTACGAGAGCATTGCTGTCGCCGACTTCGTGGAGAAGTCTGAGAAAATCATCGTCAGTCAATTGCACATCGGTAATTTCGTTGTAGTGACGCAGACGGAAACAGCGCTGACAATACAGCTCACCTGTCTCCATTCCCTTTTCCAAAGCCGACTGAGGGGTGTAGCCAAGCCTATCCTTATATTTTGTCTGAATCGGTGCTCCGCACCCAATACAGAGAATGTCTTCCATACTTAAATTCCTTTTTTATACTCAATCGGTCCATATTTTTCGGTGATTATTTTTAACACACGACGCTCACGAGCTCGATTAATCTGGGTCTTTAACGAATCATGCTCGACCAGTGGCTTGACCAAAATCGAACGAATTCCTGCTCTATGAGCAGCTCGAATATCAGTCATGAGCTGATCTCCCACCATAACCACTTCATTTTTCTCAAAATGAAATTCTTTCAGTGCCCGATCAATCCCCCAAGTGAATGGTTTCATAGACCAACAGACATAATCAATCTCAAACTTTTCAACTGCTCGCTTCACTCGTTTTTTAGTGTTATTGGACACTACAATAATCCGAATTCCTGCATCGCGCACATCATGGAGCCACTGCTTCATTTCTGGTGTTCCATCGGGATTGTTCCATGCGATAAGAGTATTATCTAAATCCACCAAAACAGCCTTGATACCGTGTTTTTTTAAACTTTCAACTGTCAAATCGTAAACTGCCTCAATCGCAAAATCAGGCATGTAATTTTCAATCGCCACATTTCTCTCCAAACATTATACTTCTACCTATTTTAACATAAAAAAAGAGTTTTCGCACCCTAGATTTTTTCATCGATTTTATGTACAATTTGCCAAAAAATGTTTAAAAATGTTATAGTAAGAATAGAGAATTTAACACGGAGGAACTTATGGCAAATACGAGTAAGAAAATGACTGCCGTTTCCCCTTTTTTACAAAAATTTATCAACTGGTCTTCTATTATCGGAGCAGTTGGAACGGTGATTTTCTGTATCTGGGCCTATTATGCTGGCATTTTACAATCCAAAGAAACCCTGTCCGCCTTTATTAAACAGGCTGGATTTTGGGGACCGCCACTCTTTATTTTCCTGCAAATCCTACAAACAGTTGTTCCTATTATTCCTGGAGCTTTGACTTCGGTTGCTGGTGTCTTCATTTATGGTCATATCATTGGTACCATTTATAATTATGTCGGTATCATCATCGGCTGTGCTATTATTTTTTATCTGGCGCGTACCTACGGTCCGGCTTTTGTCCAATCTGTCGTCAGCAAACGCACCTATGACAAATACATTGGTTGGCTGGATGAGGACAATCGTTTTGAACGTTTTTTCATCTTTATGATGATTTGGCCTATCAGCCCAGCAGACTTCCTCTGCATGCTAGCAGCCCTGACGAAGATGTCTTTTAAAAAATACATGATGATTATTGTATTATGCAAACCAATCACACTGGTCATTTATACTTACGGTTTGACGTATATTATTGATTTCTTTTGGCAATTATTTTCAAAATAAAAGGCAGAGTGAAATAAACAGCTCTGTCTTTTTATAAGATCCCTTTTCTTTTTTCCAATATCAAATCTTTTATAGAAATCAAAGCGACTGCTGATAAAATCATAAACATACCAGCAAAATCTACGAGATAAAATTGCTCGTGCATAATGAGAAAGGCGAAAAATACAGCCGATATAGGCTCAACAGCCGCTAGAAGGCTAGATTTCACAGGCCCGACTAAACTGGTTCCTTTGAGAAACAGTGTATAGGCGAGGATTGTCCCCACTAAAATAATCCCCGCTAAAGCCAGATATACTTTCATTGACAACTGCCAATGAAAACGCAAAATACCGCTAAATGGCGTTAAGACAATGCCTGCTAGCATCATGCCCACTCCAATCACTGGAACACTACCCCATGTCTTTATCAGCTGAATCGGAATAAGAATATACAAAGCGTAAGTGAATGCGGCAAACAGCCCCCAGAACAGTCCTGCAGGTGTGACAGATAACTGATTGAGTTGTCCATGGGTGGCAATCAAAAAGGTTCCACCAACCGCTAATATCATAGACAATACTTCTGTCACAGTAGATGCAACACGGTCTTTGAGACAAGTGTAAGCAAGGATTCCCACCGGACAGACATATTGTAAAACGGTTGCCGTTCCTGCATTGCTTTCATAAATAGACTTTAAATAAGCAAATTGATTGAGCAACAATCCTAACAAAGCAAACAGTGCCAAAGACATTATTGCTTTTCGGTCTTTTATCATTTCAATCAATTTTCTACGATTAGCTAGCACCATATACAATACCAACAAAGCCCCTGCGATTAGAAGTCGGACATTTGTTAAAACTAAAACCGGAAATCCATGCGCCATCAAGTATTGTCCGCTCGTCCCAGACAAGCCCCATGCAATTCCTGCGACTAAGGTTAAAATAGTGCCCTTTGCTATTTTTGACATAGCTTACTCCTAAACTTTTCCATTCTATGATTATAGCACAAAAAATCAGCCGAAACGACTGATTTTTTAGATTTTACAACTTCGCCAATTCCTCATTAAGTAGCTTTTGAGCTACTTGTGGATTGGCTTGACCTTTGGTAGCTTTCATGAGCTGACCAATCAGGGACTTGGCTGCATTTTTGTTGCCACTCTTGTAATCGTTAAGAGCTTTTTCATTGTTAGCAAAAACCTCTTGAATGATTGGCAGAAGTTGTGCTGGATCAGAAATTTGCACCAAGCCAGCTTTTTCAACGTATTCCTTGGCTGACCCACCATTTTTCGCCAAATGAACAAAGACTTTTTTGGCAATTTTAGAGGAAATCGTACCGTCTGCCACCAAACTCAACATTTCAGTCAAATTGACTGGTGTCAAACCGATTTCTTCAATGGTTTCACCTTCCGCATTGAGATATTGAGCGACCTCACCTTGGAGCCAGTTTGACACAGATTTTGCGTCTCCTCCCGCTGTCACCGCAGCTTCAAAGAAATCTGAGATGTTCTTCGTTGCTGTTAATTGCTTAGCATCATAGTCTGACAATCCAAAGTCTGCCTTGTACTTAGCCCGACGTTCTTTTGGAAAGGCTGGTAAATCTGAACGCACCGCCTCAATCCAACTGTCATCAATCTCAAAGTTTGGTAAATCTGGCTCTGGGAAATAACGATAATCAGCTGAGCCTTCCTTGACCCGCATCAAAAGAGTTTCACCTGTTGCTTCATCGTAACGGCGAGTTTCTTGACGAATCTGACCACCGCTACGCAAAATCTCAGCCTGACGTTTTTCCTCAAAAGCCAATCCCTTGCGAACAAAATTGAAGGAATTAAGATTTTTCAATTCTGTCTTGGTTCCAAACTTTTCTTGACCATAAGGACGGATAGAAATATTGGCATCCACGCGCATGGAGCCTTCTTCCATTTTGACGTCAGAAATACCCGTATACTGGATAATTTCTTTGAGCGCCGTTAAGTAAGCATAAGCCTCTTCTGGACTGCGCATATCAGCTTCTGAAACAATCTCAATCAAAGGCACCCCTTGACGATTAAGGTCAACATAAGAATAACCATCGCTGCCATGAGTGTTCTTGCCAGCGTCCTCTTCCAAATGAGCCCGCTCAATGCGAATTTTCTTAGTCGTCCCGTCTTCCAGTTCGATTTCAATCCAGCCATTATAGCCAATGGGCTCATCAAATTGAGAAATTTGATAGGCTTTAGGATTATCTGGATAAAAATAATTCTTGCGGTCAAAGTGCATTTTTTGATGAATATCCATATTGAGCGCCAGAGCAGCTTTGATACCGTAATCAATCACGCCCTTGTTCATCACTGGCAGGACACCTGGGAAAGACCAGTCAATGATATTGGTGTTGGTATTTGGATCTTCTCCGAAATGAGCTGGTGCTGGTGAGAAAATTTTTGAATTTGTTTTTAATTCAACGTGGACTTCTAGTCCAATAATCGTTTCAAAGTTCATTATTTTTCACCTCCAAAAATGACTGGTTTTTGCTTGTGGTAGTCTGTCGTTGCTTCAAAAGCAGCTGCTACTTGGTAAATCGTCTCTTCATCAAAATGATTTCCAATCAATTGCAGCCCAACCGGCAGACCATCCGCAAAGCCTGCTGGAATGGAAATGCCAGGAAGCCCTGCTAAATTGACCGGAATCGTCAAAAGGTCAGCCAAATACATAGCCACTGGATCGTGACTTTGAGTTCCTAAGTCGTAAGCAACCGTCGGTGCAGTTGGTCCCAAAATCAAGTCATACTTTTCAAATACTTTGGCAAAATCTTGCATAATGAGCGTCCGAACTTGACCCGCCTTCTTGAAATAAGCATCATAATAACCAGACGATAGACTAAACGTTCCTAGCATAATTCGGCGCTTCACTTCCTCACCGAAACCTTGGCTACGAGACTTGACATAAACATCTTCTAAGCTTTCAATCTCATCTGCCCGATAGCCATAACGAATCCCGTCAAAACGTTGCAAGTTAGAGCTGGCTTCAGAAGAAGCGATGATATAATAGACTGCTACCCCGTATTTGCTGTGGGGCAGGCTAACTTCTTCAACAATCGCTCCCAAACTTTCCAGATGCTTGGCAGCCGCTAAAATGCGTTCCTTGACTTTTTCATCAATCCCGTCGCCCATATATTCTTTCGGAAGAGCAATTTTCAATCCTTTAATATCTTGACCAATCTTACTAGTGAAATCAGGAACAGTTCGTTGAGAAGAGGTTGAGTCTTTTTTATCATTTCCTGCAATTACGCCCAAAAGCTGAGCATTTTCTTTAACCGTCCGAGAAAAAGGTCCAATTTGATCCAACGAGCTCCCAAAAGCAATGAGTCCAAAACGAGAAACACGACCATAAGTTGGCTTCAGTCCGACCACTCCGTTAAAGGAAGCTGGCTGACGGATAGAGCCACCGGTATCAGAACCTAAAGACAAGCGAACCTGACCAGAAGCAACTGCTGTCGCTGAACCACCAGATGAGCCTCCGGGAACTTTTGTAGCGTCCCAAGCATTTTTCGTAGTCTTAAAATAAGAATTTTCACTGGAGCCGCCCATGGCAAATTCGTCCATATTGGTCTTACCAATGACAATCATGTCTTTTTCATGGAGTTTTTCCACACTGGTTGCATCGAAAATCGGCTTGTAATTGTAGAGTATCTTGGAGGCAGCTGTCGTCAGAATCCCCTTAGTAGAAATATTGTCCTTAACAGCTAGTGGAATCCCACTCATAAGATTATCTGCATCAATTCCCTTCGCATCTACTGCTGCTGCTTGCGCCAATGCTTCTTCTTCACTAATCGTAATAAAGCTATCAACTTCACTTTCTCGACTCTTAATATCTTCCAGAGTAGCTTTCGTCAGCTCAACTGCGGAAAGTTCCTTTTTGACAAGGAGATTATGCAATTCTTCAATTGTTTTTTGATTCAAAGTCATTAGGCATCTCCTCCGTCATCTAGAATAGCAGGCACTTTGATATAGCCTCGCTCCTTTTCAGGCACATTTTGGAAAAGTTCTTCTCGATTCCAACCTGCAACTGCTACATCTTCACGCATATAGTTGACATTTTCTGCAACATTTGATGTAAAAGGCACGCCAGTTGTATCAACTTCGTTTAACAACTCCACCATGTCCACAATTTTTGACAAAGTTGTCGCAAATTCTGCTGTTTCTTCAGGTGAAAAAGCTAGTTTTGACAGGTTGGCAACATGCGTTACTTCCTCTTGAGTAATTTTCATCTCTGTTTCCTTTCTCTTCT
Organism: Streptococcus periodonticum; assembly: GCF_003963555.1. NCBI lineage: Bacteria > Bacillati > Bacillota > Bacilli > Lactobacillales > Streptococcaceae > Streptococcus > Streptococcus periodonticum. The sequence goes on from NZ_CP034543.1 coordinate 1,458,643, forward strand.
TTTATTTTTCAGCATAACCGAAAAACAACCATCTTCTTATTTTATCACAAATAGGCTTAGTTCTTCAATTCCAAATGAAGTTCTTTCACTTGACTCGCATCTACTTGGCTGGGACTTTCTAGCATAGGATCAAAACCAGTTCCATTTTTAGGAAAGGCAATGACCTGACGGATATTTTCTTCACCAGCTAAAATCATAACCAGTCGATCCAAGCCCAGTGCTAGACCACCATGCGGCGGAAAACCATAATCAAGCGCTTCTAAGAAAAAGCCAAAGTCACGCTCGTAATCTTCTTTTTCCATGCCCAAGAGTTCAAACATGGCTTCTTGACTCTTTCGATCATGAATCCGTAAACTACCGCCTCCAATTTCATAGCCATTAAGGACAATATCATAGGCATGGCTTTTGATTGAAGCTAAATCTTCTTGCTCATTTTCAAAAACTCCTTGGGTGAACGGGTGGTGCATAGCTTGATAGCGTTCTTGCTCCTCATTCCACTCTAACAAAGGCCAATCTAATACCCAAAGGAAGTCCAGTCGGCTCTGATCGATTAAATCTAATTGTTTGGCAATCTCCAATCGCAAGTGCCCCAAGGCTTCTTGAGCTTGTCTTCTCTTGGTGATGACCAGTAAAAGCAAATCACCGTCTTGCGCTTTAAATTGGTCTATGAAGGCAACTGCTTCTGCTTCAAAAGTCGAAGCCAAATCCCCTTGAAATTCACCTGCTTCCACCTTAAGACTAGCAAACCTACTAGCTCCAAATTCTTTCATTTCCTGATAGAAATGACTGAGCTGCTTCTTCGTGAAAGAATCCGCAGCATCAGGAACACAGATGCCCCATAATTCTTCATCATTAGTAAAAGCCTGCTTCAGCAAAAGAGAAGAATTATCCTGACAGAGATTGGTCAGATTTTTCAATTCCAAATCAAATCGCGTATCCGGCTTATCTGTACCAAAGCGGCTCATAGCTTCTTCATAACTGATAGTTGGAAATGCTTCTGTTAGTTCCAAACCATGAGTTTTCTTGACAACCGCTTTGAGCATCTCTTCTACAAGCATGCGAATGTCTTTTTCACTAGCAAAACTCATTTCCATATCGACCTGAGTAAATTCAGGCTGACGGTCTCCCCGTAGATCCTCGTCTCGGAAACAACGAACAATTTGATAATAACGCTCCAGACCAGCTCCCATTAAAAGTTGCTTCAACATTTGCGGACTTTGAGGCAAGGCATAAAATTGATTTTTAAAAACTCGACTAGGAACCAAAAAATCTCTGGCTCCTTCCGGTGTAGATTTCGTCAAATAAGGTGTCTCCACTTCCAGAAAATCCTTACCGTTTAAGTAGTCACGAATTGTGCTGGTTACTTGGTGACGAAGTTTGAGGTTTTCTGTCATCTTACTTCGACGCAAATCCAGATAGCGGTACTTTTGCCGCAACTCTTCTCCTGTATGAGCGTGCTGATCAAGTTCAAAAGGAAGAGGCTTACTGCTTGCAAGGATTTGAATTGCCTCTGCTCGCAGCTCCACCTGTCCAGACTTGATAGCTTTGTTGACAAAGCGGGCTTCTCGCTCGACAACTTCTCCTGTAACAGAAATCACATCTTCTTTATGTAGATGATCAATTTCAGTAAAAGCCGAGCTATCACCTGCGACAAAAACTTGAAGCAGTCCTTCTCGGTCTCGTAGCTCTATAAAAGCCAATTTCCCATGATTTCGGATATTTGCAACCCACCCAGTCGCTATCATTTTCTGACCAACTTGTTCCAAACCGTAGTTTCCAATAAAAACTTCTTTCATATTCTCTACCTCTTTCTAAATTCATTTCAGTTAAATCGTCAACTTGCCACAAATTACTTATAGAAATCTACGCCCGTAGCTCTAGATACTAAAAGTAGGAATCATTTTTTGTTTACAGCTTTTGTCCAACTAACAAAATTGCAACCGCTCCTCTAAGTACTAAGAATTATAAGGAACATTGACTTTACTACGTAAATCTATAACCATAGCTCTAAACGCTAAAACATTAAGAGCTATAGAAAAACGGCTTCCGCCTGTAAAACAGACGAAAGCCGTGGTACCACTGTTATTCGTTGCATTGCAACCTCTAGCTCGTAACGTGAGCAGACGTTTGCGCTTTGATTCACACAAATTTCTTGCAATGATATAATAGTTTTAGACAATATCATCCTTTACCATAAATAGCATAGAAAAAACCATTATATCATTGACAGTATGTTCTTCGGATTTTGCTTCCTTGGTGCTGCTCTCAGCTTTCAGCACTCTCTGTTCAAGTCAACAAACCTACTCTACTGCTTTTTTACTTTTAAATTGTTATCTATTATAGTCGAACCTAAAACATTTTGCAAGTGGTTTAGTGCAAATTTATGATTTTCCTCCGAAAGAGAAGCTACAGCAGACTCTACCACCTCAATTTGATACCCTAAATTATAGGCATCAATAGCTGTGTGGAGAACGCAAATATCCGTCAGAACACCAGTCAAAATCACCGTGTCAACTTTTCTTTCTCGCAGACGAATATCCAAATCTGTTCCCGAAAAAGCTGAATAATGCCGTTTATCCATCCAAAAGACGCGAGAATCTGCTTTATGCTCCTGATAAAAATCCGCCAACGGTCCATAAAGGTTACGTCCACTAGTGCCTTTGATGTTATGTGGTGGAAAGAGTTTACTTTCCGGGTGGAAAGTATCTCCTTCGTCATGGGCATCAATGGCAAAAAAGATATAATCTCCTCGCTCAAAAGCTGCCTCGGTCACTTGGGCAATAGCTTCAGAAATTGCCTGAGCTGGAGCTCCAGCTGTCAACTTGCCATCATCTGCCACAAAATCCACCGTATAATCAATCGAAATCAATGCTTTTGTCATCAGTAATCTCTCTTTTTAATCTCTTCAAAGACATCGGGAATAAGGACTTTAAGATAGGTTCCTTTCATTCCCAAAGAACGACTTTCAATAATGCCTGCACTCTCTAGTTTACGCAGAGCATTGACAATCACTGAGCGAGTAATGCCAATACGATCCGCAATGACCGATGCTGTCAATTGACCTTCATTGCCATTTAATTCACCCAAAATTGCTGAAACAGCTCGTAATTCTGAATAAGATAGAGTATTCACAGCCATGGTTACCGCTGTTCTGCGACGAATATTTTTTTCATCTTCTTCTCGTTGGAAGTTGAGCAACTGAATACCAACCACTGTACTTGCAATTTCAACCAAAATCAAATCATCATCATCAAATTCTTTATCATTGCGCCAAACAATCAAAGTTCCTAAGCGAATCCCTGAAACATGGATAGGTGAAATTGTCGTCAAGCCGTCTGGAATTTCATCTTTGGTTTCGACAGGAAAAATTGACAAATCATGATTGACAGGAAGATTGGCTTCTGTGTCATACATTAAATTCGCTGTGCGAACATATTCTTCCGGGAAGATTTTCGTTTGATAAAATGCTTCCACACGGTCATTGTTCGTCTTGTAGCGCATAAAATACCCCAAAAGACGCCCCTTGCTGTTTACAATACAAGCATTACAATCCATGATTTCAGCTAGCTGCTGGGTAATTGCATTGTAAGGTAATTCATCCTGTAATCGCTCATCTGAACGACGCAAAATAGATGTAATTTTTCGTGTTTTTGCTAATAAGTTTGCCATAATTTACCTCGCATATAATCTTATTGATTATATCATAAAGCGCTTTAATCTTCAACAATTATCTGAAAATTGTTTATTGAGATACAATTGTGTGCAATTAGCTTGGCTAGCCTTCTCACTCCTCCATATTATCACAAAAAGCTGGGACGAAAGTCTCCAGCTTCATAGCACACTGTGTAATAAATTGACGATGCAGTAGGTGAATGCGTCAGCAATCGTGCGAGTCTGTCTCGCTTTCTATTATCTCCGATATTGCCTTAAGAAACGAGTCATCTTCTCTTGGATTTGTGCTAACTCATCTACACGAGGCAGATAAACAATCCGGAAATGATCAGGATCTTTCCAATTAAAGCCCCGTCCATGCACCAGTAAAATCTTTTCTTGCTTTAAGAAATCCAGCACGAATTGTTCGTCATCATCTACTTGATACATTTCTCTATCAATTTTAGGGAAAATGTAAAGCCCTGCTTTAGGTTTTACTGCAGATAGACCTGGAATTTCATTGATAGCTTTATAAATAAAATTCCGTTGCTCATAAATCCGTCCGCCAGGAAGCAGCAATTCATCTACTGATTGATAACCGCCAAGCGATGTTTGTACCACGTGCTGAGATAGGACATTTGAACACAGACGCATATTTGACAGCATATTTAGCCCTTCGATGTAATCTTTTACATGATATTTTGGTCCAGATAGCACCATCCATCCGACACGAAAACCTGCAATACGGTGCGATTTAGACAAACCGTTCATACTAACACAGAAAAGATCAGGAGCTAAACTTGCGATAGCTATATGCTTTTCACCGTCCATTACTAAACGATCATAAATCTCATCCGCAAAAATAATCAAATTATTTTGCCGCGCAACTTCAACAAGTTCTTCTAACACTGCCTTAGGATATAAGGCTCCTGTCGGATTGTTTGGATTGATAACGACAATAGCCTTTGTATTAGAGGTAATTTTTGATTTAATGTCATCAATATCTGGATACCAATCTGCCGCTTCATCACAAAGATAATGAACTGCATTTCCTCCCGCTAAACTGACCGCTGCCGTCCAGAGAGGATAATCCGGCATAGGTACCAGCACCTCATCACCATTGTCTAGCAAACCTTGCATAGACATGACAATCAACTCGCTAACCCCATTTCCAAGGTAGACATCGTCAATATCAACATTTGGAATATTCTTTAACTGGCAATATTGCATAATAGCTTTCCGAGCAGAAAAAATCCCTTTCGAGTCTGAATAGCCCTCACTATCCCGTGCATTCATAATTAAATCATGAATCACTTCATCTGGTGCCGTAAAACCAAACTCGGCAGGGTTTCCTGTGTTCAACCGAAGGATTTTCTCACCATTTGCACGCATCCGCATTGCTTCTTCTAAGACGGGACCCCGAATATCATAAGCCACATGTTCTAATTTTGTTGATTTATTAAATTCTTTCATCGAATTTTTCCTCATTTCAAAAGAGTCAATTTATTATAACGCAATTTTTCTAAAAAATCTAAAAAACTTCTTGTAAAGTCTGCATGAAAATGCTTTACTTTTTTCATGTAAAGGGTTACAATATAACTAAAGAAAGAATGGAGGTATTCCTATGCTACAAAGATATCAAAACATTATGGTCGCTGTTGACGGTTCTCACGAAGCTGAGCTTGCCTTTGAAAAGGGTGTAAATGTTGCGCTTAGAAATAATTCACGCCTAACGATTGCCCATGTAATTGATACACGTGCCTTGCAAAGCGTTTCTACATTTGATGCAGAAGTCTATGAAGAATTGCAAGAAGATGCAAAGAAACTCATGGATCAATATGCTGAAAAAGCCAAAGAAGCCGGCGTGGCAAATGTTGTCACAGTTGTTGAAATGGGAAATCCGAAAACCCTTCTTGCAACAGATATTCCAGAAGAACAAAAAGTTGACCTCATCATGGTTGGTGCTACTGGGCTTAACGCCTTTGAACGGTTACTGGTTGGCTCTTCATCTGAATACATCTTGCGTCACGCAAAAGTTGACTTGCTTGTTGTCCGTGATAAAGAAAAAACATTATAATACAAAGATAAAGAGAGATTGGCATAAACCAAGCTCTCTTCTTTTTCATTCTACATTTTTCGTGCAATTTCGTTGATAGGCTTGAATTTGACGTTCAAGCTCTTTTTTTATAGCTGGCTCTGGGGCATAATTTTCTTCCCAATCATCTGGTTTTAAGATTTTATGGGTGACAGGATCAAAATGCGCTTTGCCATCCGGGAAGAGTTTACCCATATTGGCTCGGTGGACAATCTCAAACAAGTATTCCGGATCTACTCCCATTAAAACAAAACTACCATAGGTAAAATACAACATATCAATCAGTGCATCTACTTGCCCAACTAAGGACATCTCTGCTTTGCTCTTCTTTTTGACTTTTTCAGCAGCTTTGTTCACAGCTTCGTGCAAAGATTGAACAGACTGCTCAAAGACCTCTTCTGACGGACTGGCTGCACGTAAAAATTCCACTAGCTCTTCTACCTTGAAACCTGCACGATGACGAGCACCCTCTGTTGTCCACAGGATGGGCTCTTCCTGCGTGCATTCATCCATTATCCCATGAAATTCTTTGACCTTATTAAAATGGTGGTCACTACTGATAAAGACTTTTTCACTCGCTAAAATGCCAAAGTGTTCCAAAGCTTTATGAATCCCATCCTGACTATTGCTACTGGTTGTGTGTTTTGCAACTTCTTTCACTCGACTGGTTCCATTTCCCATGGCAATAGACATGCCAACGCCCGCTAACATCTCAACATCATTATCAGAATCACCGAAAGCCATGACTTGATTGATGTCAAAACCGTATTCTTTTCCAACGAGCTTAATTCCTTCTAACTTTGACATTCCTTGATTGACAATATCAGCTGCGAAAGGACTGCTACGAGTAAACTTTAAATCTGGAAAATCCGCTTCGATAGTTTGTGTTTCTTTTGGTGTTGCCAGCATCAGTACTTGATAAATCGGCTCTTGAATGGATTTCAATAAATCATCCTGCTGTTGAGGAAGTGCCTTGCTAACCACATTGTTGAAACTTTTATTTACCAAGTATGCCATCTTCTTCGGAACAAAACGACTGGTCCATTGAGAAAACTTGCTCATGCCAAAGCTCATGATTTTAGAGCCAATCACTCCTGATTTTGTTCCAAACGAGATTTCTATTTTATGCTGGCGAGCATACTGAATCAGGTGACGCAAACTGGTTTTATCAATTGGCTTCGCAGAAATGACTTTATCTTTTGAAAAAATATATTGTCCATTATAGGTCACTGCAAAATCTAAATCCAACTGTTCCATAAAGGATTGAACAAAAAAGGGACCCCGACCTGTCGCTAAACCAACTAAAATACCTTGCTGTTTTAAACTATGAATTGCTTGTTCTGTGGATTTCAAGACCGTCCGACTATCGTTTACTAATGTTCCATCAATATCAAAGAAGACTGCTTTGATTTCCATTCATTTCTCATCTCTTTCTTTTATGATACAATAATTATAGCATAGATTCAGGAGAAGCTCACTTATGACCAAAAGAATTTTAGTTTTACATACTGGCGGTACTATTTCCATGCAGGCGGATACTACTGGAAAAGTCATCACAAACGAACACAATCCCATGAACCATATTGCAGTTCCTCTAGAAGGCATTCAAGTGACGGCTCTTGATGTTTTCAATATTCCTAGCCCTCACATAACACCACAGCACATGCTACAATTGTATCAAAAAATCAAGACAGACGGGAAGCATTTTGACGGGGTTGTCATTACTCATGGAACGGACACTCTGGAAGAAACAGCTTATTTTTTGGATACCATGGAACTTCCAGATATCCCTGTCGTCTTGACCGGTGCCATGCGAAGCTCCAATGAACTAGGAAGTGACGGAGTTTACAATTACTTATCTGCACTTCGGGTAGCAAGCGATGACAAGGCACGCGGAAAAGGCGTTCTGGTGGTTATGAATGATGAAATCCATGCTGCCAAATACGTGACCAAAACGCATACAACCAATGTCAGCACTTTTCAAACGCCAACTCATGGACCACTCGGACTGATTATGAAGCAAGAAATCCTCTATTTCAAAACAGCTGAACCACGCGTTCGTTTTCATTTAGATAAAATTTCTGGGTTAGTACCGATTATCCCAGCCTATGCTGGAATGAAAACTGAACTGCTTGATATGTTAGACTTGGAAAAGATAAACGGTCTCATCGTTGAAGCCTTTGGTGCTGGGAATCTCCCACAAGAAGTTGCCCAAAAGCTCAGTCAACTTGCGAATTCTGGGCTGCCAATTGCACTTGTATCTCGTTGCTTTAACGGCATTGCAGAGCCAGTTTACGCTTATGAAGGGGGCGGCGTGAAGTTACACGAATCAGGCATTATGTTTGTCAAAGAGCTCAATGCTCCTAAAGCTCGTATCAAACTCTTGATTGCTCTGAATGCTGGGCTGCGAGGACAAGCCTTAAGAAACTATATTGAAGGTTAATTTTACATAGATAAGAAGCTCCGATATTTCGAAGCTTCTTAGGATATTTTATGTTTAGGAGATTTATGAAAAAAAGTTTTTAGCTCTTTTGTTTTTAGTTATTTGCCATATATTTCTGATTCCTTTCCTGATTTTTTGAATGTTTTGTTATAATGTACTTTAATGTTTACTGTCATTGGACTTACCTCTTTCTTTTTGATGAATTTAGTATAGCCCGAAAAACTTAAAGCAGGCTTATAGATTTCTTTCAGAAAACTTAATTTAAAAAACTTCATCCAAATGGTGAAGTTTTTTGGTTTATATATGATGATAAACTAAAATCAATCCAAGTAGTCCTGCTTGTCCAAATGAAGCGCTACAATATGCCAATCTGCATTCGTTCGCCAATCAGGAGTGGACACAATTTGACTGGCGACTTTTCTGGCCTCCTCTAAAATTGGATAATCCTCTACAATATCTGCCACCTGAAATTCCGGCAAACCGGACTGACGAGTGCCGAAGATTTCACCAGAACCACGCATTTTCAAATCTTCCTCAGCCAAGACAAAACCGTCAGTCGTTTCCGTCATGATTTTCATGCGTTTCTTGCCAGATTCTGTCTTAGGATTGGCTACAAGAACCGCATAAGACTGTTTATCTCCACGTCCTACTCGACCACGTAACTGATGAAGCTGGCTGAGCCCAAATCGGTCCGCATCCATGATTAGCATGACCGTAGCATTGGGCACATTGACACCGACTTCAATAACAGTCGTGGAAACCAGAATGTCAATTTTTCCTTTCTTAAAATCCTGCATAATGGTATCTTTTTCTTCGCTCTTCATTTTACCATGTAGCAGAGCTACTTGTGCTTTGTCACCGAAATAAGCCTTTAATTCCTCTTCCAAAGCAATAGCATTTTTCAGATCCAGAGCTTCCGACTCCTCAATCAAAGGAGAGATGACATAGACCTGAGCACCTCGTTGCAGCTCTTTCCTCAACCAATCCAGAACTACTTCCAGCTGCTCATGCTTGACCCAACGAGTGATAATCGGCTTACGCCCAGCTGGCATTTGGTCAATAATTGACACATCCATATCACCAAAAGCAGTAATAGCAAGCGTCCTAGGAATGGGCGTTGCAGTCATCATGAGCACATCAGGATTATTTCCTTTTTCTCGCAAAATTCGTCTCTGTCCCACTCCAAAGCGGTGCTGTTCATCAATAATCACCAGACCAAGCTGATGATATGTCACACTTTCTTGAATCAAAGCATGAGTACCGACAATCATATCTACCTGACCAGCCTCAATCGCTTCTAGTGCTTGTCTGCGTTCTGTCGGCTTCATTCCTCCTGTCAACAGAATTATCCGTAGTTCAGGAAAAAGTTGGCTCAAGCTATCAAAATGCTGCTCTGCCAAAATTTCAGTCGGTACCATAAGAGCAGACTGCAAACCAGCCGTATAGGTAGCATACATGGCTAAACCTGCAACCACCGTCTTTCCACTACCCACATCTCCCTGCAAAAGCCGGTTCATGTGGGTTGGTGCTTTCATATCTTGTAGAATTTCATCAAGACTCCGCTTCTGGGCAGCTGTCAATTCAAAAGGTAGCAGTGTCAGCTTTTTTTCTAATAAATCACCTCGCCAAGGAATAGCTAACCCTTGACTCGCATTCTTGCTTTCGCTCTTTAGGACCTGTAACTGCATTTGAAAGTAAAAAAGCTCTTCAAACTTGATCCGACGCAAAGCCTGCTTGTACTCTGCCAAATCCTTTGGGAAATGCATTGCCCGTACTGCCTGACTCCGTCCTAGCAACTGATAGCGTTCTAACAACACTTGGGGCAAATTTTCCTCCAAGAGCAATTCCAACCCTTGGTCAAAGGCTGTCTTAATGACCTTGACCAAACTGGCTTGACTAATCCCTTGAGCTACTCGATAAACTGGCTGCAAATCATCTTCTACTTGTGCTAGAATTTTCATCCCGGTCAAACTAGCTTTTACCTTATCCCATTTGCCGAAAATAGCAATGGTTGAGCCAACCTCTACCTTGTCTGCTAGATAAGGTTGGTTAAAGAAGTTGACTGCAAGTACCACCTCTCCCTGCTTTATGGTAAAACGCAGGCGATTGCGCTTGTAGCCATAGTACTGGACATTTGCTGGTGTAGCCACCACCCCTGAAATAACTGCCTTTTCGCCGTCTTCCAATTCTAATACATTTTTACTTTTAAAATCTTCATAGCGAAATGGAAAATAGAGCAACAAATCCTGCAGGCTGTCAATTCCTAGCTTAGTAAATTTTTCAGCAGATTTCGGCCCCACACCCGGCAGAACCGTTAAAGGTTGGTGTAAATTCATAATTCCTCTTTCAGTTCTGTTTTTCAAGAGTTTGTAAAAGCAGATTGGAACAACCATGCTGAAAATAGCTTTCTAGATTTTTCCAACTGCTTTTTAGTTTCAATCAATTTTTATAAACTCTAGGCACACGGTCGCTAATCAAACAAAGCACCTCGTAGTTAATCGTTCCTCGTTTTTCTGCTACATCTGTTGCAGAAATGGATTCTTTGCCACTTTCTCCGATAAAAACGACAGGTGTACCAATAGGACAAGCTTTAGGTAGACGAACGGTAATCTGATCCATAGACACACGACCAACAATGGGACAAGATTGTCCGTCAATTAGAACATCAAAACCTTGCATATCTCGCGTCCAACCGTCTGCATATCCCAACGGAACCGTTCCAATATACTGCGAATTTTCACTCGTATAAGTAGCTCCGTACCCCACATCTGCTCCTGCTTCTAATTGCTTGACATGAACCAATTCTGAAACTAGAGAAAGAGCCGGCTTCATTTCATAAGGAAGCTGCAAGGTACGACCGCTAGGATTGAGACCATAGATAATATCACCCAGACGCACTGCATTCATCACAGTATCTGCATGCCAAAGAGTCGTTGCAGAATTACTAGCGTGAACAATCGGTGGAACGGTTTCTAGTTGCCCTAAAATTTCTTTAAAACGTGCCAACTGTGCTTCAAACTTATGCGTATCTGCTTCATCAGCTGTTGCAAAATGGGTGAAGATGCCTTCTACCTGAGCACCTGCTTTTTCCAAACGATGAATGGCTTCTTGAGCATCTTGACTATCTCGAAAACCAATCCGTCCCATCCCAGAATCAATTTTTATGTGAACAGCCAAACCAGCTACATCTATATTTGACTGTAGCAGCAAATCAATCCATTCTAAACTAGCAACGGTACAGGTCACTTTGCGTTCAATTGCCAATGAAATGGCATGAACATCTGACACTCCTAATACCAAAATTTTTTTCGTAATGCCGGCATCACGCAACTCTACAGCTTCATCAATATTGGAAACACAAAAGCCATCCACAATTGGCTCAATAGATTGCGTAACAGCAACTGCACCGTGACCATAGGCATCTGCCTTGACAACAGCCCATTTTTCCACATTGTTTGGAATATGCGCTGCAATTTGTTTAATATTAAAGCGGATAGCAGCTAAATCCACAACAGCCCTAGTAGGTCGATGATGACTCGTTTTCATGATGTTCCTCCAAAATAACACTAGCTGTAACAATATTACCTGCATGGCTGAGCGACACCCAGACCTTGCCAGAAAAAGGCGACTTAGTAAAAATAGGCGCTCCCTTTTCATTGTTTAAAATTTCTAAATCCTGAAAAGTGACACAACCAATTCCAGTCCCCCATGCTTTAGAAAAAGCCTCTTTAGCAGACCAACGTCCTGCCAAATATTCCATTTTTCGCCTACCAGAAAGTTCTTCAAACCGTGCAAATTCAGCAACAGTCAAAACTTTCTTGGCGAAGCGAGCATTTTTTTCATAAACTTTTTGAATAGAAGAAATTTCCTCTATATCAATACCATGTCCTTTAATCATCTTTTTAAAAAGAGGCTGGGACAAAAGTGTGCCAGACTCGGTTACTTTCTAAAATAAAACTTAATGCACTAATACTATCAGATTTTACAAATCCACTCCCCATCTTTCTTATTTTTCATTTTTAGATAGGGTAGTATATATTTCCTTGACTAGTCTGACTGTATTATCCCAACCCAGACAAGGGTCTGTAATGGATTTTCCAAACACTTCAGGCTCATTTTGACGACCATCTTCTAAGTAAGACTCAATCATAAAGCCGCGTACAATTTTTTTGATTTTTTCATTCCAGTCACGATTGATTAGGGTTTGACGGACAATCCGAATTTGTTCTAAATAACACTTGCCTGAGTTATCATGATTAGTATCAATCATGATAAAAGGGTACTCTAGTCCCATTTCTTCATACTGTTGAATATCATTTAAGAGATTTTCATAATAGAAATTGGGAATATTTTTACCATATTCATTTATAGACCCACGCAAAATAGCATGCGCTAAAGAATTGCCAGATGTCTCTACTTCCTGACCGTGATATAGGAAAGTTTGCTTATTTTGCGCTGCATAAATTGCATTGAACAGAATATTCATATTACCTGACGTTGGATTTTTCATTCCAACAGGTGCGTCAAGACCACTCGCTACAAAGCGATGTTCTTGATCTTCCACAGATCGTGCTCCGACAGCATGATAACTTACCAAATCATCTACTAAAATCAAATTAGACGGATACAGCATTTCATCAGCAGTTGTTAATCCAGTCTCTGTGATAACACGATAATGTAGATTACGAACCGCCTTAAGCCCATTGATTAAACTTGGAGCCGCCTTTACATTTGGCTGATGAACCAATCCTTTATAACCGTCACCATTAGTTCGAGGTTTTGCTGTGTAAACACGCATGACCATAAAGATTTTGTCTGCTACTTTCTGTTGCAAATCAGACAAACGATGAGCATATTCTAAAACTGCATCTTCGTTATCCGAAGAACACGGACCGATGACCAACAAAAGTCGTTCATCTTCTCCGCGGAGAATAGCGGCTAGTTCTTTATCTCGCTTTTCCTTAATGATCAAAGCTGCTTCAGATAATCGTGTCGTCTCTTTAATACGATCAATATCAATTTTCTGACCCTTTTCAATAAATGTCATATTATTTTCCTAATGTATCATAAATCTCATGTACAAGCTGTGCTGCATTATCCCAACCCAGACAAGGGTCTGTAATGGATTTTCCAAATACTTCAGGCTCATTTTGACGACCGTCTTCTAAGTAAGACTCAATCATAAAGCCACGTACAATTTTTTTGATTTTGTCATTCCAGTCACGATTGATTAAGGTTTGACGGACAATCCGTACCTGCTCTAAATACTGTTTACCAGAATTATCATGATTGGTATCAATGATGATAAAAGGATTTTCCAAGCCCATTTTTTCATATTGGTCAATCGTATCTAGTAAATTATCGTAGTAATAATTTGGAATGTTTTTTCCATACTCATCAAGCCCACCACGCAGAATAGCGTGTGCCAAAGGATTTCCTGAAGTTTCTACTTCCTTACCAGCAAACAAGAAACTTTGCTTGTTTTGCGCTGCATAAATCCCGTTAAACATGACATTGAGATTTCCAGACGTAGGATTTTTCAAGCCAGTCGCAACATCAGCTCCACTCGCTACAAAACGGTGTTGCTGATCTTCCACAGAACGCGCCCCAACAGCCATATAAGAAATCAAATCATCTACCAACGGAAGATTTTCTGGATACAACATTTCATCAGCTGTCGTCATTCCTGTTTCTGTAATAACACGATAATGCAAATTTCGAACTGCTTTAATACCATTGATTAAGCTGGGTGCAGCTTTGGTATTTGGCTGATGAATCAAGCCTTTATAGCCATCACCATTGGTACGAGGTTTTGCCGTATAAACACGCATGACCATGAAAATACGGTCTTTCACCTCTTCTTGGAGGGCAGATAGGCGCTTTGCATATTCTAGGACAGCCGCTTCATTATCAGAAGAACACGGACCAATGACCAACAGAATGCGGTCATCTTCTCCACGGATAATGGCATTTAACTCACGATCTCGTGCCTTTTTTTTAGCTAAAGCCTCTCCTTCTAACTTTGATAAATTACGAACCTTTGCTACATCAATTGGCTCGCTAGTTGCCTTAAATGTCATAATCTCCCCCTCTTTACACTACTTATCTGTGGCGTCCATGACAATTTTTAAATTTCTTACCAGAACCACATGGACACAAGTCATTGCGCTTCACTTTTGTCAAATCAATATCGCTAGGTAAGCCAGATTGTTGTGCTGAAATATTGCGTGTCGCTGTTGTGCTGATATGATGCTCCGTACGTGGACGTTCTTGCTCGTGAATTTGAGCCTTCATCATCAAACGCGTCACATCAAATTCGATCGAACCAATCATATCATTAAACATACGGAAACTTTCAGCTTGGTATTCAACGACTGGGTTATTTTGAGCATAACCACGAAGTCCAACTGAGTTCCGAAGTTGATCCAAAGCATCAATGTGATCAGTCCATTTGCTATCCACGACGCGCAAAATCAGAACTTTTTGGAATTCTCTGACGGAATCCTCATCGCGAAGTTTCGCCACTTGACTATCGTAAACCTCCAAGGCACGTTTGTATAAATCAGCCTTGATATCTTCATCAGACAAGCCTTCTAAATCTGCGATTTCAATAGATTCTTCTGGAACAAGATTGTATTTTGCAAAATTAACAATTGCTTCTAATTTTTCATCTTGCTCTGCACGACTGTTGCCATCCACAAAACGGTTGATTGTTCGCTTCATCATGGCATGAATTTCCGGTGCCAAATCACGATCAGCCGTAATGACATCATAGCGCTGCGCATAGATAATTTCACGTTGCTCACGCATAACATCATCATATTGAAGGACTTGTTTACGTGTATCATAGTTGTTCCCTTCAACACGCTTTTGAGCTCCTTCTACTTGGCGCGTCAGCATACGAGATTTGATGACAGACTCTTCTTCGCTGAGGTTCATGCGATCCAAAACAGCTTTAATCCGTTCCGATCCAAAGCGACGCATAAGTTCATCTTCAAGTGATAGGTAGAATTGTGATTCACCAGGATCTCCTTGACGACCTGAACGACCACGAAGCTGATTATCAATACGACGGCTTTCATGTCGTTCTGTACCAATAACGCAAAGTCCACCAAGTTCACGAACCCCTTCACCAAGCTTAATATCTGTACCACGACCAGCCATATTGGTTGCAATCGTTACCGCACCACGTTGCCCGGCATTCATGATGATTTGCGCTTCTTTATAGTGATTCTTCGCATTCAATACTTCATGCGGAATGCCAGCTTCTACTAGTTTCTTAGAAATATAATCACTTGTTTCAACTGCGACTGTTCCTACAAGAACAGGTTGTCCTTTTTCATGACGAGCTTTCACGTCCTCAACAACCGCTTTAAATTTAGACTCAATACTTGGATAAAGAAGATCTGGATGGTCAATACGAGCTACTGGACGATTTGTCGGAATCGGAATGACCCGAATATTATAGGTTTCGCGAAATTCTTCCTCTTCTGTCTTAGCTGTCCCTGTCATCCCTGACAATTTCTTATACATACGGAATAGATTTTGGTAAGTGATAGAAGCTGAGGTCTTCGTTTCATCCTGAATTGGCACACCTTCTTTTGCTTCAATTGCTTGGTGAAGTCCGTCTGAATACCGGCGACCTTCCATTGTACGACCTGTAAATTGGTCCACAATCAAAATTTCTTGCTCTTCACTCACCACATAGTCAATATCTAACAGCATGATATAGTTTGCCCGAAGAGCATTGTCAATAAAGTGAGTTAGTGCTACATTTTCAATATCATACAAATTTTCTAACTTGAAGTAGCTTTCTGCTTTATCAATCCCAGAGTCAGAAAGTCCAATGGTTTTAGACTGCACATCAATGATGTAGTCATCTTTATTAAGAGACTTCACAAAGCTATCTGCCATGTGATAAAGTTGGTTCGTATCAGACGAAGTTGGTCCTGACACAATCAAAGGCGTACGAGCTTCGTCAATCAAAATGGAGTCCACCTCATCGACCAAAGCGTAGTTTAGCGGACGCTGCACCATGTTTTCAGCACGCACCACCATATTATCACGCAAATAGTCAAAACCAATCTCTGCATTGGTTGAATACGTGATATCACATTCATAGGCTTCTTTTTTCTCTGCGGATGACTTTGCAGCAAGGTTGATACCAACAGAAAGCCCCAACCAAGAGTACAGTTCCCCCATTTCTGTTGCGTCACGCTCTGTCAGATATTCATTTACTGTGACAACGTGAACCCCTTCTCCAGACAAGGCGTTCAGATAAACTGGCATGGTTGCTGTCAGGGTTTTTCCTTCCCCTGTACGCATTTCTGGCACATCTCCATGGTGTAAGACAATCCCACCCATAATCTGTACTGGGTAAGGGAAAAGTCCTAACACACGCTTTGCACCTTCACGAACAACCGCAAAAGCTTCATAAAGCAAGTCATCTAATGACTCGCCATTTTGATACCGTTGCTTAAATTCATCCGTCTTTGCTTTCAAAGCTTCATCTGACAAAGCAGCCATTTCATCTTCATACGCCATGACTTTCTTTGCCATTTTTTCTAATCTTCTTAATTCACCTTTATCATTTTCGATAATTTTTCTTAAAATATTCGCCATTTCTTTCCTTACTTGTTACAATTCTTATTTTAAAATGTTCTTTTCATTATAGCATTTTTCACTATATCTTTCAAGAAAATAAAAGGATAAAAACGGCAGTTCCATTCAAAACTACCGTTCTATGTCCTTACTCTTTTAAGTGATAAGAATAACTAGCTACAACAACATTTTCATGCCATCTGAGAAAATATTTCAATTTCAAGCTCATTTGATTGTGTAGCATGTTTTGCCAACTATGATTTGGAATGAATTGTGGTACTAGCACTGTTACGGTATAACCTTTCTTCTGCGCACCACGAGCGATTTTTGTCACATACTGTACGGTTGGTCTGATGATATTACGGTAGCTTGTTTCCACATTTACAAATTGAATATCCGGAAAATATTGTTTAAATTCACTGGCTACTTCTTCATCTTTTTCTTGTGTTTCTTTGGTAGATACATGCATGGCAATCACCTCATCACCAATGCTACGCGCATAATTCATCGCACCGACACTAACACGCGTGACATTTCCAACAAGCACCAAAACCAGATTTCCTGCATAGTCTACGCGTTCAATTTCTTCATTCAAACGTAGCTGTTTCGCCACTTTATTGTAATGATTTTTAATACTCAAGAAAATCCATAATAAAACGATGATAATCGGAAAGAATGGCCAAATATCTCGCAAACGAAAAAGTAGCAAAATCGCTACAATGGTGTAACAAATAGCAGCGCCTAAAATATTTGCTACTGAATATTTCAAGAAATGTTTTCCATACTGCTTGCGCCAATGCACGACCATTCCCGTTTGAGAAAGAGCAAAAGGCACAAATACACCAATAGTGTAAAGTGGAATGAGCCGTTCGGTATTCCCATTAAAAATTAGCAAAAGAAGAATAGCACCGATAGCTAAAGTCAAAATCCCATTTGAATAACCAAGGCGTGCTCCTTTTTCCATATACATGTGTGGCATATATTTATTTTTTGCCATATTGTAGGATAACATGGGAAAGGCCGAAAAGCCTGTATTAGCCGCTACAGCAAGGATGAGAGCTGTTGACAGTTGGAAAATATAAAAGAGAAGCTGCCCAACAGGTGAATTTCCCAAAATAGCTTGCGCCATTTGAGCGAGCGTTGTAACGCCTTTTACCGGAACGATGCCAATCCAGTAGTTTAAAAAAGTAATACCAGCAAACATGAAACCTAAAATGGCTGCCATAATTGCCAAGGTTTTCGCTGCATTTTCAGCTTTGGGTGTTTTGAAAAATGGTACAGAATTTGAAATAGCTTCCACACCTGTCAGAGAAGCTGAACCACTCGTAAATGCGCGAAGCAGAAGAACCAAACTAACACCTGAGATAGATTTTCCAATCGGAGCTGTTGCATGGTAGGATAAATTCCCCAGTAATAATTGCAATAAACCAAAGCCAATTAAGAAAACGGTACTTGCGATGAACAAATAAACTGGAATCATCAGCGAAACCGCCGATTCCCGCAAGCCACGTAAATTCATTAACATTAAAATCAGCACTAAAACAATCGAAATGTGCAAATTGTACGGATGCAAAGCAGGAATTGCTGACGTAATCGCATCCGCTCCAGAAGAAACAGATACCGCTACTGTCAACATATAATCAACTAGCAAACTACCACCTGAAACTAGACCAGCTTTTGGTGAAAGATTTTCCGTTGTAACCATATAAGCCCCACCGCCTTGTGGGTAAGCATGAATCACCTGACGATATGAAATGGTTAAACTGGCCAGCAAAATCAGCACCACAATACCGATTGGCAAAGACCACCAAATTGCACCAGCAGATACGGATACCAAAACCAAAACAACTTGTTCAGGACCATAAGCAATCGAAGACAGAGCATCACTTGACAGCATAGCCAAGGCTTGTAGCTTAGTGAGTAAATTCCCTTCATCTCCCTCATCACTTGATTTCAAAGGTCGCCCGATAAAAATGTTCTTCAACTTGGAAAACATATTTTTTCTCCTAAATTTTTCAATATTAGCCATTATAACGCTTTTCTGAAATACTATCAACGTTTTCTGAAAATGACATCATTTTTTAATATAACTGACAATTCCT
Source organism: Streptococcus periodonticum (assembly GCF_003963555.1). NCBI lineage: Bacteria > Bacillati > Bacillota > Bacilli > Lactobacillales > Streptococcaceae > Streptococcus > Streptococcus periodonticum. The sequence goes on from NZ_CP034543.1 coordinate 1,477,535, forward strand.
GCAAAAATATAAGGATTATACAGTTAGAATTGTTTCATAGATAGCTTTAAAAATCTGTAGAGCAGTAGAGAACTATGCCATAATGCTTTGTCTCATGATAAAAGAGGTCAAGGAATTTCCTCAACCTCTGATGTTCTATAAAAGCTATTACGGATGACTAACAATCATTTCAAGGTCTTTCCCCTCGAAAGTCCACTCTTCCACATCGCTTGGTAGGATAAAATGGTCGCCTTTTGCGATTGGATACGTTTCTCCATCTACGGTCAGCACACCTCGCCCTGCTAGCACACTTACTAGCAAATAAGCAGCTGTTTTCTCGATATCCACTTTTCCTGATACTTCCCATTTGTAAACAGCAAAGAAATCACTAGCTACTAAAAACGTTGACATCAAATCATCTGCTTTCACCGTGACTGGACGGCTATTGGCCGGCGCACCGATATTGAGCACATCAATGGATTTTTCCAAATGCAGCTCACGCAGATTGCCTTCATCATCTTTTCGGTCAAAGTCGTAGACACGATAGGTAGTGTCGCTAGACTGTTGCGTTTCTAAAATCAAAATACCTGATCCAATGGCGTGCATAGTACCGCTTGGGACATAGAAGAAGTCTCCAGCCTTGACTGGCACCTTGGTTAAGAGCTTGTCCCATTCTTTCTTTTCAATCTGCTGGCGCAACTCTTCTCGTGACGTGGCATTGTGCCCGTAGATGATTTCTGCTCCTTCATCTGCAGCAATCACATACCAGCACTCTGTTTTTCCCAATTCCCCTTCGTGCTCCATAGCATAATGATCATCTGGGTGAACCTGAACACTGAGCCAATCATTGGCATCCAAGATTTTGGTTAAAAGCGGAAAAACAGGCTCGCTGCTGTTACCAAATAACTCTCGGTGTTCTGCATAGAGCTGATCCAAGCCCATACCAGCAAAGCGACCGTTTTTAATCGTAGATACGCCATGCGGGTGAGCCGAAATCGCCCAGTATTCGCCTACTTTATCACTGGGAATTTCATAGCCAAATTCATCTCGCAGCTTCGTTCCGCCCCAGATTTTTTCCTGCATAACAGATTGTAAAAATAATGGTTCTGACATCATTTCCTCCTTTAATATTGCACAAATGACTTAAATATTTTTAACATCTAAAAGAGAATACCCTCTCGTGTCAAAGCGATTGCGGCTTTTCGAATACTCAATCGGACGTCCAGTTTCCAGATAAACAACTTGCTCCACCTGCAAAATCGGATCTGTCTCTTGGCAAGCCAAATAGTTTTGGTCATATTCATCTGGCTTTTCAGCTGTGATATGGCGATAACTTCCGGCAAATTTTAAGTTTAATTCATCCCATAAATAAGCATAGATAGACTGAAGCAAAATGCTCTCATCCAACCCTGGCACCAAGTCACACGGCATATACGTGTGCTCCAACACATAAGGTTGGTCATCCAGCAGACGCAATCGTATAATTTTATAAACCGGTGCCGTCGTTTCCAACTGCAGACGTTCCGCAATTTCAGCTTCTGGAAATTCAACTGCAAATTGAATAATCTGGCTCGTTAATTTTCGGTCATCATTTTTTAAACCTTGACTCAAGCCATTGTAGTTATTCAAGCGAAATTTTGAATCTTCTTTATCCCAAAAGGATGAATTTAACACTCTCGTCCCATTTCCTTGTTTGGAAAAAATCAATCCCTCAATGGTTAGAATCTCAACAGCTTTTTTTATAGTCATTCGGCTAACACCGAACTCTTTTGATAATTCAGACTGAATAGGCAACATGGAGTCTACTGGGTAGACTCCATTTGCGATTCTATCTCGAAGTATATTCGCTATTTCTTCGTATTTAGGCATATGATAGCTCCTGCAAATCTGTCATTCATCTCATTATAATACAGAATCAGGTTGTTTGTCCAGCATACGAAAGAATGGATACTAGATAAATCCAACAATCGCTATATCTACCAACTGAAGAATACCTCCTAAAATGGAATTGGTTGCCAACATACCACTTTTTTCCTTGATACTCTAACTATACTATATTTTAAAATAAATGTCTATGCTTTTCGAATAAAAGGTTGGCTTTTTACCAAAAATATAGAGTTATAATATTATAATATAGAATTTTTTATAAAGGAGAAAATACAGGTCATTTCTTTAAAGAACTGTCTGACAAAAATGGTTTTGAAGATTGAATTTAGCAAAACTCCCCAAGGATTCTGATACCTTGGGGAGTTTGAGTTCAACTATTCCTTTTCTAACAAAAAAAGTAAATCAACAGTCAAAAAAACAGAAACTCTTCTCAGATCATTTTGACCAAGAAGAATTTCTGTCTTACTTACTATCTTCAATTCAACTTACGCATACTCTGCGTCTTCATCGAATTGACTATTGTAAAGATCAGCATAGAAGCCGTTTTGTTCCATCAATTGTTCATGATTGCCTTGTTCAATGATATTGCCATCTCGCATAACCAAAATTAAGTCAGCATTACGAATCGTTGACAAACGGTGAGCAATGACAAAGGAAGTCCGTCCTTCCATTAGTTTATCCATCGCTTTTTGAATCAGCTCTTCCGTCCGTGTATCAACAGATGAAGTCGCTTCGTCCAAGATAAGTAATGGAGCATCTTTAAGAAGGGCACGCGCAATGGTCAGCAATTGCTTTTGCCCAACAGAAAGGCTTACTGTATCGTCCAGCACCGTATCGTATCCTTTTGGCAAAGTCTTGATGAAGTGATGAACCCCAACAGCTTTGGCAGCTGCCACAACTGCTTCGTCAGAAATATTTTTCTGATTGTAAATCAAATTTTCTTTAATCGTTCCCTCAAATAACCAAGTGTCTTGAAGAACCATGGAGAAGGCATCGTGTACCTCAGAACGTTTCATTTGCTTTGTATCAACACCGTCAATTGTAATGCGACCCTTATCAATCTCATAAAATTTCATGAGCAAGTTGACAATGGTCGTCTTCCCAGCACCGGTCGGACCGACAATGGCAATTTTTTGCCCTGCTTTTGCATTGGCAGAGAAATCATGAATAATCGTTCGATCTGGATTATAACTAAAGAATACCTTATCAAAGGTAACATCTCCTTTTAGGGTCGTGAGTTGTTGCGCTTTATGCTCATCATTTTCCATTTCAGGCTCTGCTAAAAATTCAAATACGCGTCCCATAGCAGCGCTAGCTTGTTGAAGAGTAGTAATCCCTTGTGCAATTTGTGACAACGGTTGAGAGAAAATCCGTACATATACCATAAAGGCAACAATCGTTCCCATAGTGACATCGCCATTCAAGGCCATGCTCGCCCCAACCAAAACAACCATAACGTAACCGAAGTTCCCTACAAACATCATAAGCGGCATCATAATCCCTGAAATGAATTGTGATTTCCACATACTGTTGTAAAGGTTAGTATTAAGTGTTTGAAAGGCTACTTTGGATTCGTCTGTGGCATTGTAGCTGACAATGACATTATGCCCAGAGTACATTTCTTCCACATAGCCATTGACGCTGGCAAGATTTTCTTGTTGTGCTCGGAAGAATCGTTGAGATTTTCCCATAATCAAAGCAACAAAGACAAAGCCAATCAAGACTGAGCTAATCGTTACAAAGGACAAGACCACATTATTGTAAAACATCATAAAGAGAACCGCAATAAGCAGCAAACTTGATGAAATCACCGTTCCTAAACTTTGGTTCAAAGATTGTCCAACAGTATCCACGTCATTTGTGACCCGTGAAAGAGTATCCCCTTGGGAATGGCTGTCAAAATAGCGTAGAGGCAATTTATTGATTTTTTCAGCAATAGCAGTCCGCAAGCGCTTGGAGAAATGCTGAATAACAGATGAAATGATAAAAGATTGAACGTAATTTAACAAAGCACCTGCTGCGTACAAAATCGCTAAGAAAAGAGCAATGTTGGAGATTGATTTCAAATCAATCTGACTTCGCATCCCCTCTGTGATAAGGTTGGTAATTTCTTTTAATTTGTCTGGTCCATAAACTGTAATAATACTAGACACTGCCGCTCCCACAAATGCAATGAGCAATGGAAGCTGAAAACCTTTGAGATAAGGTTTCACTTGGCTAAATAAAGACGATTTTTTATTTTCCATTTTCCAATTCCTCCTTCGATAATTGTGAGTAAGCAATTTCTTGATAAACTGCGTTCGTTGCCAGCAATTCTTTATGAGTACCCTGACCGACTACTTTCCCTTTATCCAATACCAAAATCTGATCGGCGTCCATAATGGTTGAAATCCGCTGCGCCACAATCAATCTCGTTGTGTCCTTCACTTTTTTCGCTAATTCTTCCCGCAAAATGCGGTCTGTCTTATAGTCCAGCGCTGAAAATGAATCATCAAAAATCAAAATTTCAGGCTTGCGAGCAAGCGCACGCGCAATTGCCAAACGTTGCTTTTGCCCACCAGAGAAATTCGTACCGCTTTGTGCAACTTCAGATTGCAAACCGTCTTCTTTTTCTTCAACAAATGATTTAGCCTGTGCCAAATCAAGTGCAGCCCACATTTTTTCGTCATCCAATGGGCTTTCATTGCTTTGCCCAAAGTCTAAATTACTCTTGATATCACCAGAGAAGAGGACAGCTTTTTGTGGAATGTAGCCAACTTTATTATGCAAATCTTCCAGCTGATAATCTTTGACGTTTACGCCATCCACTAAAATTTTTCCTTCTGTCACATCATAGAAACGAGGAATTAAGCTGATTAAAGTGGATTTCCCAGAACCAGTTGATCCAATGAAAGCTACGGTTTCACCTGCTTTAGCTGTAAAGCTAACATGTTCGATAACAGCCTCAGAATTTTTAGCATAGCGGAAAGATACATTGTCAAATACCACTTCACCTTTGACATCTTTCGCTATTTTTGGCTCTGTTGGAGACTCAATCGTTGAATATAAATCAAGCACTTCATTGATCCGTCCGGCAGACACCAAGGTACGAGGTAGAATGATAAAAAGAGCCCCCATAAGCATGAAGCCTATCACCACTTGCATGGCATAAGACATAAAGACGACCATATCACTAAAAATTGGCAAACGTTCTGGTAAGGCTGCGTCTTGAATCAAGTAAGCCCCAATCCAATAAATCGCCAAAGTCAAGCCGCTCGAAATCCCCATCATAATTGGATTTAAAATCGCCATGAGACGACTGACAAAGAGATTCAAACGAGTCACTTCATCATTAGCTCCTGCAAACTTGTCATCTTGATAGTCTTCAGCGTTATAAGCCCGAACAACACGAATCCCTGTTAGACTTTCACGCGTAATACTATTTAACTTATCAGTCAACCGTTGAATAACAGATTGCTTTGGAAAGGCCAACGTCATCAGAACTGTTGTCATGATAATATTCACAATAACCGCCACAATAACCGCCCAGAGCCAGTATTCTGATTTCCCAATGATTTTCGTAATCGCCCAAATCGCCATGATTGGCCCACGCGTCACAACTTGCAAGCCCATGGTAATCATGAGCTGAATTTGCGTAAGATCGTTGGTTGTCCGCGTCAAAAGACTCGGAATAGAGAATCGCTTAATCTCAGCGTCTGAATAATCCAGTACACGATTGAAAATATCTGACCGCAAACTCGTTGTAAAGCTAGCCGCCAATCTAGCCGCAATAAAGCCAACTGTCACAGCACTAAGAAAGCTCGCAAAAGACAGCCCAATCATTTTCAAACCTGGATCCCACAAATCAGAAACTACTGTCCCCCTCATCTGTAGGAGTTCCGTAATTTTTGAAATATAAGTTGGAACCTCTAATTCCAAATAAACTGTTAAACAAGTAAACAAGATACTGATGACAATCATCCCTACTTCTTTGACAGTTAAACGTTTAAACAATTTAACCATTCGTTTCTCCTTTTTCTAATTTTTCAATATTCTGGTAAAATTTCCCCATCACTTGAAAAAAAGTAACCAAATCTTCTTCTGAAATATCTGTCAATAGGCAACGATCCATTTCATCAAAAAAATCACGAATTTTATTCATGCGCTCCTTTGATTCCGGCGTTAAACGAATAATCTTAGCGCGTTTATCGGTCTCACTTACTTCCAGATAAATCAAGCCATTCTTCACCATTCGCTTCATTAAATTACTGGCAACGGACTTAGTAATGCCCAACTCCTGCTCAATATCTTTAATAAAGGTCATCTTATCACAGTCTTCGCGGTGATTCACAAAATGCAATACTTGCCCCTGCGGACCCGCCATAAATTCAATCCCTCGCTCTTTGGCAATTTTTTGAATCATCAGATGTGTCTTCCGTCCAAATCGCTTGAATTCTAATAATGGTTTTTCCATTTGATTTCCTTTCAAATAGTTCGCTAGAGAACCAATTAGTTTTCATGAGAACTATTTTACTATAATTCAAACGAATGTCAAGAAAAAAGTTCCTATGAGAACTATTTTTTGACCAATTAAAAACCCAGTACTATAAAAGCTGAGTTTTCAGGTCATTAAATCAAAATCCCTTCCAAATGATCCAGTTCATGCTGGCAGATTTGTGCAGGAAAATCTTTCAAAGTCAGCGTTTGCTTTCGCCAATGTTGATCCAAATATTCAACTGTAATTTCCTTATAACGAGTTGTCAAGCGACTCCCCGCAAGTGATAAACAGGACTCTTCCGCTTGGTAAGGAGATGACTTCCTTCTCAAAATAGGATTGAACATGATAACAGGCACCATACCATACATAAAAATAACGACCTGCTTCTGAACTCCAATCATATTGGCTGCCATTCCGACACACTTATCTTGGTTCGCTCTTAAGGTATCGAACAAATCCTGCCCAATTCCGACATCCTCTTTACTTGCTGGTTGTGCTTTCTGCTGCAAGAACAACATATCTTTTACAATTGGTTTAATCATTTTCTTTCTCATCAAAAAAGAGCAAGCTTATTCAATATTCACTCACTTGCTCTCAATTACTCAATTATCCTTTGGCTTTTTCGCTGACTTTTTTAGCTAAGACAAAGTTTCCAAGTGTTGCTGACCCATTTCCTGCAACTGCTGGCGTCACAATGTAATCACGCACATCTGGAACAGGCAAATAACCATTCAACAAAACTGTGAACTTTTCACGAACACGATCCAACATGTGCTGTTGCGCCATAACACCTCCACCAAAGACAATCACATCAGGGCGGAATGTCACCGTTGCTTGAATTGCTGCTTGCGCAATGTAGTAGGCTTGAATATCCCAAACAGAACTGTTTAGTTCAATATTTTCACCTCGAATACCTGTCCGAGCCTCTAAACTAGGTCCAGCAGCCAGCCCTTCTAAACAGCCATTATGGAAAGGACACACCCCATTAAATTCTTTTTCTACATCCATTGGGTGTTTTGCAACGTAGTAATGCCCCATTTCTGGATGACCCGTTCCACCGATGAATTCACCACGTTGAATGGCGCCAGCACCAATTCCCGTTCCAATAGTATAATAGACCAAATTTTCAATTCGTCCGCCTGCATTATTTCGCGCCACCACTTCACCATAAGCAGAGCTATTGACATCTGTCGTAAAGTAAATCGGCACATTTAAAACACGCCGCAAAGCTCCTACAATATCAACATTTGCCCAGTGTGGTTTTGGTGTCGTCGTGATAAAACCATACGTTTTTGAATTAGGGTCAATATCAATCGGACCAAATGAACCCACCGCAAGACCAACTAAATTCTCAAAACGAGAGAAAAATGCAATCGTCTTATCCAACGTTTCAATCGGTGTGGTCGTTGGAAATTGTGTTTTCTCAACCACTTCAAATTTTTCATTCCCAACTGCACACACAAATTTTGTACCACCAGCTTCTAAGCTTCCATACAATTTTGTCATTTCAAAACCTCTTTTTATTTTGTTTTCTTCTCTTCTCTATTCATTATAGCATATCATCGTATGACTTCTGAGTAAAAATCTTACTTTTTCTTCTCTTTTTCAAAGAAAAGGGAGTGGGAAAGAACTGGAAAGAGTTCGTTTCCCACCCCTGCACAGTTGATTGACAACTTTGAGACGTGAAGCGAGCAAAGAAAACAATCAACCGCTGTGTTAATGTGTTTTGTTAACCAAAAGTGAAGAAGCTGAACCTTTTTGCTCAGCCTCTTATCACATTATACGGTTAGGCTTTTAGCTCAATCACAGCATCGCCTTTCGCTACTGTACCCTCTGCAACAGGAGTAACAGAAGCATAATCAGCTGTGTTGGTAATAATCACCATAGTTGTGTCATCAAGACCAGCGGCTGCAATTTTCGCAGCATCAAATGTACCAAGAACATCGCCAGCTTTCACCTTATCACCTTGAGCAACTTTTTGATCAAATCCGTCACCGTTCATAGAAACTGTGTCAATACCTACGTGAATCAAGATTTCAGCACCTTTTGTCGTTTTCAAGCCATAAGCGTGACCAGTTGCAAATGCGATTGTCACTTCTGCATCCGCAGGAGCATACACAACACCTTCACTAGGTTTCACCGCAACTCCTTGTCCCATAGCACCGCTAGAGAATACTGGATCATTAACATCTTTCAAGTCAACCATTTGACCAACGATTGGAGAAACGATTGTTTCATCAGAAAGGACTGGCGCAGCTGCTTCATTAGCTTCTACTACTTCTTTTGCTTCAGTCACTTCTTCTTCAGCATCTTTGTAACCAAATGCGTAAGTCAAACCAAATCCAAGACCAGTAGTTACAAGTACCATAAAGATATATTGAAGAACTTGACCATTCAGATAGAGAAGCGTACCTGGGATAATAGTAATACCAAATCCAGTACCAGCAAGTCCAAGAATAGAAGCTAACCAACCACCAGCAGCACCGGCAACAAGACCAAGTACAAATGGTTTACCATAACGTAAGTTTACCCCGAAAATAGCTGGTTCAGTAATTCCAAGACCTGCAGAGAGAGCAGCCGGGAAGGCAAGAGCTTTTAGTTTTTTAGATTTTGTTTTTACACCAACTGCAAGAGTTGCACCCGCTTGGGCAGTCATAGCAGCTGTGATGATCGCATTAAAGGCATCTTTTCCTTCATTTGCAATCAATTGTGCTTCTAGTAAGTTGAAGATATGGTGAACACCAGTTACCACGATAAGCTGATGCACACCACCAAGGATGAGACCAGCTAAGCCAAACGGTAAGGCAAGAATAGCTTTTGTCGCAGCAAGAATAACATTTTCAAGTGAGTGGAAGATTGGACCAATGACAAAGAGTCCAAGAACTGACATCACAAGGAAGGTCAAGAATGGCACAACAAGCAAATCAAGCACATCTGGAATTTTCTTATGCAACCATTTTTCAAGTTTCGCACCAAGTAGTCCAATGAAGAAGGCTGGCAATACTGAGTTTTGATAACCAACTACTGGAATGAAACCAAAGAACATGATTGGCTTTGCAGCACCAGAAGCTACATCCCAAGCATTTGGAAGAGCGGTATTTACCAACATCAAACCAAGTACAATACCGATCACTGGATTCCCACCGAATACACGGAAAGCTGACCAAGAAATCAAAGCTGGGAAGAAGGCAAATGCTGTATCTGTCAACACAACTGTGTAAGTATAGAAGTCTGACGCAGCAAAGGCTTTTGAAGTTGTTCCAAATAACCCAAGAATCGTATCATTATTAATCGCACCACGAATCCCCATGAAGAGACCTGTTGCTACGATTGCTGGCAGGATTGGCACAAATACGTCACCAAATGTACGAACGGCACGTTGGAACCAATTTCCCTTTTTAGCTGCTTCTGCTTTTTGCTCACCAGTTGAAGATGTAGGCAAACCAAGCGCTACCACTTCATCATAGATTTTATTCACTGTACCAGTACCAAAGATAATTTGGTATTGGCCTGAGTTAAAGAAAGCTCCCTGAACCTTTTCAAGATTCTCAACTCTGTCTTTATCAATCTTAGCTTCATCTTTGACCATGACACGCAGACGGGTCGCACAGTGAGCAACACTACTTACATTGTCACGTCCGCCAATGGCCTCAATGACTGCTTTTGCAATGTCCTTATTTTCCATTTGCATCTCCTTATTGAAAATAATTAACTTTTATGAAAGCGATTTAATCGCTCCTACGACTATTATTTTAACATGATTTCAAAATATGTCAAGCGTTTTGCAGAAATTTTATTTTTTTCTATTAAAAAGTTGATTTTTTCAGAGAAAACGTTTACTATATAAGTAAGAAAACTATCTCGGAGGACAAAAGATTGGCTTGGACTACTGAACAACGTTACAAACGCTATGAACAATGGACTGAAAATGAAATCCAACAGATAAAAGATAAAATCGCTACATCGCCTTGGCGTGCTACCTACCACGTAGAACCTGATACGGGACTGCTGAATGACCCAAATGGTTTTTCCTATTTTGACGGAAAATGGATTGTCTTCTATCAAAATTTTCCATTTGGTGCAACTCATGGGCTCAAGTCTTGGGTACAACTGGAAAGTGATGACCTCGTACACTTCACAGAAACCGGTGTTCGTGTTCTGCCAGACACCCCATTAGACAGTCACGGTGCTTACTCTGGATCGGCCATGCAGTTTGATGACAAACTTTTCCTATTCTATACTGGAAATGTCCGTGATAAGAATTGGGTTCGTCACCCTTACCAAATCGGTGCTTTGCTGGACAAAGACGGACATATTCAAAAACTAAACAAAGTCTTGATTGAACAACCTCAGGACGCTACAGATCATTTTCGTGATCCTCAGATTTTTAACTACCACGGACAATTTTACGCCATTGTTGGGGAACAAAACCTTGACAAAAAAGGCTATATCAAGCTTTATAAAGTGGTTGACAACGATTATACAAACTGGGAAGAAGTCGGTAATTTAGACTTTGAAAATGACAACACCGCCTACATGATGGAATGTCCAAATCTTGTCTTTATTGATGATAAGCCAATATTGCTCTACTGTCCTCAAGGTTTATCAAAAAAAGTCACTCCTTATGACAATATTTATCCAAATATGTATAAAATAGGTCAATCGTTTGACACAAAGAAAGCAACAATTGTTGAACCTAGTCCTCTGCAAAATTTAGATTATGGATTTGAATGCTACGCCACTCAAGCTTTCAATGCTCCTGACGGACGCGCCTTAGCTGTCAGCTGGCTAGGATTACCAGATATTGCCTATCCATCCGACCGTTTCGACCACCAAGGAACATTCTCTTTGGTCAAAGAATTAACCCTAAAAGACGGTAAACTCTATCAATACCCTGTCCCAGCTATCACATCCTTGCGCACAGATAATAGCCAAACATTTGCTAATCAAGCGCAGACAACGAACTGCTATGAATTAGAACTAGAATTTACAGCTGATTCACAAGCTGAAATCGTCCTCTTTGCAGATCAAGAGCATAAGGGATTACGCATTTGCTTTGACATCAAAAATGGTCAAGTAACAGTTGACCGTAGTCAAGCCGGTGAGCAATACGCTCTTGAATTTGGTACCGTTCGTAGTTGTACGATTGAAAACCAAGCTACAACTGCTACTATCTTCATTGATAAGTCAGTTTTTGAAATTTTTATTAACAAAGGAGAAAAAGTATTTTCAGGTCGCGTTTTCCCTCATGAAAACCAAAACGGTATTTTTATCAGCGAGGGAAATCCAACTGGAACTTACTATGAATTAGATTATGGTCGCGAAGTTAACTGATGTTGCAAAAATTGCTGGAGTCAGCCCAACCACTGTATCTCGTGTAATTAACAAAAAAGGCTACCTCTCAGAAAAAACGATTACAAAAGTCAATGAGGCCATGCGCGAATTGGGATACAAGCCCAATAATCTCGCTCGTAGCTTACAAGGAAAATCCGCTAAACTGATTGGATTGATTTTCCCAAATATCAGTCACATTTTTTATGCCGAACTCATTGACAAATTAGAGCATGAGTTATTCAAAAGAGGCTACAAGACAATCATCTGCAATAGCGAGCACAATTCAAGTAAGGAAAAAGAGTATCTGGAGATGCTAGAAGCCAATCAAGTGGATGGCATTATCTCAGGTAGCCACAACTTAGGCATCTCTGATTATGACCGTGTAACAGCTCCCATTATCTCTTTTGACCGCAACTTATCCCCTTCCATTCCTGTTGTATCTTCGGACAACTATGCTGGTGGTGTCTTGGCTGCAGAAACCTTGGTCAAATCCGGTGCCCAAAATATCATTATGATTACCGGAAATGATAATTCAAACTCCCCGACAGGTCTCCGCCATGCAGGTTTTGCTTCCATTCTACCTGATGCACCAATTATCAATGTATCAAGTGACTTCTCTCCTATTCGCAAAGAAATGGAAATCAAAAATATTTTAAAACATAGAAAACCTGATGCCATTTTTGCTTCAGATGATCTGACAGCCATTTTAATCATGAAAGTCGCTCAAGAATTGGAAATCAAAATTCCAGAGGATCTAAAAGTCATCGGTTACGACGGAACTTATTTTGTAGAAAGCTACTATCCCCAACTAGCCACTATACAGCAACCATTGAAAGATATAGCTTGTTTACTGGTAGATTTGTTGCTTCGAAAAATTGCTGGTGAAGAAGTTGTGACAACCGGCTACTTTCTTCCCGTCCACCTCTCTTCAGGAAAGAGTATTTAATACTGTGAGATAGTTAAACCTCCACTTAAGTATTGAGAAATCTTAAGTGGGGGTTAGTGTTTATTCGTTGTTCCTATATTTTATCTGCCAGAAGCACATCATCAATAGCCTGCGCACAGCCACCGTGGTCGTTATCTGCCACAATAATATCTGCCAAACCTTTGATATTCTCATTGGCATTTCCCATAGCGACACCAAAACCTGCTTCGCGAATCATGCTTTCATCATTGTCAGCATCCCCAACAGCAATGATTTGCTCCATAGGAAGATTTAATTTTTGAGCAAGGTGAGCTAAACCCTGCCCCTTTTCAACTCCTTGCGCTGTTAGTTCAAGACCACTTACTTCAGCTTTTATCATCGTTATCTTTTCAGACAATAAAGTTTCATACGATTGATCTCGATCCCTTGCCGTAAAGTGATAAATATTGATTTTGTCAAAATGCTCTCTCTCCTTAGCTAACAAATCGTAAATGTTATCCACCAAGATAGCTGTTTTATCATAAAGTTCAGTATAAATTTCCATATAATAGTTAGCAATATTCTCAAAATGTGATTTTTGAAGATAGCCTTGTCCGTCAATCATACAAACCAGCATCAAATCTTGAGCTTCTGCTATCGCCTTCACCTTATCCACTGCTATAGCAGGCAAGGTTTGCTTAGCTAAAACGCATTTAGCCTCCAAATCATAAATCAATGCACCACTTGCAAGAATAGCATAGCGAATCCCGCGCAAATCATCTCCATAAGGAAGCAGTTCTGACAAAGAGCGTCCTGTTGAAAGTACAACTTGTTTACCAGCATCTTGAGCTCTCCCAATCGCTTCAACGCTGCTTTTGGCAATCGTTTTTTTACTAGTCAAAAGTGTTCCATCCATATCAAACGCAATCAATTGATACATTCCATTACTCCTCTTTTCTATCATATCTAGTATAGTACAGTTTAAAATAGAATCGTCCAGAAAAAGATAACATGAATTCAAAAATCACTCTAGATAACCTCTAAAGTGATTTTTAAAATTCTCTCAAAGTCAAAGAATGATGTTATAATTCTTTTTTATATTTTTCAACTTCTGCTTTATTAGCCCACACAAAATGTCCAGGACGAATTTCGACCATTTCTGGCTTATCCGTTGAATAATCATGCTGATTAGCATCATAGACTTTCAACACTTTCTTCTGTTCCAAGATTGGATCTGGAATTGGCACAGCTGACAATAAAGACTGAGTATAAGGATGAATTGGATTGTTAAAGAGTTCTTCTGTTTCAGCTACTTCGACAATCACACCCTTATAAATAACCGCAATACGATCTGAAATGAAGCGTACAACCGATAAATCGTGAGCAATAAAGAGATAAGTCAAACCTAATTCTTTTTGGAATTTTTTCAGTAGGTTTAAAACTTGTGCCCGCACAGACACGTCCAAAGCTGAAATCGGCTCATCTGCAATGACAAAATCTGGTTCCATAACAAGCGCACGAGCAATCCCAATCCGCTGACGTTGACCACCAGAAAATTCATGCGGGTAACGTGTTAAATGCTCTGATAACAATCCAACTTCATGAATAATATCTTTCACTTTTTTCTTGCGTTCTTCTTCATCTTTAAATAAATGGAAATTATACAAGCCTTCCGAAATGATATAATCAACTGTCGCACGTTCATTCAAACTAGCAGCAGGGTCTTGGAAAATCATTTGAATTTTACGAATGATTTCTGACTCTTCTTCTTTTGATTTTTTGCCATTGATTTTTTTCCCTTCAAAGAAAATCTCTCCATGACTCGTATCATTTAAACCAATAATCGCACGACCAATTGTCGTTTTACCAGAACCAGATTCTCCTACAAGTGAAAACGTTTCTCCTTTATTGATAAAGAAATTAGCATTTTTAACAGCAACAAATTTCTTGCTTCCCTCACCGAAGGAAATTTCCAAATCTTTAACTTCTACTAATTTTTCAGGCATTTCCTTCCTCCTAGGCGTCTAAATGGGCAAAGCCCATTTTTAAGCTAATTTTTTCGTGCAAATCATCAATAACAGCAGGTTTATTCACTTTTGGAGCATTTTCATGAAGCAACCATGTTTTTGCCCAATGCGTATCTGACACATAGATTTGAGGCGGTTTTTCCTCAAAATCAATTTCCATCGCATAATCTGAACGCAAGGCAAATGCATCTCCTTGTAAATGTGAATAAAGAGATGGCGGCGTTCCAGGAATTGAATACAACTCACCCTTATCATCTGCCAACTGAGGCAGACTAGATAACAAACTCCAAGTGTAAGGATGACGTGGATCGTAAAAGACTTCTTCTACTGTTCCGTATTCAACGATTTCACCAGCATACATAACCGCAACCTTATCTGCAATACTTGCTACCACTCCCAGGTCGTGGGTGATAAAAATAGTTGTGAATTCATACTCGTGTTGCAAAGATTTCAACAAATCAATGATTTGTGCCTGAATCGTAACGTCAAGCGCTGTCGTTGGTTCATCACAGATAAGGATATCAGGTCGACAAGCAAGCGCAATAGCGATAACAATCCGTTGACGCATTCCTCCTGAATATTGGAATGGGTATTCATTAAAACGCTTTTCAGCATCAGGAATGCCGACCTTATTCATATAGTCAACAGCCATTTCTTTTGCTTCTTTTGGCGTTTTCTTTTGATGCTTGATAATCACTTCTGTAATTTGGCTACCAATTGTGTTAATAGGGTCCAAACTCGTCATCGGATCTTGGAAGATTGTCGCAATTTTAACACCGCGTATAGGTTCCCAATCTTTATTAGACTTCAATTTTGTCAAATCTTGTCCGCGGTAATCAATCGTTCCTTGAGCAACTCGACCATTTTCCTCTAACATTCCTGTAAATGTCTTTGTCAAAACAGACTTACCAGAACCAGATTCTCCTACAAGTGCAAGAACCTCACCTTCGATAAGGTCAAGCGAAACACCACGAATGGCTGTTAAGACTTTATCACGAACGTCAAATTCCACGACAATATCGCGAGCAGTCAATATTACATTTTTTTCTTGTGTCATATTTACTCCTATCTATGTGTACGTGGATCACTAGCGTCCGCTAAGTTTTGACCGACAACGAACAATGAAAGAGAAACCAAAATCAAGGTTGTCAATGGAATCCAGAAAAGATACGCATTTGTTGTCACGTTTTGTGAATAATCTGAAATTAACCGTCCCAAACTTGGTACTGTGACAGGAAGCCCTAAACCAAAGAACGATAGAAATGCTTCATAAGAAATGAAACTTGGAAGCAGTTGCGAAGCCGTGGTCACAATAACAGAAACCAATTGTGGCATGATATTTTTCACAATGATTTTCAGTGTTGGCGTACCCAAAGTTCGGCTGGCAAGGTTATATTCCAAGTCGCGATAACGCATGATTTGAATACGAATTGTATAAGCAATCCCAACCCAACCTGTGATGGTCATAGCAAAAATCAAGTTCCAGAAACCAGCACCAATTGAATAAGTCAAGACAATGACAATCAAGAGAGAAGGGATGTTAGAAATGATATTGTACACTTCCATCATGATACGGTCAACGGTTTTTGAAATTCCCCAGATACCACCAATCACAATACCAATAACTAAGTTAATCACGGTTGCAATGACAGAAATGAGGATGGAGTTACGAGCTCCAAACCATACTCCGTCAAAAAGAGATTTCCCGTTGCTATCTGTACCAAACCAATATTGACCGTTTGGTTTAATATAACGCGCACCGAAATCATTCACCTTGCTGACATCGTTAAAGTCAAAATCTGAGAAAATCGGATAAATGAAACTCATCAAAATAATAGCGACCAAAATTCCCAACATGATAACTGTTGATTTCTTTTTTAGGAACTGACGCATAACTGATTTCCAGTAAGAATAGGCTGGAGCATCAATTGTTTCAGAGGCAAAATCATCGCGTTTGACAAATTGGAACTTAGTCTTATCAATTGTAGCCATTATTTACCTCCTTTTGATGTTAATTTAATACGTGGGTCAAGTACTGTCATCAGAATATCACCCAATAGAAGAGCGAAGATAGAAAGACAAGTAAAGATAAAGACAAGACCAACGACCATAGAATTGTTTGAAGCTTTAACAGAGTCAATCAACATCTTACCCATACCAGGGAAAGCAAAGACTGTTTCAGTCAAAGTTGCACCTGTAATAACCCCAATAACTGAGTTTGGAATGCTGGATACAAGTGGCACCATGGCATTTTTGAAAATATGTTTATTAGAAATTTCTTTTTCAGAAAGACCTTTTGCACGTGCAAAACGAACAAAATCTTGTGATTGCAAGTCAATCATATAACGGCGAATCCACACTGCTGTCCAAGGCGCACTCAAGAGTCCAAGAATGACTGCCGGCAGCACATAAGAGCGCCAATCACCTGCTCCCAAAATAGGGAATGAATCAGGCAAGCCAATTGCCGAACCGATCAGCCGAATGATATAAACTAAAGCAATAGTTGGCAGTGACATCAAGAAAGTCAATGCACCGGTTGAAATACTATCAAATAACGTATTTTTAAAGCGAGCCATATAAGATCCAAGTGGAACGGCAATTAAGTAAGACAAAGCCAATCCAATCAAACCAACAATAGAAGAGCTCACAATCATCGATGGATATTGATAATTGCTCTCTGTTGCCGTATAAGGGTCATCTTTTCCGTAATTAGCAACATCGCGTGCATCAGCTTGTTTTGGAGACTTATATGTACGCGTATAAATATTAACAGATGAAGTTTTCTTTCCTGTTGGGAATTGAACTTCTGATGTTTTTGTTTGACCTTGCCCTTGTGAAATAACCTGTAAAACAGGAAGATTGGCATAGGTTGGATAGGAGATTCCCAGATTTAATCTCACAAAATTTTGGTGGATATATGGAAACTGACTATTGAAGTACAATAAATATTTATGTTTCGTTCCAGAACCAACAACAGACCAACCAATAGCAGGATCGTTTTCAATGCGAATATATCGCTTCAAGTTCGGATTAGAAGCATCTTTCACAGCACCGGTATGGTCAATTTGAATCAAATTACCATAGAAACCAAGAACGCGTTCATAGACTGGAACTTCACGAGTTGCATAAAATTGCTTGCTTTCTTTAAATTGCTGCAATTTCCAACCGCGTCCCAGCTTTTTGATGTAAGCTTCATAGATTTTTTTATTTGCATTAGTAGGTTCTACTGTTACAGAGGAATTCTCTTTACTAGCTTTTTCTTGTAATTCCTTCGTATCATAGTAGTCAATGTAACCCATACGCTCAAAAATCGTATTTTCGTAATTGGCTTTTTTATCAGGAGTTGTCGCTATTTTGTTATAGTTTGGGTCCTGTTTGAAAATCAACTTCCTAGGCACCATGGTATAGATAATGGTGTAAGTCAGCGTTGTTACCATGAAAATAGATACTAAAGAGCGTAAGATACGCATAAAAATATATTTCTTCATTTACCGTTTCCTTTAAAATCCCAAAAGAACTTTCCCTCCTGTTAGAGAAAGTTCTGATGAGAAGTTTATTTTACATGATCTGCTAATTCATTTTGTATTTTAATGATTCAGCATGAGTCACATCAGATATTCCACTTTAATAACTATGGTTAAGTTATTAAACATAACCTGTCAGCCAAGACCGAAGGAACTGATAGAGAAATGCCACGCGTCACGACAAATACCTATTTTCAATTTTAGAATACCTTCAACTTTTAAACTGATTGTTTAAAATTATATCACAATTCTGGTTAATTGTAAAATCAATTGTCAGAATATTTTTATCATAATTGAACTTTTTTTGTTTTTCTGTTAAATTTTATCTAATTTTTTCAATTATTTAACATGATCTGCAAGTTCTTCTTGAGCCTTTTTATTAGATTTTGATCGCTCTTTATTCCATTTAGTCATAGCTTTCTTGTACTGATCTTGTGTAACGGGCTCATCTTGGAGTTCAAGATATTTATATAGAATGATTTCACTATTCCCTTTGTTTCCTGACCAAGCAAATGGATTAGTAAATGGCACTGTGCGAGAAAGAATTGGACGACCAGTCAAGGTTGTTGTCGGAATAACCAAAGCATTATCAGTCAACCAAGCTTGGGCTGCAGCATATTTTTCATAGCGTGCATTCGTATTAGTGGTTTCTTTTTCAGCTTCATTCAACAACTTTTCATATTCGTTCATACCAACTTGTGCTGCAGCAGCGTTGTTCGTGCCTGCATCAAATCCTAGATAAGTCTTAGTGCTTTCACCGCTTGAAGGTTTGATAACATCAAGATAGGTAGATGGGTCTTGGAAGTCTGGACTCCAACCAACATTATCAGAAAGATCCCAATCTTCTGCCGCTGCGGATTCGGCAAAGTAAGTGATATTATTCACGTCGTCTTTAGACATTTGTTGAATATCAATCACAACATTTTCTTTCCCAAGATTTTTTTCAATAGATTGTTTCAATGATTGCACACGTTGAACTTTATTAGTTGCTGTTTGGTCAACTGGCATATCAATGTGGATTGGGAATTGAACGCCGTCTGCTTGAAGCGCTGCTTTCGCTTTCGCTAATTTTTCTTTAGCTTTAGTTGGATTGTAAAGACCATCTTGCGCATCATTTAAGTTGACATCTTTCCAACTTTCATCATAACCAACTAATTTTTCTTTGACTAATTCTCCAAAGCTCTTGTCATCTGTTTGAACAAACGTTGGCGGTACAAAGAGATTACGGAGTATCTTCGTCGCACCGTCTTTACCATTCACCTGTGATGCATAAGCAGTGCGGTCAAATGCAAAGGTAATCGCTTGACGGAAATCCTTGTTTAGCAAAGCTTTCTTAGTAGAAGTTTTTTGAGCATCTGTTGTCTTTGAAGTGTGATTGTAAGATTGACGATCAATATTTGTAGCTACTAAGTAAGTCGTTGCATCTTGTGGAGTATAAACGATGTTGTTTTTGTATTTCTTGCTGACAGAAGCATAACTTGGGCTAGTTGGAAATACTTTAGCATTGGTAAATGAGCCATCACTAAATCCTTTAGCAAGTTTGTCTTGGTCTTGACCATCATAGTAAGACAGCTTGATGTTGTCAATGTGCACATTTTTCTTATCCCAGTAGTTTGGATTTTTAGCAAATTCAACAGACGATTTCGCTGTGATAGATTTCAGCAAGTATGGACCATTATAAAGAAGACTAGATGGGTCTGTTGCTTGTGCAAATTTATTGCCTTTTGATTTCAAAAATTCTGCATTAACTGGTGCTAGAACGCCCATTGTTGTTTTAGAATTCCAAAAGCTTTCTGGTCGATTAAGCGTGTATTGAACCGTGTAATCATCAACTGCTTTGATACCGACAGAAGAGAAATCTTTATTTTCACCCTTCATGTAAGCATCCAAGCCTTTAACAGAATCTTGCACCAAGTAAATAGCATCAGATTTATTATCCGCAGCATATTTTAAGCCTGTCACAAAGTCTTGTGCCTTAACTTCTGCATACTCTTCGCCCTCTGATGTGTACCACTTCACACCCTTACGAAGTGTATAAGTATAAGTCAAGCCGTCCTTGGAGACTGTCCAATCCTTCGCCACAGAAGAAACTAGATTTCCGTAACGGTCATTTTCCAAGAGTCCGTCAATGACATTACTGGTAAGATTTGCAGTAGCTGCTTTCCCAGTTGTCAAATAGTTCAGGTTATCTGGATCTTGCTCATAAATATATGAGAATGTTTTGTTCCCTGAGCCTGTTTTAGAGCTAGAACAAGCTGCTAGGGTTCCTGTTGCAAGCAAGGCTAGCGCTGCTAGGGTAATGATTTTACTTTTCTTCATGAATATTCCTCCCAAAATCATTATTTTTATACATTCTAGCACACAAAATATAAAAAGTAAATAGAATTTTCTAAATTTTATGACATATTTTTAAAACCTAGTATCAAAGGGATTATATTAATCTTACAATTTTATAGATAGAAAAAAGCAGATGAAACCCACTTTTAAGTGAGTTTCACCTGCTTTTATAAATGTATTATTTTACATGATCAGCTAATTCATCTTGAGCTTTTTTATTAGACTCGGCTTTTTCTTTTTGCCATTTCTTCTTAGCTGCTTCATAGTCTTTCTTAGTGACAGTATCGTTACCGACTTTAATGTATTTGAAGTAGGTTGAGCTACCTTTACTACCTGTTTGCGCAAATGCACCTGAGAACGGTTGAATGCGTGACACAAAAGTTCCGGCACCTGTTGAAGCCATTGTTGGTAAGACAAGTGAACTGTCTGTTAACCAAGCTTGTGCTGCTGCATATTTTTCATAACGTTTTGCAATGTCTGTTGTTTCTGCACCTGCTTCATCGACTAATTTATTATATTCGTCCAAGCCAACTGCTTTAGCACCAGCATTTTCACTACCAGAGTCAAATCCAAACCAAGTTTTCGTATTATCAGAAGATGTTGATTTCAAAATGTCAAGATAAGTAGATGGGTCTTGATAGTCAGGAGTCCAACCAACGATACCTGAGAGATCCCAATCTTCGCTAGCTGCATTCGGAGCATAATAAGTGATGTTCATTACATCATCTTCTGACATCATATTCAAGTCCATGACAACATTTTCTTTGCCAAGCACTTTTTCAATAGATTGTTTCATAGATTGCATACGAGCAACAAAGTTTTTAGAAGTTTCAATTACAGGAACATCTATGTGGATTGGGAATTGCACACCTTGAGCTTGCAATGCTTCTTTTGCTTTTGCAAATTTCGCTTTTGCTTTGTCTGGATTGTACAAACCGTTTTGTGAATCTGCTAATTTGACACCCTTCCAGTCATCACCATAGCTAGCTAATTTTTCTTCTACAACATCGCTAAATGATTTTTCTCCAACTTGGACAAAGTCAGACGGTACAAACATATTGCGGATTGCTTTAGCAGCGCCCTCTTTACCATTGACTTGTGCAGCGTAAGAGTCGCGGTCAAGCGCAAAGTTCAGCGCTTGACGGAAGTCTTTATTCAACAATGCTTTTTTCGTTGAATTTTTTTCTTCATCTGTTTTTTTAGCAGTGTGGTTGTACGTTTGACGGTCAATATTAAGTCCTAAAACTGCTGTTCCTGCACCAGCTTCTGATGTATAGATATTGTCTTTGAAGTCCTTTTCAAAAGTTGAAAAGTTTGAACTTGCTGGGAAGAGACGTGCATACGTATAAGCACCATCTTTAAAGTTACGTGCTAATGAATCTTGGTCTTGACCATCATAATAAGCCAACTTGATGCTATCAACATTTACTTTATCTTTATCCCAATAATGTTTGTTTTTAACATATTCTACCGCAGATTTTGCTGTGATAGCTTTCATCAAGAATGGTCCATTATAAAGGATTGAGTTAGGGTCTGTTGATTGGCCAAATTTATTTCCTTTAGATTTCAAAAATTCGGCATTGATTGGCCACATAATGGCAGAGGTTGTCTTAGAATTCCAATATGGTTCTGGCTTGTTCAATGTATACTGAACAGTATAATCATCAACTGCTTTCACACCTACCGTTGAAAAGTCTTTTGTTTGACCATTCACGTAAGCATCTAAACCTTTAATTGAGTTTTGAACCAAATAAAGCGCCTCAGATTTTTTATCGGCAGCATGTTTCAAACCAGTTACAAAGTCTTGCGCTTTAACTTCTGCGTATTCTTCCCCTTCTGATGTATACCATTTGGCACCCTTACGAAGTTTATAAGTATAGGTTAAACCATCTTTTGATACAGTCCATGACTTAGCCATTGATGGTACAAGATTTCCATATTTGTCATTTTCTAACAATCCGTCAACTCCATTTGTCACAAGATCGCTAGTGGTTGCTTTTCCTGATGTTACATAATCCAAAGTTTCTGGATCACTAGAATACACATAACCAAATTTTGTTTCAGCTGAGTTCGATTTCGAACCCGAGCAAGCAGCTAAAAGACCAGACGTTAAAAGAGCTAGCCCCGCAACTGCGATGATTTTACTTTTTTTCATAGTTACCTCCGAAAAGTATGATATATTCTAATTATACTATATCTTACTAAAAAGTAAAGAATTTTCAAACAAATCTTTTACTAAAAAATGTGATTGTATTCCAAATGCTTTCAAACAACGGACTCACTTCTCGTATCCTATTGATGGATACATTGCTTTTTAGGTTATTTCCCCTCTGGGTGAATGACATACGTTTCAAAATCCAGATTCGGCATACATTCTGCTAAATCGTTCTCAATGCGCTTCAGTGCTTCTAAACGCATTTCAACAGATGTATGAGCATTTCCTTGAATGATAAAAATAGCATTCTTTGTCTCGTCATCAAATTTATAGTTTTCTCCGTCACGAACATCTAGCCATGCTAAAATTCCTTTTTGATCACGATAAACATAATCAGTCTGTGAAACGTGTTTTTCCGTAGATAAAATCGGTAGAAACACATCTTCTTTTTGACTAACCGTAAATTCAATTTGCCCTGCTATTTTGTCCAAATCATGCCCACCGATGGCTAATAAAGAATGTAAAGATTCAACATTGTAAATATCAATAATACTGTTAATATGCGGAATAGAACCACGATGTCGAATATTCCGAATAAGCGCTAAAACAGTCGGAGGATTCTTCTTGACACTGCGACCAACACTTTGCAACAAATCTTTGTAGCCCTGAATGACTGCATCATCAGACACCTCTTCCACGTCGCATTTCAAGGCCCACTTTTCCATTTCTTTTTGCTTTTCCAAAAATAAAGCGGATAAAGGCGCATGTGGATCTACATTTTTGGCAATGCCAATTACCACATTTTTAATTCCAAGCGCTACGATACTTTCATCAAGTATAAACTTCATCATGATCTACCTCCGGATAATAATTTAGGGAATTGATTAACTATTAAATCCTTTGCAAAAAGTCTTATTTTATTGCTAAACCACTGCTTTTTATGACAATCTAGTTGTAGATTTCATTTAAAATCTTGCACCAATTTGTTATACTGATAAGACTTTCTATTTATAAAAGATATTAAAAAGACTGGAATAGGCTCCAGATTGTGATACCAATCATGGAAGCCTGTCCCATTCTATTATTTTTCACTATTTTCAACCGCAGCTGTGACAAAAGCCGTATAAAGTCCTTCTGGACGATTAGGGCGGCTGGATAATTCTGGGTGGTATTGACACGCCACAAAGAATTTATTTTCTGGAATTTCTACAATTTCTACCAGACGATTATCAGGTGAAACTCCTGAGAAGACAAATCCTGCGTCTTCAAATTGTTGACGGAATTCATTGTTAAATTCGTAACGGTGGCGGTGGCGACGCTGCACAACTTCTTGATTGTCATAAGCTGCAGCGGCTTTGGAACCACGTTTCAACTTAGACGGATACAGTCCTAAGCGAAGCGTACCTCCCATGTCTTCTACATCAATCTGATCACGCATCAAATCAATAACAGGGTGCTTCGTATCAGGATTTAATTCTGAAGAATTAGCATCTTCAAATCCTAACACATGGCGAGCAAACTCAACACAAGTCAACTGCATACCAAGGCAAATTCCAAGCATTGGCACATCATTTTCACGCGCATATTGAATGGTCGCAATCTTTCCTTCGGTTCCGCGATGACCAAATCCACCTGGCACAATAATCCCGTCTGCATCTTTCAACAATTCGGCGACATTTTCCGTTGTGACATCATTCGCATTGACCCAATTCAGCTTGATTTCTGCATCATTGGCATAACCGGAGTGCTTGAGAGCTTCTACAACAGAGATATACGCATCTGGCAACTCCACATATTTCCCAACAAGCGCAATTTTCACTTGTTTCTTCAAGTTCATGACTTTATCAACCATAGCAGACCAATCTGTCATATCTGCTTCTGGCACGTCCAACTTCAAGTGATCACAAACGATTTGGTCCATGTTTTGTGCTTGCAAATTCAGCGGAATTTGATACAAATGTTCCACATCTAGCGACTCAATCACTGCTTCTGGTGCTACGTCACAAAATTGCGCTAATTTATTTTTAATATTTTGACCTGCTGGCTTTTCAGTGCGAATGACCAGCATATTCGGTTGAATACCCAGACCACGCAATTCTTTTACAGAATGCTGAGTGGGCTTCGTTTTCATTTCCCCAGCAGCTTTCAGATAAGGAAGCAATGTCGTGTGGATATACATCACATTATCTGCACCGACATCTGCCTTCATTTGACGAAGTGCTTCTAAGAATGGCAAACTTTCAATATCTCCTACAGTACCACCAACCTCAGTAATGATAACATCTGAATCGGTTGTTGTTGCCGCACGTTTAATTTTTTCTTTTAGAGCATCTGTAATGTGTGGAATGACTTGAACAGTTGCTCCAAGGTACTCACCTTTACGTTCTTTACGAAGAACTTCGCTATAAATCTTACCTGTTGTCACATTTGAATATTTATTTAGGTTAATATCAATAAAGCGTTCATAGTGTCCTAGATCTAAGTCTGTTTCTGCGCCATCGTCTGTCACGAACACTTCCCCGTGTTGGTAAGGACTCATCGTTCCTGGGTCAATATTGATATAGGGGTCAAACTTTTGAATGGTTACCTTAAGACCACGATTTTTCAAAAGACGACCAAGACTTGCTGCCACAATCCCTTTACCGATCGAACTAACTACACCACCTGTAACAAAAATATATTTTGTTGCCATAAATACTCCTTATCTAAAATACAACGTCCATTGCTTTTTAAGACGTGTTTCATGAATAGCAAAACAAAAATAGCTCCCTAGAGCTAGGGAGCTTCGACTTCTTAAAAGAAGTGCCCGATATTATAATATCGCAGAATAAAACTTTTGTCAAATAAGAAAATAAGAATACATCATTAAATTTGACTATTCTTCATCTTCTCCATCTACTTCATCGTCAGAATAATCTTCGTCCTCTTCATTGAGTTCGACTTCTTCACCTAAATCATCAGGTGCGATTTCATTGATTTCAGCATCATACGCTTCAACTTCACTCTTCTCGTCGTCCGGATTGTCCTCGTCGTAACTTAGAGCAGGATCAGCTTCGTATGAGTCTTCATCCTCTGGATCATCATCACTGTAATCAATAGCATTTTCATCACCGTCCATAAAGGCGTTCACACGTTTCTTCTTCCGTTTCTTCGGAGTTTCTTCATCGTCTTCTTCAAGTGTGATAATTTCTTCATCCACCTCGTCAATCGCATACCATGAACGCAAGCCCCATTTGTTATCTCCAAGAGGAATGAAACTGCCGTCTACATTTAGCTCTGTATAAAAAAGTGGCAAGGCTTCACGAATATCACTATTTGATTTTTCAAGGTAATTTTGAATTTCATTGACAAGATCATTAAAATACATTTCATGATTGCGACCACGTGTTTCTAAGATAGCACGCGCTACTTCAATCATAGAAAGTTCACTTTTTTCTTGTCCAGCAAATACTTCTAATTCCAAAGTCAATCTCCTTTTAAGTCTGAGGGCTTCTGCCCTGTTGGCTCTCAAATATTTAATTTATTGAATTTTTCGCTACTTTTTATTGTACGATAAAAATCTTCTTTCGTCAAAAGAATTTTATCCTCTATTCAAGAAAATCACCATTTTTACCAAAATGACTTCCGCTTTTATAAAAAAAGAAGCAAAAAGGCAATTCAGCCAATTCTCTGACTGAACTTGCCTTATGTTATCGCTCGATTATTTTACTTTTGCAGTACTTGTAATCAATTCAACGGCTTTTTTAATCACAATATCATGTTTCAACATATCTGCTGAAAGAAGTTGACGAACGCGTTCTACTTCCATATTGTAATCAGCGGCAAGAGAAGCAATTTCTGCTTCAATATCTTCATCACTTGCTTCAAATCCTTCTGCTTTCGCAACAGCTTCAATCACAAGGTTTGTCTTAGTACGTTTTTCAGCGTCAGCTTCATGTTGTTTGTGAAGATCTTCTTGCGTTGTACCAGTGATTTGGAAATACATATCTGGTGAAATACCTTGACGTTGCATGTTTCCAAGGAATTCATTTACAGAGCGGTGAACTTCTTCGTGAACCATTTCTTCTGGCAACTCAACGATTTCTGCATTTTCTACTGCAAGATCAAGCGCTGCAGATTCGACTGCGTCATCAAAAGCAATTTCTTTTGATTTAGCTAATTCTTTGCGGTATTTTTCTTTTAATTCGTCAAGTGTTTCAACATCTTCATCAATGTCTTTCGCTAGTTCATCATCTAGTTCTGGAACTTCTTTTTCTTTGACTTCATGAATGGTTGTAACAAACTTAGCATCTTTACCTGCAAGGTCTGTTGCTTGATAGTCTTCTGGGAATGTCACATTTACTTCTACTGTTTCACCAGCAGCATGCCCAACCAATTGATCCTCAAAACCTGGAATGAATTGACCGCTTCCGAGTTCAAGTGAGAAGTTATCTCCTTTACCGCCGTCAAATTCAACGCCGTCAACTGTTCCAACAAAATCAATCACAACTGTATCGCCATTAGCAGCCTTGTCTTCTTTTAATACAAGCTCTGCTAAATTGTTGCGTTCGCGTTCAATTTTTGCGTCTACATCTGCGTCAGATACTTCTTTAGAGACATCAACAGACACTTCTAGATTTTTATATTCACCTAATTTTACTTCAGGTTTTGTAACCACTTCAGCGGTAATAGTCCAATCTTGACCTTTTTCCATAGAAGCTACGTCAAATTGTGGTTGGGCAACAACTTCAATTTCTGCTTCTTTAACTGCAGCTTCATAAGCAGCTGGGAGAAGGGCGTTCAGTGTGTCTTGGTAAAGAGCTTCTTCCCCAAATTTTTGGTTAAACACCGGACGAGGAAGATGACCTTTACGGAAACCTGGTACATTCAGAGTTTTCTTAACTGAGTTAAACACGCGATCCAATTCTGGCTTGATTTGTTCTTGACTGATTGTAAATGTCAAAACTCCGCGATTTGTTTCTTTGTTTTCAAATGATACAGACATTCTGTCATTTCTCCTTAAAATTTATTGAATACAATCAATTATACCATAAATACACGTTATTTCACAAATTTTCTAATGAAAAATTTAACGATTTTTCCGTCCATTTGCTGATTTTGCTCTTTATGCTTTCCGAATTTTATCTTTTTGGTAAGCAGCTCGCGCTCCACCAATTAGCTTCGGACGACTGGCAAGCGCAGTCACATGCGCTTCTCCTAGTTCTCGTAAAATTGGTCGTACTGGAATTTGGACGTGCTTAATATGCATACCAATTGCTGTATCTCCGATATCCATCCCTGCTTGAGCCGTAATAAATTCCACTTCAACTGGATTATTCATATATTTAAATGCAGCCAATTGACCGCTTCCACCGGCATGCAGAGTCGGTAGGACGTTGACAATTTCTAGGTTTCGTTTTTGCGCCAATTCTTTCTCCACAACCAAAGCGCGATTCACATGTTCGCATCCTTGAACAGCTAAGTAAAGACCACGCTCGGATAACAACTCCAGCATAGTTTTTACAATAACTTCTCCCACTTCTTGGCTGGAATTTTTTCCAATATGTCCTCCAATCACCTCACTGGAAGACAAGCCCAGTACAAAAATATCACCGGAAGAAAGAGCTGATTTTTCTAAAACATCTGTTAAAATGATTTGTGTTTGTTCTCCAAGTTTTTGTAAATTCATGATCTCACCTCGTTTTAATTGTATTATAAATGATTTTTATTGCTTTTACAAACTGAAATTCTTAAAAGTAAAAAGGGCACAGCGCCCTTTATTCACTTTATTTTTTCAAAACATCTACTAACAGTTTATTTAAGATTGCCCCGACGACCATTCCCAAGGTATTTTGGCAGAAGTTAGGAAATATTTCTGGAAAAGCTGCTCCCCAACCGTGCATGATTGCGGAAGCAAAAGCATAACCTCCTACCATAACAAGCGTCGCCAATACTAAACCAAGATAGCGGCTTTTCCCTTTAAAACCAGCAAAATAGCCTTGCAAACCATGGAAGAACAAGCTAAAAAACATCCACTGTGGATAACCCGAAATCAAATCAATAAGAAATCCGGCTAAACCGCCAACAATTGCTCCTTCTTTTCTGCCAAAATAAAAGGCGGTAAAGAAAATTCCTGCGTCAAGAAAAGTTAAAATTCCTGTTGGGGTTGGAATTTTTAAATAATATCCCAAAACAACTGTCAAAGCAGCAATCATAGATAAAAGGACAAGTTTATGCGTCTGATTCTTTTTCATATTGAACAACTCCATATTGGTCTGAATGTTGGATAGCTCGGTAAACAAATTCTTTTGAAATTTGAACTGCTTCAAAAGTTGATTTTCCCAGTAATAACTGACTGGCAATACTGGAAGCAAAGGTGCAACCCGCTCCGGTATTATTTTTGTCTAAAACAGGCGATTCCAAAATTTTAAATTGTTTTCCGTCATAGTAAACATCAATTGCTTTTTGAATATCTAAGCGATTTCCTCCTTTGATAACAACGGATTTAGCCCCCAAAGAATAGAGATGTCTAGCCGCTTCTTTGACATCCTCCAATGTTCGCAACTCTTTTTGAGCCAAGAGTTCAGCTTCTGGTAAATTAGGCGTGATAATGTTTGTATAAGGAAAAAACTTGATGAGCTCATCTCGAAGTGCCGAAACCTCCACATCATGGGTTTCCTTGCAAACTAAGACAGGGTCTAACACAACAGGAGTTTCTGCATGAGCTTTCACAAAATCTAAAACCAAATCTGCCACTTCTACATTGGGCAGAAGCCCCAATTTAATGGCTGAGAAAGGTACATCCTTAAGAGAATTGAGCTGCTGAGCAAAGACGGTCGTGTCTACAGGAATAACCTCAAAACCTTGCTCTGTCATAGCGGTCAAGCAAGTCACCGCCACAAAACCATGCAGTTGGTTGACCATGTAGGTTGCTAAATCAGCATGCAGTCCGCCTCCACTAAAAATATCATTCCCTGATATAGCTAAAATAAAGTTATTCTTCATATCGTATCTCCTTTAGATAAAGTCCGTTTGGCGCTGCTGTTGGTCCAGCCAAATGGCGATTTTTCTCTGTTAAAATTCTATCAATCTGCTCAACTGACATTCGACCGTTGCCGATCTTCAGCAATGTTCCGACCATATTGCGGATTTGCTTATATAAAAATCCATTGCCAGAAAAAGTAAAAATCAGAAAATTACGTTTCTCATCAAAGTCTAAGCGTGCTTCTGTAATCGTCCGAACTTTATTTTCCACACTAGTCCCTGAAGCTGTGAAACCCGTAAAATCGTGAGTTCCTTCGAGCTTTGCAATAGCATTTTTCATTAAAGAAATGTCCAAAGGATAAGGAAAATGCGTTGCATAATGGCGCATCATAGGATTTTTAGGGCGTCCAACATCTACTATAAATTCATAGGTCTTACTATGTTTCCAATATCTAGAATGAAAATCCTCATCCACCTCTTCTACACTGATAAAATCAATGTCCTCTGGTGTTTGCGTATCGAGTGCAAAACGCAGCTTTTCTTCGTCTCTTTTTTGCGGCAAATCAAAATGAATAACCTGCTCCAAAGCATGAACACCGCTGTCTGTGCGTCCAGCTCCATGAACGATGACAGGTTTTCCTCTATTGATTTTAGTTAAAGTCTTTTCAATCTCTTCTTGGACGCTGCGAGCATGAGGTTGCCGCTGAAAACCAGCAAAATCATGACCGTCATAAGAAATAATCGCTTTATATCGTGTCATGTGTTTATTGTAACAAGAAAAAAAGCCCCTCGCAAGACTGTAAAAACAAAACTGTCTGGGTACAGATTGGACTTGACAAGACTGACAAAAGACTATACACTTAATTAGCTAAGGAGGAGCTAAATGGCAGAAGATATTAGTTACACAAACGGGCATCAACGCTTTCGCTATCGAGCAGCCGCTATCATTATTGAAGAGGGGGCTATTTGCTTCATGAGCAGTCCTTCCGAAGACTATCATTACTCCGTTGGTGGAGCTGCTCAATTTGGCGAAACAACCGAAGAAGCTGTTCTTCGAGAGGTTATAGAAGAAACTGGACAGCAATATGAAATTGACCGCTTGGTCTGCTTTCACGAAAATTTCTTTTCAAATTCAAACGGTGTCTTAAGAGGGTTAGATTGCCATGAAATTTGCCTATACTATCTTATGAAACCAAAAGGAAAACAATTCCAAAGTCAAATAGAGGACGAAACAGTTCACTGGATTCCTATTCAAGAATTAGAAAACCACAGGGTATTTCCAACCTTCATTCCACAGATTTTAAAAGGATTAGATATGGGAATACAGCATATCATCACCAAAAATGAAGAACAATAAAACAGGAGTAGGACTGAACTAAAAATTGAGATTTTTAATTCGTAGTCTCACTCCCGCTTCTTTATTCTCCTTCAAAGGCATCTTTCATTTTATCAAAGAAGCCTTTCTTTTTAGGAGTAACGGTTATATTTCCAGCAGCAGCGAAATCTTTCAATGCTGCTTTTTGTTTGTCATTAAGTCCTGTCGGTGTCACAACGTTGACCGTGACATATTGGTCTCCCATGCTACCACCACGAAGGCTTGGCGCTCCTTTTCCACGAAGACGGAATCGTTTGCCTGTTTGCGTTCCTTCTGGAATGGTTAATTCCACATCTCCGTGAACAGTCGGAATTTCAACGCTATCACCTAAGGCTGCTTGAACAAAGTTGAGGTTCAGTTTGTAATAAATGGTAGAGCCATCCCGCTCAAATTTATCACTTGACTCCACCTGAACGACAACATATAGATCTCCGTACGGTCCACCATTGAAACCAGCCTCACCTTGACCAGACAAACGAACTTGTTGACCAGTTTCAACACCTGCAGGGATTTTCACATGAACACTATGGGCTTGTTTTTCATGCCCTGTCCCATGGCAGGTTTGACAAGGGTCTTTGATTTCTTGTCCGCGCCCATGGCAGACATCACAAGTGACTTGACGACGCATCATGCCAAGTGGAGTTTGCGTGTCCACATTGATGACACCAGATCCGTGACAACGACTACAAGTTATTGGGTTAGTTCCTGGTTTCGCACCCGAACCGTGACAAGTATGGCAAGTCGCCTCACGATTGTATTTAATTTCTTTATCTGTACCAAAAATCGCTTCTTCAAACTTAAGGTTGACCCGATATTGAAGGTCATCTCCTTGACGAGGTGCGTTGGGATTGCGACTTGCACCACCTCCACCAAAGAAGCTAGAGAAAATATCTTCAAAGCCACCAAAGCTAGAACCGTCAAAGCCACCAAAACCGCCAGCTCCACCGCCGAAGCCTCCATTAGCACCCGCAGCACCATATTGATCATAGGCTGCCCGTTTTTGCTCATCACTCAAGGTTTCATAAGCCTCTTGGACTTCTTTGTATTTCTCTTCAGCACCCGGTTCTTTATTGATGTCTGGATGATATTTTTTTGATAATTTCCGATAGGCTTTCTTAATCTCATCCTGAGATGCATTTTTAGAAACGCCTAAACGGTCGTAAAATTCTGTATTGTTCATAATATAAGATACAAAGGGCGTTAAGCGGGCACAGCCAAAATAGGAGTTTTGACGAAGAATCCAGAGATTCTAGGAAAAACTATCTTTTTGGCACAGTCCGTAGCCCGTGTTCAGTTACGAACACTCTTTGTTCCTTTCTGTTATTGTTACGAAACGAACCAATATTTATGTCGGGTTCAGTTCCTCTTTATCCAAAAACAGAGGTTGGTTTATCAACCCCTGAATTTATCTGTTACAAATCGGCTACAAGTAAGATTGAGCAAGCACTAAATTATAATCCGCAATCGTTCTTTCCAAGATGTGACAAAGGAGGTTTTAGGATTTTCCTGAGGCACTCCCATCTCATCGTTACGACGGGAGAAGACAAAGACGATTTTTTCTTTGTTTTCGAGCTAGTAAGCCGCCTAGCTCGACCGCCTTATAGTGGCAAGCGTTAGCAGATGAACTGCTTCGAGTAGCCATTTTGCTTTGGCGTCTTATTTCTCAGTAAACTCACCGTCTACGACATCATCACCTTTGTTGTCGTCTGTATTTGTTTGACTGGCTCCTTCCGCTCCTGCTTGAGCTTGTTGGGCTGCAGCCGCTTGTTCGTAAAGTTTCACAGCAAGGGCTTGAGCTTTTTCATTGAGGGCTTCAAGTTTTGATTTCATGTCATCCAAGTTGTTGTCTTCTTGGGCTTTTTTCAATTCATCAAGAGCAGCTTGAGCAGCGTCACGTTCTGCATCAAAGCCTTTGCCTTCTGTTTCTTTGATAGTCTTTTCAGTCGCAAAGATAGCTTGATCCACTTCGTTGCGAAGATCTACTTCTTCTTTACGTTTTTTATCTGCTTCGGCGTTTGCTTCTGCATCTTTCATCATGCGGTCAATTTCTTCATCTGTCAAACCTGAGTTCGATTGGATAACGATATGTTGTTCTTTTTGCGTACCAAGGTCTTTAGCCTTAACAGACACGATACCGTTTTTGTCAATATCAAATGTTACTTCAATTTGAGGAATACCACGAGGTGCAGCAGGAATGTCTGTCAATTGGAAACGTCCAAGTGTCTTGTTATCTGCTGCCATTGGGCGTTCACCTTGAAGAACATGGATATCCACAGCTGGTTGGTTATCAGCAGCAGTTGAGAAGACTTGTGATTTAGAAGTTGGGATAGTTGTGTTGCGGTCAATAAGTTTTGTAAATACACCACCCATAGTTTCGATACCAAGTGACAACGGTGTTACGTCCAAAAGGACAACGTCTTTAACATCACCAGTAATCACACCACCTTGGATAGCAGCACCCATAGCAACCACTTCGTCAGGGTTTACAGATTTGTTTGGTTCTTTACCAGTTTCAGCTTTTACTGCTTCCACAACGGCTGGGATACGTGTTGAACCACCAACAAGAATAACTTCATCAATTTCTGACAAGCTAAGACCAGCGTCAGACAATGCACGACGAACAGGTTCTTTTGTGCGATCCACAAGCTCACGAGTCAAGTCATCAAATTTCGCACGTGTCAAGGTCATTTCTAAGTGGAGAGGTCCAGCTTCTCCCGCAGTGATGAATGGCAAGCTGATTTGAGTAGACGTTACACCAGAAAGGTCTTTCTTAGCTTTTTCAGCCGCATCCTTCAAACGTTGAAGAGCCATCTTGTCAGTTGACAAGTCAATACCATTTTCTTTCTTGAATTCTGCTACCAAGTGGTCGATAATCTTTTGGTCAAAGTCGTCACCACCGAGTTTGTTGTCCCCTGCAGTAGCTAACACATCAAAGACACCGTCGCCTAATTCAAGGATTGACACGTCAAATGTACCACCACCAAGGTCAAATACAAGGATTTTTTCTTCTTTATCTGTCTTATCCAAACCATAAGCAAGAGCCGCTGCTGTTGGTTCGTTGACAATCCGTTCTACTTCAAGACCAGCGATTTTACCAGCGTCTTTGGTTGCTTGACGTTGCGCATCGTTGAAGTAAGCAGGAACTGTGATAACTGCTTTGGTTACTTTCTCACCAAGGTAATCTTCAGCATAGCCTTTCAAGTATTGAAGAATCATAGCTGAGATTTCTTGTGGAGTATATTCTTTTCCATTTGCTGAAACTTTTTCAGAAGTTCCCATTTTTGATTTAATGGAGATAATCGTATCAGGGTTTGTCACTGCTTGACGTTTTGCTGCGTCACCAACGATGATTTCACCGTTTTTGAAAGACACAACAGACGGTGTTGTACGGTTACCTTCTGGATTTGCGATAATTTTGCTTTCAGTTCCTTCAAGAACTGCAACTGCTGAATTTGTTGTACCTAAGTCAATACCAATAATTTTGCTCATTATTTTTTCCTCTTTATTTAGAATTTCTTTTTTGATACTCTTCTTAAGTGGCGACGCCATCAGAGCCTAGCTAAGCCAATCTCTTTATTAAAATTTGCGCAGAGAGCACCACGGTGAAGAGTGTCGCCAATTGTTCACTTCGCTCACGGTTTAGTAGAGCGAAAATATATTTTCTTTCTTCATAGTTTACCGTCGTTTCGGACGAGATTTTTTATTCTGCTACTACTACCATAGCTGGTCTTAGGAGACGTTCATGGAGTTTGTAGCCCTTTTGGAAGACTTGTGCGATGCTTCCAGCTGGGTGATCATCATCTGCCGGCACCGTCTGAATAGCCATATGGAAGTTGTGATCAAACTCACCGTCTGTCGGAACTTCTTCAATTCCTTCATCTTTAAGAGCGGCAATCAAGCTTTCTTGAACCATTTCCAAGCCTTTTTTGACATCCTCAGTCAATCCCTCAACAGCCAAGGCGCGTTCTAAGTTGTCCAACGAAGGAAGGATTGCTTTCCCTAAGTCTTGGCTACGATATTTCTGCAATTGTTGACGTTCTTCATTTGCTCGGCGCTGAATATTTTGCATTTCAGCAGCTGCACGAAGATATTTGTTTTCAAATTCGTCTGCGCGCTCATTCGCCAAGTCCAATTCGGACTTCTCAGGAGCTACCTCTGTTGTTTCTTCAGACATTTCTTCTACCGAAACGTCCTCTTTTTTTGCTTCTTCTTGCTGTTTTTCTTCTGCCACTAGGCACCTCCTTATGGTATTTTAAGTATTTTTCTATCTATAACTATCAGCTCTGTCGCCTTAATGCACTTCATAATGATTGCTACTCAGATATCTATAAAAATCTGTGAGCTTCATCGTTAAAACGCGATTGACAACATTGAGTTGACTGACAACTCGCTGATAATCTAAATTGACTGGTCCAATGACCGCTAGCATGCCAAATCCTCGGTAAGGAATGAGAAATTTGCTAGAGATGAGCGTCAAATTCGCCAGACTACTTTCTCTGCTGTCTGCCACGCGCACCGTCTGCATTTGATCTTCAGCTAAACTATCTCGAATTTCAAAAGCCACTTTTTGCGGTTGATCAAAGAATTGATAACTCTTTAGATCTGAAAAATTCAGCAACTTCACCTTACCAGATACAATGACATTTTCTTTGAAAATATCACTAAAGATATGCTCGAAAAGATCCATAACATTATCGGTCGTTGTAAAATAACGCTGGATAATTTGTGGAATCTCTGTCCGAATCTTATAGTGAATATCAAGAACTGTCTGTCCTAAGAAACGCTCTTGTATCAATTCCTTCAGCTGAATCAAATCACCTCGCAAGAAATTACGGGGAATCATGAATTGACTGGTAATCGTATTGGACTCATCCAAAGTAAAGACTGCTAAAGCTGTATGCTGGCTGAGAATCACAATGTCAAAAGCCGTCAAGCGTTGTTGACTTGGTTCTACATCAAGTGCTACCACCGTACATCCACTTAGCGTTGAAAGAACGTCTGCTGCCTGTTGAAGAACATCCTCTAATTTGAAGAATTCATGGTCAAATGCCTTAATTACTTCGTAGAGTTCATTTTCAGCAAGACGATCAAAGGAAAGGGAATGTTTGACAAAGTATTGAAAACCTGCCACACTGGGTTTGCGCCCGCTTGATGTATGTGCTTTTTCTAAAAGACCTTGTTTTTCAAGAACAGCCATGTCATTACGAATCGTCGCGCTGCTAGACTGGATTGATTCTTGTAGGGATTTGGAGCCGACTGGCTCATGGGTCTTTGTAAAGATGTCAATGATCAAGTTTAAAATCTCATTCTGACGTTCCGTTACCATGACATCACCCCTTTCAGCTTTGAGCTGGGATATGAGATTTTTTGTTTAGCACTCTACACACCCGAGTGCTAACTCATGATTCTATTATACACTCTTCCACACCAAAGTCAAGACAAAAACTCAAAAAATTAGCACTCTTTTTACAAGAGTGCTAAAAATCGGTCCGAGGACCTACAAAATATCTTATAGAAGATGTTATAAATCTTAAGCTTTCCTCAATGTTAAATAAAACCGCAGCAAATTCACACGAATTGCACTACTAAAAACTACTCTTGCTCACCGTCATCCAAATATTTTTTGCCAACAGTGCGGTAAGACATATCTCCGATGCAATCAACTGTGAAGCGACCATTCTCGTATTCAATGACGGTCACACTACCATTGTCTAAACCATGTGGTCTTGTTTGGTCAATGAGGTACACAAATGTTCCAATGGTCATACCGTGGCTAACAATCAGTGCATTGCCACCACCAGCAGCTTCGATTTCTTTGGCAATATCTGAAAATCCTGCCCAAATGCGGCTGCTCAATTTTTCCCAGCTCTCAGCCCAACCAGCTGTATCAACCTCTACCAGACCCTCAGCCAACTCAGGATAACTCAATTGATGAACATGCTCTACATTGAAAACACGGGGCATCACTCCCATAAACAGCTCACCGTCGTAAGCTCCATCGAAACTACCAAAACACCATTCGCGAAGTCGTTTGTCTGTGCGATAAGGAATGCGTCCGGTTAATCCGAGTTCCTCTAGCATAATTCCCATGGTTTGAATCGTCCGCCCGCTATCGCTAGAAAAAGCTTTTGCAAATTGCAGCCCCGACTCGCGAAGTCCAATTCCTAGCTCACGAATTCCACGTTCCCCCACAGCAGTCAAAGGCGTATCAGACCAGCCTTGCGCCCGACCGATGGTATTAAACATGGTTTTCCCATGGCGAACAATGTATAATCTTGTTTTTGCCATATTTTACCTCCGTTTTTCTTACTATATTATATCATTTTTTTGCAGAGAAGCATTTGAGAATGAAAGAAAAATCGGGAGTAAGACACAAGTCACCATTCGTAAAAAATAACTTTTCTCACATTTCTGTTTTTGCGATTATTTCTATTCTTCCAATATCTTAGCACCTACTTGGCGATAAGACATGTCTCCTAACGCTTGAATGGTGAATTTCCCATTTTCATACTCCACGACCGTTACACTGCCATTTTGTACGCCAGGATTTAAAATAATAGACGGATCAATCAAACAAGCAAAGGCACCGATTGTCATACTGTGGCTGACGACAAGAGCATTGCCCCCGCCAGAAGCCTCTACATCTTTTGCAATGGCTGTAAAACCTTCTAAAATACGTCCACTCAGCTTTTCCCAAGGCTCTGCCCAGCCAGCTGTATCCACTTCGACTAGACCGTCTGCCAATTCCTGCAAGGTTAGTTTCTTATAGTCTTCTACATCCAGCACTCGTGGGATCACACCATGAAACAGATCGCCACCATAAGCACCGTCAAAACTGCCAAAACACCATTCACGAATCCGTTTATCAAAGGTATAAGGAATTTTGCCGGTTAAGCCGAGCTCTTCAAGGACAATCCCCATGGTCTGAATCGTCCGCCCAGAATCGCTAGAAAAAGCCCTTGTAAATGTAAGTCCTGATTCTCGCAGACCAATTCCTAATTCATGAATGCCACGTTCCCCTTCAGCCGTAAGCGGCGTATCACTCCAACCTTGCGCCCGACCAATTGTATTAAACATCGTTTTTCCATGACGAATAATATATAACTTCGTTTTTGCCATTTCAATCTCCTTTTCAAAAGAAGAAGCTGGGACAAAAGTGCTCAGCTTCCTTTGCTTATATAGTCATAATTATAAGACGCAGTGGCTGAGTGGACCCTAATACGTTGATAAATCAACTTTTACAGCCCTACTTAACCGTGCGGAGGTGGGACAGAAATCAAGTTTCTACGAAACTACTGATTTCTGTCCCACTCTCATTTTAATTTTTAAAACTATGAATCGGTGCTGGAATTTGTCCACCACGCGCAATAAAATCAGCTGATGAAGCTTTATTGACTCTCATCACTGGCGCAGTCCCTAAAAGACCGCCAAACTCAATCACGTCGCCTTCTTTTCCTTTAGGAATTATCCGTACCGCTGTTGTTTTCTGATTGATAACCCCAATAGCGGCTTCGTCTGCAATCATAGCTGCAATCGTTTCAGAAGGCGTGTCAGCCGGAATGGCAATCATATCCAATCCAACCGAGCAGATCGCGGTCATGGCCTCTAATTTTTCTAAATTGAGAGATCCGTTTTGAACCGCTGCAATCATACCTTCGTCTTCTGAAACTGGAATGAAAGCACCAGATAAACCGCCAACTTGATTACAAGCCATAACACCGCCTTTTTTCACTTGGTCATTGAGTAGAGCCAAGGCTGCCGTTGTGCCATGCGTACCGACTGTTTCCAAGCCCATTTCTTCCAGAACACGGGCAACAGAGTCGCCGACAGCAGGTGTTGGCGCCAAGCTTAAATCAACAATCCCGAATTTAACACCCAGCCGCTCACTAGCCATCTGTCCGACAAGCTGACCGATCCGAGTGATTTTAAAGGCTGTTTTCTTGACTGTTTCCGCCACTACATCAAAACTTTCGCCACGAACTTTTTCAAGGGCACGTTTGACGACACCAGGACCAGAAACGCCTACATTGATGACGACATCAGCTTCGCCAACGCCATGAAAAGCACCTGCCATAAAAGGATTATCCTCGACCGCATTGGCAAAAACAACTAATTTCGCTGCCCCCATGTCAGAAAGTTCTGCAGTTTCCTTGATGACACGTCCCATATCTGCAACTGCTGTCATATTGATTCCTGACTTGGTGGATCCAATATTAACAGATGAGCAAACCTTATCAGTCTCCGCTAAAGCTCGCGGAATGGAACGGATGAGGATTTCGTCCCCTTTTTGATAGCCCTTTTGCACCAGTGCAGAAAAACCACCGATAAAATCAACACCGATTTCTTTTGCTGCTCGATCCAGCGCTTTTGCTAGAAGCACATAGTTATCACTATCTGTCGCAGCACCAATCAAGGAAATCGGGGTCACCGATACACGTTTGTTCACGATGGGAATACCCAGCTCCGCAGCTATTTCATCACCAACTGCCACCAAATTTTTAGCTTTCCTTGTGATCTTTTGATAAATTTTTTCTGCTGCTCGCTCAATATCCGTATCAATACAGTCGAGAAGTGAAATCCCCATGGTAATCGTCCGAATATCAAAATTTTGCTCCTCAATCATGGAAATGGTTTCAGTAACTTGCTTTATATCCATTTTTCACCTCTATTAGATATTGTACATAGCGTCAAAAATCGCTGCACTTTGAATGTTAATTTTAACATTGAGTGTATTGCCAAAGGATTCAAATTCATTGCGCAATTCTGTAAAATCTTTCTTTTCTTCACTAGAAACAACCGCCATCATAGTGAAAAATTCATCTAAAACAGTCTGTGATATATCATCAATATTCAAACCAAGTTCTGCAATTTTGCTAGACACTCCTGCCACAATCCCCGTTCTATCCTTGCCAACAACCGTAATAATTGCTTTCATTTTTTACTCCAATCAACATGCTTTTCCCTATTGTAGCATAAGTAAAGGAAATTTGCATAAACCGAAAGAGAAAAATACGACTTTTATCCCTTAAGCTCTGCCTAATCGTTATCAATTGATTGTTGATTCTTTCCAATGAACACTACAATCCAGCACTTGTTGTTTTTCTTCTTGATGATGCCCCTCAATCTGGTCAATCAAAATCTTGGTTGCCTGCTGGCCTTCTTCAAAAGCTGGTTAGCCTTGTCGTGATACTCGGCGAAGATAAGCTCGTCATCTCGGTCAACGGACTGAACGAAAACTCGTTTACTTCGTCTGAGGGTCGGACAGTCTGACTGAAAACTGGTTCGCTTCGTCCGAGGCTCAGACGGGCTACCTAAAAACTCGTTTACTTCATCCGAGACTCAGACGGGCTGACTGAAAACTGGTTTGCTTCGTCTGAGGGTCGGACAACTTGACTGAAAACTGATGTGCTCTGCCCTAAAGCATTTTGTCAAGTACCTTTTTATGTTTATGGATGATTTTTTGAAAATTGAGCAACAAAAAAACAGCAAACCTATTTTGATTTACTGTTTTGTAATTTGCTATATTATTGTTTTTATTTAATTATTTAATTTCAACAAACTGAAGTTTGTCAATCTCATTTGGCTTTCTTAGGTTTCTTCTCGGGCAGTTCCGTATACATTCCTCCCAGTAATCCTACAATCAAATTCGCATCCTCAAATTTGTCGAATACGTGCATCAGGGTCTTTGATCCTTCATACGGATAACGCAGTTCTGAATCTGCAAGAAGTCTGTCCGATGTCGGCGTTCTCTTTAAAAACAGTTCATTATTACAAATGTCACCTATCAGCTTACCATTAAAATATACAAGGTATCCACCCATCATGGATTTTATGGCAATATCACCAACTGTAGAAAAACATTCACGTACATATTCGTTAAATTCATTCACTATGATTCCTCCCACAAATTCTAATTTATTTACGCCGCTTCACTATTACTTCTTTATTGATTGCTGTCAACTCTAAAACCGAGAGTCATACCATACTATTTTTTTCACATAGTGAATTTCTCATGATATTCAACCTTCCTAAAATCTTTAATATATATGATATTATACCACTTTTAAGACAATTTCCTCATCGTCAAATTTCCTACTCATTCCCAGAAATCGATACAAAAACAACCTACTTTTTCTTCATTCTTTTCAAAATATCTTACCTTTAACAACTTGTCTTAAAAGGTTTCCTTTCTCTAGGGATTAAAGAATATTTCAGTTGCAAAAGTCTTACCTCTAACCTTCTTCGTTAGAACATTGTCAGGCTTTCGAGGCGAAGCTTATTCTTCGATAGTCTTTAGTGTGTGCTTTGGGATTTTCTATCATTCAATTCCTGCCTAAATTCATTACATATCTATTTATTTTGATATATTTCTATTTTTTATCTACGCTTTTGATTGAAACCGTTTACACTTTCTGGTATACTATCTTTGTATACTTCAAATAATAAGGGGAGAAAAATAACAGAGAATAACTAAGAGCTATTTTCGTTATTTTTGCTGCCCTCAATTTCATAAAGGAGGTTTCTTATGAAAAATTCATATAAGAAACGATTGTACACAAATGTTCTCAGCTTGTCAGCTGCCGTTCTTGTTGCAGTTTTAACGCAAGGAAATGCTGCTGCAGATACGCAAGATAGCACGGAGAAGCCTATTACTAACAAGACAGAAACAGTAGTTCCTGCCGAAAAGGCAAGTACGGAAACAAATGCAACAGAAGCAACGGCAACGCCAGATTCTTCATCAGCTGAAGCTCAGCTTCCCACAACAATCAATCAAGAAGAAGCACAGAAATCAGAAAGTGCTCCTTCAATAGACAGTTCGACTTCTACTACAAACGAATCCGAAACAGTGACTCCTGCAACACCTGCAAAACCAGAAACACGAGCAGCTGGAACAGAAGAAAAGAAGGTTCAATTAGCTGATAGTACAGTCCATATGTCTGAAAAAGCTACCATTACTGAGACTGTACAGGAACAAGGAGCCGCTGCTGGCAAGGTGACTTGGAAATTAGATAATAAACCAATCGCTGAATGGAAAACTTGGAATATGGAAAAAGGAGACTTTTCAGGAGATTCCTTTGTCACCATTGAGGAAACAACTAATGGTTCTGACCTCAAACTTTCTCTCAAATTCAATGAATTATTTGGAAATGACTTAAGTCTTCGGACACCAAACAATATCCGCAGAACCTATCGACAATTCATAGGAAATCATGAGCTCGTTGGAACAAACGAAAAATCCGGTCTGACGATTCGAAAAACACTTGTTTTCCGACCGTATGAAAACTTCCATACCCATGATGAAATGCTGGCAGCTATCGAAAAGAGCCGACAAGAAGCTAAAAATGATCGGCTTGTTAAAATCGAAAACATTGGTACCAGCGCTCAAGGACGGAAAATTAAGTTAGGCATTATCAGTTCTGATCAAAAAAGCATTGATGATTACCTCAATTCAACCAATAAAATGGCGCTAACCAAACCTGCTGAAATGTTAGCTGCCCTCAAAGACGGCAAATTAGACTACAAACTTCCTATCCTCATTAACAATACACATGCGGATGAGCAACCTGCTATCGATATTATTACCGGCTTATTCAATTCTTTCGCAACCCAAGACCAAATCAGCTTTAAAACAACTCAAGCAGATGGAACTCAAAAAATTGTAACCCTCTCCGTTAAAGACCTTCTCAAGAAATTCATCTTCCTCTTTGATTTCACAGAAAATCCTGACGGAGATGTTGCCAATACACGTGCACTTGCAAATGGTCTGGATCCTAACCGCGATACGAGCTATCAGACAAACCCTGAAACTCGCACGGTTGCTGGACTTATCAATAAATGGAATCCAATTGCACTTTATGACATTCATGGCTTTGTCAAAGATTTCCTCATCGAACCAGCTACACCTCCGCACGATCCAAACTTTGAGTATGACCTTTTGGCAGACCTCATGCTAGAAAATGCCCACCACATGGGCCGTGCTGGTGTTGCCAATTCCAAGTATGACCACTACATCATTCCTAAACTAGACTGGGGCGATGGCTGGGATGACTCCTTCTCTGGCTACACTGGTGTCTATGCTATGTACCACGGAATATTAGGACATACCGTTGAAATCCCTGAGGGCAATCAAGAATCCTATAAAGCTGGTTATCACGCTGTCCTTGGAGGTATCTCTTACCTGTCCCAAGATCCTAATAAACTCATGGAAATGCGCCTCAACTTCTATCTCCGTGGCATCAACAAGGTTGAAGATCCAAAAGCTGAAAATGAATTAGTTGGACCAGACGGTAAAGTAGTCGGTCGTATCAAACATGGACAAAAGAAATTCTTCCCTGATTACTATGTCATTCCAATGGAACTTGACAAATCCAATGACTCTCAACAAGCCTTTAATATGATTGAATACTTCAAGAGAAATGGGGTTGTCATTCAAGAATTGAAGGAAGATACTGGCGGTTATAAGAAAGGCGATTTGGTTGTTGACATGGCGCAAGCCAAACGTGGCTATGCCAATCATATCCTCTACAAGGGTTCCAACGAATCTGCTTGGGCTGCTATGTATGCAGAACTGCTGGTTAATTTCCCAGATATGAGAGGCTTTAAGGCTGTAGCTGTCTTCAAAGATAAACTCTTTGACGGTAAACTCGGTGAAGTAACTGCTCTTCGTGCTACTCGAACCAGTGAAATTGACCACAAAGCACCGTATTATGTCATTGCCAATACTTCAGAAAGTGCCGTTCGCGCTGTCAATCGTGCAATCCGAGACGGTAAGAAAGTTTATTTGACAGATGACGGCTATATCGTAGATACTCCTACTTTTGCCAACCTGCTGAACAACTTTGCAATTTATGGAGATGCACTGTATAAAGTTCCTCAAGGTCAAGCCTTAAAAGCTTTAAAAGTTTATGCACCGCCTCATCAATATTATTGGGCTGGTGTAGATACTCCTGCTCATACTGCTCTTGCTTTGAAGAATTTAGGATTTGACATTGTCAATACCCCTGAAGAAGCTGATGTGATTGTTTTAGAAAGTGACAACTTTGACAAGTCTCTCCTTGGTCTGAAGCCAACCATTGTAGTAGGCGGAACTGCTATGCAACGCCTTGAAGAACTCGGTGTGGTTGACGGCTTTGACGCAGAACAACTCAAAAATGGTGGTGATTATGAAGGCTTGATGAAAGCGATCATTGATGACAAAGATCCGTTGACTAGTGGTTACAATAAGAATGATCTTTTCTATTCTAACTCTGGAAATTGGATTGCTAAAGTACCTGCAAATTTCAAGACATTAGCTTCGATTGCTGGCAGTGATTATTATATCGCTGGTTGGTGGCCAGGTAATGAACAGTTAGCCAATAAAATTGTAGCTATTTCTGGTAGCTACAAAGAACAACCACTCTTTATTTATGCTGGCAACCCAACAAACCGTCTTCACACGATTCATTTCTACCGTTGGGTATCCAATGCTATCTTTGGCAGTCAATTAGCTCAACTGAAAGATCTTGAGAAAGAACAAAAACCTTCTACTGAAGTTGTTGAAATCATCAATCAAAAACCTCAGGCTGGTCAAGCTACAACCCTACGCTATACTCCTCAACCTCAAATCATGAACGCTACTCGAAAAGCTCAACTTCCACAAACAGGAAGCAAAGAAAATCAAAGCAGCTTGGTTATTGCTAGCATGTTCATTCTTGTCAGTGGCTACTTGCTCCATTTAAAGAAAAAAGAAGAATAGAATACTCTACTAGTAAAAACGAGTCTGAGACAAAAATGTCCCAGACTCGTTTACTTTCTTCTAAAATAAAACTCAATATGCAGTAGTTAAGTAATCCCTAACTAATACCACCAACTCAACCCTACAGGGTGGGGCGACAAAATCAATTTCTTACGAAATACCAATTTGTGTCCACTTCTATTTAGTTTATAAAGCATCTAGTG
Source organism: Streptococcus periodonticum (assembly GCF_003963555.1). NCBI lineage: Bacteria > Bacillati > Bacillota > Bacilli > Lactobacillales > Streptococcaceae > Streptococcus > Streptococcus periodonticum. The sequence continues at coordinate 1,522,435 of NZ_CP034543.1, forward strand.
CAACAAGGGTAATCATGGCTGCTTCGTAATAATTTTCCTTTGACAAATCTTGCATAAAAATATATTTATTTTGCTGAACCAGTTTTCGATATGCTGAATTTCGGCTGGCTGCATAGAAAATCGGAGCGCCAAAACTAGCAGACTGATAATGATTTAGAGCCTTACCTTTTAACGTATAACCAGCATAAAGCACTTCTTGTTTCATAAAGAAATTCATCATTTTATTCAATATATTCTGGCTTTGTTTATCCCGACTTTGCGCTAAATTATATGGCAAGCGACAAGCATTGTAATAATAATCACCGTCATACTTAGAAGCAACAGCTTTTTTCTCAGCTGCCCGCACTGTATCTGCTTCCACCCAAAGGAAATCAGGAAGTAGACCTGTTTTTGATTTAGCACTTATCATTTCCAATTTAGATAGCATGTTTGATCTGATATTTAACCATTGCCTATTACCTGTCAACTTGTAAAAAGCTTGGAACTGAGCTGGAAGAACATCTGATGTTCGCATTAAACGATAGTATTTTGAGTCTGATGTTGCCCAGTTCCCAACTGTCAACACTCCTGTTGTACTATTGTAATTATAAGTCAAAATATCCTTTAAGATTGCCCTAGCCTGTGTATGATATGCATCAGCCTTCTGTGGCCATAATTTAGCTGCTTGAATCAGAGCATACGCAATATAAAGATCGCCATCTGTTGCATTATTGGTTTCGGCTGTAACGACACCATTCTTGACTGTTTGTCGCCATGACATCAGCTGCGTGTTTTTCATGCGATGTGCTAAATAATAATTGTATAAACGTTCAAAATCTTTCTGGCTGGCATACCCTTGCTTTGCCGCTTCAACCGCAGTCACCATTCCATAGCCCTGCGATTCAGACAGCACAACATTTTTTTTCTTATCGTTCGTTGTTTTGACGTAGGCCTTGTCTTTTTGCTGAACTACATAATTTTTTGACCATTGTTGGTAAATCTGATTCTTCAAATGACCTGTACTATTGAATCTAACATAAGTAAAAATAGTAATGATTGCCAATAAAATAGCAACTAACCAAACATATCTTAAATTTGTTCTTTTCACGTTTCCTCCTATCCTGCAAATCGCTTCGTTTTAACCCATTTGGTTCCATCACGGTGGAAGAGTTTGTCCAAGGTCACAGAAGTTACAGCATCAATTGAAACAATGATGAATAGCTGCGAATAAGTAAAGTAAGAAATCAAAGCTAACCAAATCTGCTTAGAAGTTGCTTGACCAAATTGGGAGGCTAGAGCGATATTGATTTGTAAGAGATACAGCATAATCATCAAAAGCCAATTAAACAACATCAATTGCGCAATGTAAATATTACTTGAATCAAATGTAAAAGGAATATGAACACTTGGAACAAATAGATGAACAATAATAGCAATCACATTTGACAAAAGGACAATATCTGATAAAATTATTGCTGCATTAAACCAGAAGAAAACGCAGGAATAATATGCAACTTCTAATTTCACACGCCAATTACTCTTATCAAATAAATGCTTAAAATTTGAAATCACAACTTCATAATTTCCTTTAGCCCAACGTTTTCGCTGCATATAGTAAGTTTTGACTGTCTCTGGTTCTTGTTGGAAAGCTTCAGAATTATAAGCTAGAGCAATCAATTTCCCACTTTGCATAATTTTAAAAGAAATATCCGTATCTTCTGTCAAGGCGCCATTTCGCCACCCACCAATGCTTTTTACAAATTCAGTGTTGATAATAAAGTTTGTGCCAGGAATGCGACCAATTTTAAACATATGCCACATACCAACATGCTGAATTCGTTGCGTCACGACAATCTCTTGATTGATACAACGTGTTAAGAAATTTTGATTCGCATTTCGCGTCTTATTTCGCCCAAAAGATGCCACGTGGCGTTCTGGATCTTCCAGAACTTTCTTAACCAGAAAATAAAGAGCATTTTCCTCTGGCATAGCATCTGCATCATAAACGCAGATATATTCACCCTTCGCCATTTTCAGAGCATCATTTAAAACGCCTGCTTTTCCGCCAGTCCCCTTCCGGTCTGTAATGGTAATATCTCGTGTAGCATATTCTGGCATCGCTTTTACTTTTAACATTTCTTGATAAGTAGTATCTTCACAATTGTCCGCAAATAAAAGCAATTCCACTTTGTCATGTGGGTAATTCATATCCAAAATAGCTCTTGTTGTTTGCGCAATGACCACATCTTCATTATGGGCTGGTACCACAATTGTAACCATCGGATAGCTCTCTAAAGGACTAGTATCTACTTTAAAGTCGCTATGTTTTAGCCAAAAATGAACACCTGAACTCAAAGTAATTAAACTCCAAACCAAGGATAACCAAATGGATACCAGAGTGATAATCATAATCAACTGACTAATCATGTCTCACCGCCTTAAAGTTTTTATTCACTCTGTTATAAATGACTAAATAGCAAATAAATAATACAACGAAGCATAAAGTAAAAAAGATACTAATTGCTAATGCTACCCCGAAAAAAATATTGGTGATCGTCACAAATTTCCTCCTAATATTCTACAATAATGTCTGTTTCAAGTTGTCTTTCTAGATTTTTCATAAAGTCATCAACATCAGAAAACTTTTCATAACTCTCTGAATCAATCAGCAAATAGCCTGATTTGTATTGAACTTCTTGCACACTCTTACTGGTTTTAAAACGCAACAGTAACAATTTAGCAAGCATGCTGTGCTGAAATAATTCTACTAGAGACTGTCCTTCTCCTGAAGATAAAATGAGAAAATTTCCATTTGAAAGATAATAAACTGTTCCTGTTTCTTGCATGCATTTCTTTAAAGTTGCATAGAGGCGCACCAACATCCAACGAAATTCTTTTGGATAAATTTGTTGAAAATAATCATTATGCGCCCAATGAACTAATAAGGCTTGAAAGCTTTCTTCCCGTCCATCTCGAACCGCCTGTAAATGGCTTTCATACAATTCTTTTGCTTGCTCACTATAGTCTTTGACAATAGAAAGATAGGTTCGTCGATGAATATTAACTTGCTTGGCTATTCTCAGAACTACTGGAAAAGTAATCAATAATAAGAAACGCTGATTTGCTGGTATATACACAACACCTGCCACTAAAAACAAAGTTGCTAATACAACGCTAAAAATTAACAGCCAAGTCAGCAACATATCTGGTAAGACAAATACACTCAAGATAGCAAGAGCAATCAAAATAATTTCAACATGAAAAATACTACTCGCAAAATAGAAACTATAACCAACAATTGCTAAAATTACGATAATTAGTAAAGCAATTGTCCATTCCAGTTCTTTTTTTCGATACATCTTATTCTCCTATCACAAAATTTTTTGGTCTGGCTGCATAACCAAAGTAATGCGCAATCGCCTCTACAATTCGCTCAGATGCTCTGCCATCACCATACGGATTGCTAGCTTGAGACATTTGATGATAAACAGTCTCATCTGTCAACAATGTCTCCATAGCCTCGCGAATATTCTCACTTTCTGTTCCAACTAACTTCAATGTCCCAGCAGTCACGCCTTCTGGTCTCTCTGTCGTATCACGCAATACAAGCACCGGTTTTCCTAAAGAAGGGGCTTCCTCTTGGACACCTCCAGAATCAGACATAATGAAATAACTTCTCGCTGCAATATTATGAAAATCCACAACATCTAAAGGCTCAATTAGATGAATCTGCGGATGATTGCTAAGAATTTCCTTTGCTGCCTCTTGAACGGCTGGACTTAAATGAACAGGATAAATGACCTCAACATCACCGTGCGCTTCGACCACTTGCCGCAAGGTTCTAAACACACGACGCATTGGTTCTCCTTGATTTTCACGACGGTGCATGGTAACGAGAATAAGCTGATGATTTGATGGTATTTGCTCCAAAACATCATGATGATAATTCTCTTGAACAGTCAATTTTAAAGCGTCAATCGCTGTATTCCCTGTAACAAATATGTTTTTTTCATCATGATTTTCCTTAATGAGATTTTCTTTACTTTGCATCGTTGGAGCAAAATAAAAATCTGTTACAGCATCTGTCATTTGACGATTCATTTCTTCTGGAAATGGAGAATACTTTTCCCATGTCCTCAAACCAGCTTCCACATGTCCAATTCGAACTTGATTATAAAAAGCTGCCAAACTTGTTGCAAATGTTGTCGTTGTATCTCCATGTACCAAAATGATGTCAGGTTTCACTTCTTTTAAAAGTTTGTCCAGTTGGTTTAAAATTTTTACTGTAATATCCGTTAATGTTTGACTTTTTCCCATGATGTCCAAATCAATATCTGGTTCAATGTTAAAGGTTTGCAATACCTGATCTAACATTTGTCGATGTTGGGCAGTCACAACTGTCATGGTCTCAAATTTTTCTGATTGTTTTTTCAATTGAAGAATAAGTGGAGCCATCTTGATAGCTTCAGGTCTTGTACCAAAAACGACCATTACTTTGATTTTCCTCACGACTTCCTTCTTATAACAGAATGACACAAATAAAAACGCCTAGCTAAAATAAGACAGCCACCCCCTACTATACACTAATATTGTACCGCTTTAAATTTATACCGTCAATATCTTAGCATACATTCTATATGATTTTGTCCTATTATTTATGTAAAATTTAGTTTCTTACTCAGCACTCTTTTTATAATAGTAAAATTATTATGTATTAAAAATAGTGCACTTTTACTATTACATCATAATTAGACTATTCTATCAATATTTTTGCTTATCCTATTTTTACAATACCATTCACAGATGTTAATTCTATCTTAAACAAAACACAGATTCATGACAAATATTATTTTTGTTAAACTTAATAAATAGCAATTTCAAAAGGATTGCATTAACATTTTTATTACTCACTTTTTCTTGCAATCTTTTTCTCTTTTCATTATACTAAAAAGAGAGAAGAGTTGTTTTATATGGTAAAAGGTAATCAACAAAAGATTTTGGATGCTTTCTATGACTTAGCAATGCAAAATCCCAATGAAGCCAATCTCTCAATGAGTGACCTTGCCAAAAAAGCTGGCATTTCACGTCAAGCAATTTACAAACATCATTTCAATAGTGTTGACGACATCATTGAATCCATTCATGAGAGCATTGATAAACCTGTTTATGAGGCTTTTTTAGAATACAATACACTAACAAATAAAGACCCATTTCTTTTCATTGCAGATAATATTTTCCCTATTCTTTATGAAAATCGAAAATGGCTAAAAATGCTGTATTCTAGCTCAACAGATCCTTATTGGACCAATTATTTAAAAAAGATTTACACAAAATGGGCACTTGAAAATATCAAACCGAATCAATCACTTGTTGATTTGCCAGATGACTTTATCATCTCTTTACTGGTGCATTATGTGATTGCCAACATTGAAGTATGGATAGCCCAAGAAAAGCCACTCCCACCACAAGTCTTCAAAGAAAAATTTTTAACCCTTGTTCATTCTTCTCTTGACCAATACATCTCACTAGACGAAGATGATCATATAGACTAGAAAAAAGAACCCGAAAAATCGAGCTTTTAGAATATAGCTATTTTTCCTAGCTGGTAATTTTTGACAGAATAGCCCATACAATCAATATGTTTGTAGAGGCTGTTTTTGTATCTCTTTTTCCTTGGTTTGTAACAGCAACATTTAAACAGTGCTCTGACTTTCATATAATTTAGAATTCAACAAAGAAAGAAATGATTTATCTACTTTTGAAGTAATCATCAGACTACAATTTACTACTTATATGACTGATGATGACAAACATTAGCGTAAAAATAGTGTGTAAAATAGGAAGCACTCTGGTAAAACTTCATAAATACAACTGCATAACTAAAAACTACATCAATACCTCTAACATCGTTCCAATGGCTGTTGGAGAGATTGCCTATCGCAACCTTAAAAAATAATGGTGTGAATTTGGTGTGAAAAGTGGTGTGAATTTTGCTAAAAATCACTAAAAAAACACCCCATGGTGTGAACCATGAAGTGTTGTAAAGTCTGTATTGTAGCCGTTTCTTAACGTTTTGAGAATTGTGATGCTTTACGAGCTTTCTTAAGACCTGGTTTCTTACGTTCTACCATACGGGCATCACGTGTAAGAAGACCAGCGCGTTTGAGTGAGTCGCGGAAGTCTGGGTCTACTTGAAGAAGGGCACGGGCGATACCGTGACGGATAGCTCCTGCTTGACCAGCGTAGCCACCACCGAGAACGTTTACGAGAACATCGTATTGACCAACAGTTGAAGTAACTGCGAATGGTTGGTTGATGACAAGGCGAAGATCAGCATGTGGGATGTATTCTTCAACATCTTTTTTGTTTACAGTAATTTTACCAGTTCCTGGAACAAGGCGAACGCGTGCAACAGCGTTTTTACGACGTCCAGTACCTGCATATTGTGCTTGTGACATAGCTTATTTGTTCCTTTCCTTAGATAAGTCCTGAAATATCAAGAACTTCTGGTTGTTGTGCAGCGTGCGTGTGTTCAGCGCCTACGAATACTTTCAATTTCATACCTTGAGCACGGCCAAGAGTATTATGTGGAAGCATACCTTTAACTGATTTCTCAATCAAACGAACAGCATTTTTAGAACGAAGTTCACCAGCAGTGATTGATTTCAATCCACCTGGGTACATTGAGTGAGTGTAGTAAACTTTATCAGTTGCCTTTTTACCAGTTAATTTTACTTTTTCAGCATTGATAACAATCACAAAGTCACCTGTATCAGTATGAGGTGTGAAAGTTGGTTTATTTTTTCCACGAAGTACGCTTGCTACAACAGCAGAAAGGCGTCCAAGAGGTACATCAGTAGCGTCTACTACATACCATTTACGTTCAACTTCACCTGGCTTAGCCATGTATGTTGTTTTGTTCATGATTTCTCCTATATGAATATCGTTTTTGTTTACAAGGCGGATGTTCCGGTCCGCAAGTTATTTGGAAGGTTCCGGGGCCTTACAAATGGGGTAAACAATACCGTTTACTATCATACCAAATTTTAGGGGTAAAAGTCAATATATTTGATAAATTATTTATGAAAGAACGGTTTCATTTCGCTTAATCTTGATTTTCATGGGCAATACTGAATAGTCCCAAAGTTCCAGGACCCGTGTGAGTGGAAATGACTGGTCCTAATGGTAAAATTAAAACTTCATTGACTTGCTCAGAGGCAAGAAGCTGATTTTTTAAGACTTGAGCCACCTCTTGGCTGTCTGCTCCTGCATAGGCAATTACCACGCGCGGATCGGCAATATCTTCCAAGGTCATGCGCACCACCTCAGTTTGAGCCTTTTTCTTCCCACGGACTTTAGCCACAGAATCCAGCCTTCCATCTCCCTTAACTGCAATTACTGGCTTAATATTGACTAAACTTCCCATAAGAGCTGCAGTCTTTGAAATTCGTCCTCCCCGCATGAGGTGATTTAAGTCATCTACTAGAAAATACGTTTTCACTTTTGGCACTAAAGATTTTATTAAGGCTACTACTTGTTCCAAACTTTGACCGACAGCTTTCGCTTCCACCGCTTTCATCACCAGAATACCTTCTCCCATAGACGCCGCCTTGGTATCAATAATCTGAATAACCGCTTCTGGAAAATCTTCTAAAACTATATCCCGTGCCATGACCGCACTCTGATAAGTTCCTGACAAGACTGAAGCAAAAGCAATATAAAGGACTGGCATGCCGATCTCAGCATAGTGACGAAAGATAGCTTCAAACTGACCGACATTGATTTGGCTGGTTGTTGGCTGGCTCCCTGCTTCCATTTTAGAGAGGAGCTGCTCACTCGTCAGTTTCTTATCCCCGACCGTTTCATAAGTTATTCCGTCCAACTGAATAGTCAAACCAAGGATTTGAACATCATTTTTCAAAGCCCAGCTTTCTGGAAGGTCTGCGGTTGAATCAGTTAAAATTTTAAAAGTCATCTTTCTTTTTCTCCATCATTTTCTGTAAATCGCGCAAGGTTGGATTGTCCATAGGACGCAAAGGTGGTTTTCCCATTTGAAGCTGTTGACTCATTTGATTCAGATCCGACTTTGTAACAGCTACTCGTTTTTCTAGTTCACGAGCCGAAACACGCAAAGCCCCTTGAGCAAAGACAGTCCACTGCTCATTTAAGTCGCTCGTTGCCACAGATACCTGATTTCTAGGATTGTTGAGATCAGTTGCCAAACGCTCAATGTAATCGTCTGCTGTTTCTTCTTCCTCAGTGAACACAACCGTAACATTGAATTCATCATAAGTCTGGCGAACTCCCGGCATATACTGCGCATCAAACACACAGATAATTTCCAACTGTTCAAAACTGGCGTAATTACTGAGTTTGTTAAGCAGAATGGTTCGTGCTGTATCTAATTCCCCTTTATTAAATAAAGAACGAGTCTCCTGCCAAAATGCTACCATATTGTAGCCATCTACTAATAAAATTTTCCGTTTCATAGGCGATTTCTAAACACTTCATACATGAGAATAGCCGCCGCCACACTAGCATTCAAGCTCTGCACATGTCCATTCATAGGAATGGTAAGCATTTCATCAACTTGCTTTTTAATATTAGCAGAAATGCCCTTGCCTTCATTGCCGATAATCAGAGCTAATTTCCCTGCTGTATTCCACTTAGTCGAAGGGGTGCCATTCATATCTGTGCCAAAAATCCAAAAACCTGCATGTTTTAGTTTATCCAGAGCTTGGCTGAGATTGGTCACACGAGCAATGGGAATATGCTCCACTGCACCAGTAGAGGTCTTTGCGACGACCGGCGTGACACCAACCGCTCGATGCTTAGGAATAATGACGCCTGTAACATTTGTCGCGTCAGCTGTCCGCAGAATCGAGCCTAAATTATGTGGGTCTGTTAGACCGTCTAAAATGAGCAGCAGAGGATTCTCTTCTCGCTCCGCCATTTTCAACATCGCTTCAAATTCTGTATAGGCAAATTCTGAAACACGCAAGACAAAGCCTTGATGAACGGCACCGCCTGTCATTTCTTGCAGTGTTTTTTTGCTAGTCCAAGAAATAGAAACCTTTTTTTCTGCTGCCAAATCTTTCATCTTAGCAACATTTTTCCCACGTAGATCATCTTGAATATAGAGTTTATTTCCAGTATTGGCCATGAGAGCTTCCGTCACAGCATGTACACCGTATACAATATCGTTATTTTCCATAACTTTAGTATAACATAAAATTTAAAATGCTTCTTCTTATTTATAAATCACTTTATGGTTAAATCCCAAATTTTCTTCTGTAAAAAAACGCAGGAGTCTTGCATAAAACAAGGCATCCTGCATTTTCTTATTAATTTATTCTAGAGGCGTTGTAAATTAGTAAACTGTCTTTTCTGTTTCTGGATCAAAGAAGTGTGCTTTGTTCAAGTCAAAGCCAAGGTCAATACCTGCTCCAGCTTTGAGGTAATCACGAGCGTCTACTTTGGCAATAAATTCATTATCTGCAATTTGGCAATACAAATGAGATTCAGAACCAAGTAATTCAGATACAGAAATTTTAGCATGTACAACTGAATCTGGGAAGGTTTCAAGGAAAGCAGCTTCTGTATTGATGTCTTCTGGACGAATACCAAAAATGAGTTTCTTGCCTTCATAGCCTTTTTCACGAAGTACCTTCAAGGCACCTTCTGGTACTTTCAGAGAAAGGTCTTGTGCTACAATTTCATCACCTTTCAAAGTTACATTGATGAAGTTCATCGCTGGGCTTCCGATAAAGCCTGCAACAAATTTATTGACTGGGTTTTTGTAAACTTCTTGTGGGGTACCGATTTGTTCTATACGTCCAATTGTCCCCGTTCCTGAAGGATTCTTTGTTGCAGACATGATAACGATACGATCAGCCAAAGTCATTGCTTCTGTTTGGTCATGGGTAACATAGATAGTGGTTGCCCCAATACGACGGTGGATTTTAGCGATTTCTGCACGCATAGATACCCGCAATTTCGCATCCAAGTTAGAAAGTGGTTCGTCCATAAGGAATACTTTTGCATCACGAACAATAGCACGTCCCATGGCTACACGTTGACGTTGACCACCTGAAAGGTCAGCTGGTTTACGATCCAAGAATTCTTTCAAACCAAGAATGTCCGCTGCTTCATTTACACGTTTTTCAATATCATCCTTGCTGTATTTACGAAGCTTCAAACCAAAAGCCATATTGTCGTGCACGGTCATATGTGGATACAAAGCATAGTTTTGGAAAACCATAGCAATATCACGGTCTTTTGGCGCTACGTCGTTCACCACGCGCCCGTCAATTGAACATTCACCTTCTGTAATATCTTCAAGACCAGCAATCATACGAAGTGTAGTAGATTTCCCACAGCCTGAAGGTCCTACGAAAACGATAAATTCTTTATCTTTAATATTCAAGTTGAAATCTTCTACAGAGTAGTGTTCGCTGTTTGGATATTTTTTGTAAATGTTTTTTAAATTTAATTCTACCATAAGATGGAACTCCTTTGTTATTATGATTTTATTATATATGAAAACGCTTCATTATCCTATGGCAAAGTGAACAAAATAAAAAAAATGTTTTGTGCAGGATGCACAAAACATTACACTAAATCATTGATGACAATATGGTAACACAGGGTCAAATCTGTCAGGTCTTTTAGCTGTAAGCCCGTCAGTTCTTCCCATTTATCAATGTGATACTGTAAGGTGTTCCGATGAATATACAACTGCTGGGCAGCTTTTGTCACAACTGCCGTGTTTTCCCACAAAGCTGCAATAATATCAACGAGCTGATCCTGACTTTCAATCAATTGATGAAGTTTCTTCGTTAAAATTGGCAATATGAAATCCTTTTGACCAATCCCCCACAAAAAGAGGTGGGAAAAAGAATGCACATTGGAATGTTGAACCTGCTCCCACCATTTGACAAAAAGAGCATTTTCCGCTTGAAAAAGTTCTGGATAACTTTCTTCAAAAATTAGAGGCCAAATTTGCCCGATTTGAATCGTCAGAGTTAAGCTAAAGTCATATTCGATAGCCGATAAAGTATCACGGAGAACATCTTTTACAGGGACTAATTGCGTTTGATCCAGCACAAAGATGTAATCCTGAGAGGACAGCTGAAAATCTGCTATTCTATTGGGCAGTATGGTTCGCATCATTTCCAACCAAGACCCAATCGTTTCCTTTTCATAATGGAATAAATGACAATGGACGAACTGTAGCTTTTGAACGTTTTGAGGCATTTTGCCACGGTTATGAACCAAATAATCATACCAAGGTCCACCATCAAATGCAGAGTCTTTCCCAGTCAGTAAAGAAATAAGTTCTTGCTCTCGCTCTGTCAGACTGCTTTTTTTTAATAACAACCATTGCTTACTTGAAATGGGAATTGCCACTTCATCCTCTTTTGCATTTGGATTGGATTGAAGCCTCCCTTGAGGGAACCATTCTAAAAGATCAGTTTTTGTCATGATGTGCGCCCTCCACTCTCACAATACACCAATCAATCAGCTCTTCTAAACGCTTGATTTGATCGGTCATGTGTAAATATCCCAGAACGGCTTCAAAACCTGTCGACATGCGATAGGTTACAATATCTGCGTTTTTAGCTTTAGTATGGCTATTAGCATTGCGTCCACGCTTATAAATGTCTTCTTCCTTTTCTGTCAGAATTTTTTCTTCCAACATTTGAGAAATGAGGTTAGCTTGCGCACGAGCTGACACATACTTGGTTGCTTCTCTGTGAAGCTGGTTCGGTTTTGTCAAGCCTTGGAAAATCAAGTGACGACGGATATAAGTTGAGTAGATAGCATCGCCTTCAAAAGCCAAGGCAATACCATTTATAAGATTGACATCAATCACGGATCCACCTCACTCCGTCCTTGGTATCTAAAAGCTTGATCCCTTTAGCTGCCAATTCATCACGGATTTTATCAGCTGTTGCAAAGTCCTTAGCAACACGCGCAGCTTGGCGCTGCTCAATCAAGGCTTCAATATCCGCATCCAGTACCTCTTCTGTAAAGACAATACCAAAAACTTGCAGAAGCTCAGCAAAAGCGCTTTTCACCTCTTGATTGTAATGACCGGAATTAATCCACTTAGCTAGTTCGAAAACGACTGTAATGCCATTTGCTGCATTGAAATCTTCATCCATAGCAGTGGTGAATTTATCCAGAAAAACCTGCAATTGTATCAGGTCAACCGTTCCCGTAAAGGGTTGCTCGTAAGTATTTTTCAGATATTTCAAATTCACTTCCGCATCGTGAACGGCTTTTTCTGTAAAATTGATAGGCTTGCGGTAGTGCTGAGTCGCAAAAAAGAAACGCAAGACTTGTCCGTCAATGGTTTTAAGGGCATCGTGGACGGTAATGAAGTTCCCCAGAGACTTAGACATTTTGACATCATCAATATTGACAAAGCCATTATGCATCCAGTAGTTGGCAAAGGTCTTTCCAGTTTTAGCTTCTGATTGAGCGATTTCATTAGTATGGTGCGGAAATTCTAAATCAGCTCCACCGCCATGAATATCAATCGTATCTCCCAGAATTTCTGTCGCCAGGACGGAACATTCGATATGCCAGCCTGGACGACCAGGTCCCCATGGGCTGTCCCAGAAAATCTCGCCCGGTTTAGCCGCCTTCCAGAGGGCAAAGTCCACTGGATTTTCCTTGCGGGTGATCTCCTCATCTGTCCGACCAGAAGCGCCTAACTCTAAATCAGCCAAGGTTTTGTTGGCTAGTTTGGCATAATTGTGAGACTTTTCCACTCGGAAATAGACATCGCCTTCTGACTCATAGGCGTAGCCCTTATCCACCAAAGTCTGCACAAAATCAATGATGTCCATCATGTAGTCCACTACGCGCGGGTGCTGGGTAGCTGGTTGAACCCCCAGCGTCGTCACATCTTCCCGAAAAGCCGCAATGTACTTGTCTGCCACTTCCTGAGGTGTGATCCCCTCTTCCTTAGCTCGATTGATAATTTTATCATCCACATCGGTGAAATTAGAAATATAAGCCACCTCATACCCACGATACTCAAAATAGCGCCGAATCGTGTCAAAAGCAACGGTGGAGCGAGCATTGCCGACATGGATATAGTTATAAACGGTCGGCCCGCAGACATACATCTTGACCTTGCCCTCTTCCAGAGGGACAAATTTACGCAGACTGCGGGTCATAGTATCATAAATTTTGATCATATTCTAACTTCATTCTTTCTATTAAGTGGAAACTAACTTTTGGTTCAAGTGCTATTTTTGAGAATAGTATCTACAACTTAGATGAATAATAACTTTCTTCGCGGATTTCTTCTAAATTCTTAATCGTTGGAGCATCTTTTTGACCGTGTACACGGACAATTTTAGCTGGTATACCGACAACAGTCACATCACTAGGAACATCTGCCACAACAACCGCAGCAGCGCCGACCTTTGCATTTTCACCGATTTCAATCGGACCGATTAGTTGCGCATGAGCTGAAATAAGCGCACCTTGACGAACCGTCGGATGACGTTTCCCACAATCTTTCCCTGTGCCTCCAAGAGTGACACCATGATAGAGCATCACTCCTTTTTCTACAATGGCCGTCTCGCCAATCACTAAACCACTCCCGTGGTCAATAAAGACACCTGAAGCAATCTGTGCCCCCGGATGAATCTCAATCTGAGTCCAAAAGCGCCAAAATTGACTGTGCATCCGAGCTAAAAGTTTGCACCCATGATTCCACAGAAAGTGAGAAAGTCGGTGAGCAGCCAAAGCCTTAATCCCAGGATAAGTCAACAACACCTCAAGTGAGGAGCGAGCTGCCGGATCATTTTCTTTCACAATATCTATCGTCTCTTTCCACCAACCCATGATGACTCCTTTCTAGCTTTAGACTGAAGGCAAACACTTAGCAACCTGTCTAGTCTTGCGCCTTTTCTTCTTGAACAGCTTTATGCTCTTTATGTGTTTTATGATGATGTCTTTTTGCTTTCTCTTCTTTAGGAGGACGTGGTAGAAGAGCTTTCATAGAAGCATCCACACGACCTTTTTCATCAATCTTAATGACTTTGACATCTACTTCATCACCAAGTTGCACCAAATCTTCAACCTTATTGGTACGCGTCCAAGCCATTTCTGAGATGTGCACCAAGGCATCTGTCTTGTCAAAGAGATTGACAAAAGCACCGAATTTCTCAATCCGAACAACTTTGGCATGATAAACTTCATCTACTTTTGCTTCACGCACAAGAGCTGCAATGATTTCTTTGGCACGGTTAATCGCATCTTGATCGCTAGAGTAAATAGAAACATTTCCTTCTTCGTCAATGTCAATCTTGACACCTGTTTCTGCGATAATCTTGTCAATCGTTTCACCGCCTTTACCGATGACAATCTTAATTTTATCAACATCAATCTTGATTGTATCAATTTTTGGAGCGGTTGGAGCGAGTTCTGGACGAGGAGCTGGAATTGTACGTTCAATCAAATCTAAAATTTCAAAACGTGCTTTTTTAGCTTGAGCCAATGCTTCTTGCAAGATTTCAGCAGTAATTCCTTCAATCTTGATATCCATTTGAAGAGCAGTAATTCCTTCACGTGTACCGGCCACCTTGAAATCCATATCTCCGAAATGGTCTTCTAAGCCTTGAATATCTGTTAAAATCGTGTAGTTGCTACCATCTGAAATGAGCCCCATAGCGATTCCGGCTACAGGCGCTTTAATTGGTACCCCACCGGCCATGAGAGCAAGTGTCCCAGCACAAATCGAGGCTTGTGAAGATGAACCATTTGACTCAAGAACTTCTGCTACCAAACGGATAGCATAAGGGAAATCCTCTAGACTAGGGAGAACTTGCGCAAGTGCACGTTCACCAAGAGCTCCATGACCGATTTCCCGACGACCAGGTGCTCCATAGCGTCCCGTTTCTCCTACAGAATATTGTGGGAAATTATAATGATGCATAAAGCGTTTCTTGTATTCTGGATCAAGTCCGTCCACAATTTGCGTCTCACCCATTGGCGCCAAGGTCAAGACAGATAAAGCCTGCGTTTGCCCACGAGTAAAGAGACCAGAGCCATGCACTCGTGGCAGATAGTCAATTTCAGCATCCAATGGACGAATTTCATCTACCTTACGACCATCTGGACGAATCTTGTCCTCAGTAATTAAACGCCGTACTTCTGCATGCTCCATTTGCTCTAAAATTTCAACCACATCACGCATGATGCGGTCAAATTCTTCGTGGTCAGCATATTTTTCTTCGTAAAGGGCTATTACTTCGTCTTTGACTGCTTGCGTTGCGGCTTCACGAGCTAATTTTTCTTCTACCTGAACGGCTTTTTGAAGATCGGCATTATAGCCTGCTACAATTTCTGTTTGCAATTCTTCATCCACACGAAGAAGCTCAACTTCTGCTTTTTCTTTTCCAACTGCTGCCACGATTTCTTCTTGGAAAGCAATCAATTCCTTAACTGCTTCGTGACCTTTCAGAAGGGCCTCCAGCATCAGCTCTTCTGACAATTCTTTGGCACCAGACTCAACCATGTTAATTGCTTCTTTGGTTCCTGCAACAGTTAATTCCAGTAAAGAAGCTTCTTTTTGCTCTTGACTTGGATTGATAATCAATTCTCCATTGACATAGCCAACCTGCACACCAGCAATTGGACCGTTAAAAGGAATGTCTGAGATTGACAAAGCAAGAGATGAACCAAACATGGCTGCCATAGGCGCTGAAGCATCTGCATCATAAGAAAGAACCGTATTGATAACCTGCACTTCATTGCGGAAACCGTCCGCAAACATCGGACGAATCGGACGGTCAATCAAGCGAGCTGTCAAAGTCGCGTCTGTCGAAGGACGACCTTCACGTTTGTTAAATCCACCAGGGTATTTCCCAGCTGCATACATCTTTTCTTCATAATTGACTTGAAGCGGGAAGAAATCGCCAGTCACCATTTTCTTTGACATAACGGCTGCTGTCAGAACAGTACTTTCACCATAACGAACTACTACGCTACCGTTTGCCTGTTTCGCCACTTGACCTGTTTCAACTACCAAGTCTTTACCAGCAAAAGTAATTTTAAATACTTGCTTTGTCATATATATTCCTCGTTGAGCTTATGCTCAATTTCTAATTTTTTTATACGTCTTGCCTACAAAGATCAAGATACAAAGCATTAAAATTGATTGGTACTTAGTACCTAATCAGTTTACGCTAATCGCTAAATGCCTTGCTAAGTCAAAGCCTCTTGCCAAATAATACCGATTTAACAAGTTCCTGTCGCAAATCTCGTTAAACGCTCACAATATTCATCTGCTATACTTTTGAAATAAACAAGGATTGTCCCTAATAAGCCTTTAAATCCTCATCTTTGTATCAAGCACGTATAAACCTTATTTTATCATATTTTCAACTAAAAGAAAAAGCCTTAAAACAGCTTTTTACCAAGAATTTTTGAGAATTTAGCGATAATTTTTGAAATGCTGTCTATTTATTGTGTTTTTCTGCTATACTAGAAGAAAGTTAATGACAAGGAGAAATAGATTTATGGTTGAACAAAAACAACGTTCTGAATTTCCAGAAAATGAACTGTGGGACTTAACAGCCCTCTATCAAGACCGAGAGGATTTCTTGCGTGCGATTGAAAAAACGCGTGAGGATATTAACCAATTCACACGTGATTATAAGGATAACCTCCAGACTTTCGAGGATTTTGAAAAAGCCTTTGCTGAATTGGAGCAAATCTACATTCAAAGAAGCCATATCGGCAACTACAGCTTTATGCCACAAACAACGGATTACGGTGATGAAAGCTTTGCACAGATTGCGCAAGCTGGTACAGATTTTGAAACAGAAGCCAGCGTTGCGCTTAGCTTCTTTGACGCAGCATTGGTAAATGCCGATGAAAAAGTACTCGACCGTCTCGGACAACTACCGCATTTGACTGCTGCAATTCGTCAAGCAAAAATTCAAAAAGCTCACTATGTAGGTGCTGATGTCGAAAAGGCTCTGACAAATCTTAGTGAAGTTTTTTACAGCCCACAAGACATTTACACCAAAATGAGGGCAGGTGATTTTGCCATGGAGGATTTTGAAGTAGACGGAAAAGTTTATAAGAATAGCTTTATCAGCTACGAAAATTTCTACCAAAATCACGAAAATGCTCAAGTCCGTGAAAAGTCTTTCCGTTCTTTCTCAGCTGGACTTCGTAAACATCAGCATACTGCTGCTGCAGCTTATCTGGCTCAAGTAAAATCTGAAAAACTGATTGCTGATATGCGGGGATATGACTCTGTCTTTGACTATCTTTTGGCTGAGCAAGAGGTAGACCGTTCTATGTTTGACCGGCAGATTGACCTCATCATGACTGAATTCGCCCCTGTTGCACAAAAGTTCCTCAAACACGTGGCTAAAATCAACGGTCTTGAAAAAATGACCTTTGCAGATTGGAAATTGGACTTGGACAGCGCACTTAATCCTGATGTCACTATTGATGACGCTTACGAACTAGTAATGAAGTCCGTTGCTCCACTTGGAGAAGAATACACGCGCGAAATTGCCAATTATCAAAAAGAGCGCTGGGTGGATTTTGCAGCTAATGCCGGTAAGGACTCCGGTGGTTATGCGACTAACCCTTATCGTGTGCACCCGTACGTTCTCATGAGCTGGACAGGCCGTATGAGTGATGTGTATACTCTGATTCATGAAATTGGCCACTCTGGTCAGTTCATCTTCTCTGACAATAGTCAAAGCTATTTCAATACCCACATGTCGACCTATTACGTAGAAGCTCCTTCTACCTTCAACGAACTCTTACTTAGCGACTATTTGGAACATCAATTTGACAATCCACGCCAAAAACGCTTTGCTCTTGCGCATCGCTTAACTGATACCTACTTCCATAACTTCATCACTCACCTCCTAGAAGCGGCTTTCCAACGCCGTGTTTACAATCTGATTGAAGCAGGCGAAACTTTTGGTGCGGCTAAACTGAACAGTATTATGAAAGAAATTCTGACCGAATTCTGGGGTGATGCGGTGGAAATTGATGACGATGCTGCGCTCACTTGGATGCGGCAAAGTCACTATTACATGGGACTGTATAGTTACACCTATTCTGCAGGTCTCGTTATCTCAACTGCTGGTTATCTCCATTTGAAAAATTCTGAAAATGGAGCCCGCGATTGGCTCAACTTCCTCAAATCCGGCGGAAGCAAAACGCCTCTTGAATCTGCTCGCATCATTGGTGCGGATATCTCTACTGATAAACCACTCCGTGATACCATTCAATTCCTGTCGGACACAGTTGATCAGATTATTGCATACAGCGAAGAATTGGAAGAATAACAGAAACTATTCAAAAGGGAGTGGGACAAAAATCGGTAATTTCGAAGAAATTTGATTTTGTCGTCCCACCCCCGCACAGTTGAGTAGGGATGTAAAGGTTTATTTATCAACCGAATAGAACCCACTCAACCACTGCGACTTGCAAGAAACTCATAAAAATCTGACGAGGTTAAGGACTTTTGCCCCAGCCTCTTTTTTCGTCTGTAACTAATCTAAAGATCTTTCTGTTCACTTTTCTTCCAAGCCAAAGTCACTCGTCAGCTTGGCAATGATTTCTCTAAGTAAACTTTTATTTACATCATATTTCACATCTTTATGGTCACGGTTAAAAAGCAGGAGTTTTGCATTGATGAGCTTTTGAGTATGAAAAGAAACCGCTGCTCCAGTAATATCTAACTCTTCAGCAATCCGTTTGCTCTTAGCATACGGTTTAGCTAATTCTACCATAACATTATAGCGTGTGCTATCACTAAGTACCTTGAGAACTGCGGCAAACGTATCCATATCCAGTTC
Organism: Streptococcus periodonticum; assembly: GCF_003963555.1. Classification (NCBI taxonomy): domain Bacteria; kingdom Bacillati; phylum Bacillota; class Bacilli; order Lactobacillales; family Streptococcaceae; genus Streptococcus; species Streptococcus periodonticum. The sequence continues at coordinate 1,541,271 of NZ_CP034543.1, forward strand.
TTTTCCACTTTTAAGTAATTGATCAATGCGGCAAGAAACGATAAAATAATGGCTCTCACTCGGTTCTGTTTCACTGAAGTAAGATGCAAACTGCACCACCCATGGACTGACAACATAAAGCTTAATAAATTGATTTTCTTTAAAATTCCAATCAAAATGAGATAGACTAGCAGACTCTGCAATGGTATTCTCCAATGAAAAGGATGCCGCATAAGCTCTACGTTCAGCAGCACTTTTTTCCAAGTAAGGCTGGTAAAGCGGAATAAGTTCCCGAGACAATTCTATTAACTCTTTCATAGCTTCAAGTGGTTTCCGATAAAATTGACTGAAATACCACTTAGTTTCTGATTTAATAGATGATGCTTCTAAATAATCCCAAAAATCTCCACTTTTAGCCATGTGCTCAGGACCTGTGTTTAAGAGATCTTTTAGCTGTTCTCTTATCGCTTCGGCATCTAGCTGCAAACAGTAGGCATGTACCGCTTCAACCGATTTGGGCGTCAGCCCCTTATCTACCATCTCCAAATAGCAACTTTGCAGCAAGGTGATTCCATAACCAGTCAAATAATAGGTTTCCATTTTTTCCTTATAAGGTTGAAACAAAAGGCGAAGCTCCTCCATCACAGGAAAAACATCTTTAAAAAGCTCACGCTCTTTGCCACTAAAACTTTCGATAGTCTCTCTTCTATCCTGTATCAGAGTAGATAGAGAAAACTGCTCCATTAAATCACTTGCTTGTTCTGAATACTGTACTTCTACCATTATCTTTACTCCTTCTTTAGTGTTATCTTATCAAATTCACCCTAACAAGTAAACTGTTTGGAAAGCTATTGCATCACTTGTTTAGCATTTTTTCTGGGCACTTTCAGTGTATAAAAGAATAAAATTGATGATAATATTAAAAATAAGAAAGCAATTTGGGCTGATGACAAGAACGTTACCAAAACTGCTACTAGCATTTGACAAAGAACTAAGCCTAATGTGCAAAAACTACTAATCCCCGCACTGATTGTCGCCAAACGCTCCTCAGGAAGCGATGAAATGATAAAAGCATTCATCTTCGGCTGAAAAATGCCTACGATAACCATTGTCAAAAAATTAACCAAGAAAATAATATAAATACTGTGGAGTAAAAAACCAATAAAGAGAGCAGGGGGCATGAATACGGAAATCTTCAGCAAAAATTCCATACTTACTTTTTTTAATAAGGTCGTTACCAAAACACTCCCCAAAATATTTCCTATCAAAGTTACAACTGTAACGGTTGCTATAGTTGTGGCTGGATTGATAAATGCAAAACTGGGATTTTCTTTCATATTTAGGAGGAGCAGTGCATTCTCTGCTGCAAACACAGCATTTAAACCAGCAATGGTAAAAATAGAAGTCTTTAAGACGGAGATATTCTGAACAGTTTGATAAGATTGCTGCAAACTATTCCATGTATTTTTAATAAAATGCCTCTCTCCCTCACGATTCTCAACAGAAGAATGAATTGGTTTGTCTTTGAGCAACTTGTTTAAACTAGGACGAAGTATCATCATTATCAAAGCACTAACTACAAAAGTTCCAGCATTAAAAAATGCGAGGTGTTGATAACTCATCAACCCAGCTAAAATTGCTCCACTGGATTGAAAGAGAATCTTTAGGATAGAGCTTGCTCCTTGACGAAAGGCATACATGGCTTCACGATTTTCCATTGGAATAATACGAAGGCTGAGTGGTATGTGCAAAGCATCTTCATATTGACCAGCTAGGTCAGATAAAAGATTGACCAATACAGCTAAAATCACTACCCATAAAGCCGGCTGAAAGCCCATAGCCAGACCAATGAGCAGATACAGCCCTGTCCGAAACAGAAGCGTCACCAAAATCGTATCTACTTTCTTCTTAGTACGATCGCCCCACATGCCCATGAAAATCATCGTTAGAAAAGGCAAACTTTCAGATAAAGTCACTAAAGAGATTGCAAATTTTGCTTCTGGCAATAGCAGAACATAATTCATTAAAGCCAAATAATAGAGTACATCTCCAAAATTAGACAACATATCCGAGACGAAAGTTCCCATAAACAGTTTATTTTGCAATATTCGTTTCATTTCATATCCACTTTCTTTTTGTTAAATGATTGCTTAATTTTTGTTAAACATAATTATACACTTAATTTTAAATAAGTCAATACTTTATTTTGAGTTTTATTAGAATCCTCAAGAATCTCTTTTAAGTATCCTAGTGACTAAAAGTTTTCAGGCACCTAAAAATCCGCTTAAAAACTAAGCGGATTTTATGCTTTATCCTAATTCTGTCATGATTTGCTTGATTTGTGCTGCTGTATGTACCCCGGCGACTTGTTTCACAACCTGGCCGTCCTTTTTAAATAAGAGAGTCGGGATACTCATAATACCAAATTGTCGTGCGGTATTTGGATTTTCATCAACGTCTATCTTCACGATTTTCAATTCATCTTCTGGAATTTCTACGGAAAGTTTTTCTAGAATAGGAGCTTGCATACGACAAGGTCCACACCAAGTAGCCCAAAAGTCAATAAGAACAAGACCGTCCTTTGTTTCTGCTTCAAACGTTGCATCAGTAATAGCTTTTGTCATCATTTTACCTCACTTTTATTTGTATTGATTTAAATCTTGCTTCATTAGATAAAAGAAAACATCACCGTAAGTCCCTTGGTAATCCAATTCGTGTCCATTAACAAGCAGCTTTTGAACTGGATAATAATCTGCCACATTGATCAAGCAGGCTTGCTGCGATTGCTCAAATTCTTGATAGCTTTCAAACGTTATAACCCTCTCTTGCTTACTAGCATCTAAATAAGTGATTTCAATCATGATCATTCTCCTTTTTATCATTCGATTACGTTTGTAATTTATTTTTGCAAATGTATTGTATCAATAGCTGTTACAATAGTCAAGGGATATGCTTAAGGACAATATTAGTTATCTCTCTATCTAGCCAACTAAAAAGTTAAGAACTGGAAACATGCTACCAATTGTATTAACGGTATATTCTAACAAACTTGTTAAAGAATCATGTCATTCAAAACTAGTAAGAAAAGACTATTCCAAAGTGATATACTCCCCATATAGTAGACAGTGAAAAAAACAAATTCACTAAAAACTAGAGGGGCGTTTTCCTATGTCCAAAAGAAGTCCAAAATCAGTCGAAGAGAAATTGGAGGTTGTCCTGCTGTATCTAGAACAAGGGGAGTCAATAGCTTGTCTAGATAGGAAGTATGAGGTTCTATCATTGGATGCGTAAATACAAACAAGATGGAATTGATGGTCTAGTAAGTCGAACTTGGAAGAAACACAATCAAAAGCTGAAAGAACAGACTGTCTTAGACTATCTCAACGGTTTAGGAAGTCTGGATAACATTATCGAAAAGTATCATATTTCTGATAAAAGTATTCTTAAACGTTAGATAAACCAATATACTGGTGGTAAAAATTTAAAAGCTACTAATAAAGAAATATCACGTATGAAAGAGAGACATAAGACAAGATTTGAAGAACGGGTGCTACGATTTGAAGAAGTACAAGACCTTTAAGGAGTTAGTCACTGATATTGATGACTACATCCATTTTTACAATCATGAACGTTTTCAAGAGTGCAACAACAGCCTTGCCCTCTTGAAATGAGGAACAAGGCCGTTGCCTAATCTTTTATGATTTCATTGTCCACTTGACAGGGAGCAAATCAACTTGATTCCAAGCCTTTTTGCGATAATCATCTTGCTTATGACTCTAATGATAATTTGATAATATCCCTTCCTGTTTGATTTATGACTGGAGTTCTTGTCTGGCTCTGTCCAGCTCCAGACGGATTTGCTCAAATCCTGTACCACCTAGGGAGTTTCGTCTTTGGACAGCTATATGGGATTCCAGAGCCTGATAGATATCTGGCTCGATTAAGACAGATACTTCTTGATAGCGTTCTAGTGGGATGTCCTGCAGATAGATGTCGGACTTGCTGCATTCCAGGACCAATTTGCCAACGACCTCATGGGCTTCTCGGAAAGGTAAGCCTTTCTTGGCCAGATAGTCTGCCAGCTCGGTCGCATTGGAGAAGTCCTGCTGGGTGGATGCCAGCATGCGCTGGCTGTTGACTGTCATACTGGCCAGCATACCCGCCATGATATCCAGAGACTTCTGGATGGTATCTACCGTGTCAAACATGCCCTCCTTGTCCTCCTGCAGATCTTTATTATAGGCCAAGGGCAGGGATTTCATGACTGTCAAAAGGCTGATAAGATGACCGTAGACTCGGCCGCTCTTCCCCCGAATCAGCTCAGCCATATCGGGATTTTTCTTTTGCGGCATGATGGAGGAGCCGGTGCTGAAGGTATCCGACAGGCTGACAAAGCCGTATTCATAGCTGCACCAGTTGATCAGCTCCTCACAGAACCGGGACAGGTGCATGATGAGAATACTGCTGTTGGACAGAAATTCCAGGATAAAGTCTCGGTCGCTGACCGCATCCAGGGAATTATGATAGATGCCCTCAAAGCCCATGAGCTCAGCTGTCCGCTCCCGATTGATAGGAAAGGTCGTGCCGGCCAAGGCCGCTGCTCCCAGGGGAGACAGGTCCGTATGCTGGAGATTAAAGGCCAGGCGCTGGCTGTCCCGGCTGAACATATGATAGTAAGCCAGGAGATGATGGGCGAAGCTAATAGGCTGGGCATGCTGCAGGTGGGTATAGCCTGGCATGACCGTCTCCACATGCTCCTCGGCCAAGTCCAGCAGGACCTGGCGCAGATGGAGGAGCTTGCCTCCGATCTGCTGGAGCTGGTCCTTGAGGTAGAGGTGCATGTCAGTCGCCACCTGGTCATTACGAGAGCGGGCTGTATGGAGTTTGCCGGCCACTGGACCGATTTTTTCGGTCAGCAGGGCCTCCATGTTCATATGGATGTCTTCATTAATCACATCAAAGCTGATCTGTCCCGCCTCGTATTCCTCCAAGAGCTGGGTCAGGCCGGCCTGGATGGTCTGGGCTTCGTCTGCGTCAATAATCCCGGTCTCTCCCAGCATCTGGACATGGGCCAGACTGCCCTTGAGATCATAGGGGGCCAGGCGGTAGTCAAAGCCGATACTGGCTCCAAATTCCTCTACCCAGCCTTCCAAAGAAGCCTCAAAACGGCCGCCCCATAATTTGTGATTTGCCATAGCTGCCTCCCATTCTAGTCTTGCTTGTGGGCCTGGACTTCGGCATGCACCTTGGATGGCAGGCCCCAGAGCTTGATAAAGCCGATAGCCGCGTCCTGGTCAAAGGTATCCGCACTGGTATAGGTGGCCAGGCTTTCATCATAGAGGGAATTGTCCGACTTGCGGGCCACGACGGTGGCAGAGCCCTTATAGAGCTTGACCTTTGCCGTCCCATTGACCAGCTGCTGGGTTGATTTGAGATAGGCGATCAGGGCTTCTGTCGCTGGATTGAACCAGAGTCCATTGTAGATGAACTGGGAGAGCTCCTGCTCGATCAAGGGCTTAAAGTGAGCCAGCTCTCGGACCATGGTCAGATCTTCGATTTCCTTATGGGCAGCCAGCAGAGTCACAGCTCCCGGACACTCGTAGACTTCTCGGGACTTGATACCGACCAGACGGTTCTCCACATGGTCGATTCGGCCGACCCCGTGCTTGCCTGCCAGGTCATTGAGCTCCAAGATCAAGTCTGCCAGCTTAAAGGCCTGACCGTTGAGGGCGACTGGCACTCCTGCCTTAAAGTCAATCTCAACAAATTCTGGACTGTCAGGAGCATCTTCTGGAGCCACTGTCAGGTCGTAGGCATCTTCCGGGGCGATGTTCCAAGGATTTTCCAGCACACCACATTCATTAGCCCGGCCCCAGAGATTTTGGTCCACTGAGTAGGGACTGTCCAGATCAGCTGGAATAGGCACTCCATTTTCCTTAGCATAGGTGATTTCTTCTTCCCGAGACCACTTCCACTCTCGGACGGGTGCGATGACCTTGATCTGGGGGTCTAGCGAAGCGATAGCCACTTCAAAGCGGACCTGGTCATTGCCCTTGCCGGTACAGCCGTGGGCAATGGTGGTTGCTCCAGTCTGATGGGCAATTTCGACTAGTTTCTTGGAGATGAGCGGTCGGCTAAGGGCGGACACCAGAGGGTATTTTTGTTCGTAGAAAGTGTGTCCTTGCAGGGCAACCAAGACATAGTCTTCCGCAAATTCATCCTTGACATCAATGACGTGGGATTCGATAGCGCCGACCTTGAGGGCCTTGTCATGAATAAAATCCAGATCATTGCCTTCTCCTACATCCATACAGACCGCGATGACATCATAGTCCTTGCTCAGCCAGGTAATGGCGACAGATGTATCCAAACCACCCGAATATGCTAAAATTACTTTTTCCTTGACCATACGATTACCTCTTCCTTCTTCATATTTTTTTATTTTTATACATTCTACTGTATGAAAATGCTTATGTCAAGAGAAATTCTAATATTTATTCAAATAAAATAATTTTATCGATTTTTATTCATAAACATTATATTATAAGCTAGATATAGAGAAAATAAAAGGAGTCAATCAAGACTCTCTATTGTACTCGATAAAAAACATCTGGATGATTGGAAATACTTTGTGTAATGATAAAGCGGTCCTGACTGATATCAGTTGGATCCGTTCCATTAACAGCAAGGAATGGTCTTTTGTTTGCATATATTTAACTAAACATGACCTAAAAGTATTGAGAGTTTGAAAAAGCACCCTCAAAGCGAGAGTGCTAATTGGAGCTCGGGCTAAATCCTAGTGAAAAAGATGAAACTTATTGTGTTCATCGAACACTGCGTTATTTCTCTATTTTCATACGGATTTTTATGCCTTTAGCATCAGGATTTATCTTGTAATTTAAAACGGCTCTGTTACTAGACAGCAAGTCGCAGATTATACTTGGGTATATCAAGACGAGCTAACAACGTAGCAGACCGTTTTAAATACAAAAGACCTCCCTATAACAGAGAAGCCTTATGTATGACAAGATATGCTCAACTGAACACGACCTAAAAGCGGCGAAAAAAAGATAGATTTTCTGGTGTGCATTGCACACTGCGGCAATCTCCTATTTTCTTCTTGCTTTCTTAACGGTCTTTGTATCTTAAATTAACGACGAAGTCCGAGTGAGTTGATCAATTCACGGTAACGGTTAACATCGTTCTTACGCAAGTAGGCAAGAAGGTTACGACGGCGACCGATTTTTTTCATCAAACCACGGTAAGTAGCGTGGTCTTTTTTGTGTACCTTGATGTGTTCGTTGAGGTGATTGATTTCCCAAGTAAGAACAGCTACTTGTACTTCAACTGAACCTGTATCACCTTCGTGACGTGCATATTGTGCAATGATTTCATTTTTTTTCTCTTTTGAGATTGCCATGATAGACTCCTTTTCTTTACGCTTCATCCGAGTGTTAGGCTTGGCCCACCTAATACCAAGAAAAAGTTATTTGTCTTTAACGACATCCTTATTCTACCAAGAAGGAAAGGTTTTGTCAAATGGGACATTCCGACTTAGAGTTCTACACCAAAAATAGTGAGTTTTTCTAATTCTTCTTTTGTCAAACGACGGAAAGCCCCTAATTCCAAACGCTCATCCAGCATAAGCGGTCCCATAGAAAGGCGTTCCAAATCTGTTACCGTTTTTCCGCAAGCCTGAACCATTCACTTCACTTGGTGAAATTTTCCTTCAGAAATTATAATCTCCACCAGAGAAGTTTGCTGCTCTTCATTCACTTCTAATATGGTCAGTTTTGCAGGCTGACAGGTAAAGTCTTTGAGCTCTATCCCTGCTTCAAAACGCTCTGCATCTTTTTCAGTCATAATCCCATCTACCTTTGCACGGTAAACTTTTGCTACATGCTTTTTAGGAGACAGCATAGCGTGAGCCAAAGCTCCATTATTGGTTAATAACAAAAGACCATGAGTATCAATATCGAGCCGTCCAACTGGAAAGACTTCTTTCTGACGTGCATTTTCATCCAGCAAATCCAAAACCGTTCGATGCTTATCATCTTCAGTAGCAGAAATGACACCTTTGGGTTTATTTAAAAGATAATAGACAAATCTTTCATAGACTAGAACTCGGTTATTGACCGAAATTTCGTCCTGATTTTCATCTATTTGCACTTTCGCAGATGTTTCTATTTTTCCATTCACCAAAACTTGCTTCTTTTTCAATAGTTGCTTGACTTCTGTTTGTGAGCCAAAGCCCATTTCTACTAAAAACTTATCTAATCGCATCTTTTTCCTCATTTTGTTGATGAGTGACAAAAACAGCTAAAATGGATACTGCTATCATGAGAACTCCTAATACACTAAAAATAAAGGTTGGAACAGAAGAAATGATTCCAATCAAGGATAGGACGAATGTTGACACCGAAGCACCACTACTGCAACCCAAGACAACAATCGCTGTTGCGCGATTGACCAAATGGGCAGGAATTTTCTCTGATACAATATGAAATACAGCTGTTAGAGATACGCTATAAGCAAAACCAGCCAACAGAGCACTTAAACTTAAGAACCAAATGTGGCTCGAAAAGCCAATCATCACTTGACTGAAACCAAAAACAATTCCCGTTACTGTCAATAAGCGATTTTTCAGTAAACTCACTAGACTAGCAAAGCTAACACCAGCTAAAATCCCGATAAGCTGCATACAGCTGAGAATCAAGCTCGCTGTTTCAGCACTTCCCATTTTATTCTGTAAGACAAGACTTGGAATACGTAAATTGATAGCGACATTGGTACATACAATCATTCCAGCTATAAAAGCCAACAATATGCTTAAACGCACTTGTTTTGTGGTCATTTTTTGAGCAGACTTGAGATACTTATGTTTATCGACTTTGCTTTTTTCATAAGGAACAAACAAAAGATACAATGCTAAAACAATAAAGCCAACTGTATAAACCAGAAAAGTAGTTGTCCAACCAAAACGCAAGAGTTGCCCGACCGCTAAAGTCAACAAAGCCATCCCAACAACTTCTGCTGACCCACGGTAGCCCAACATCTGCACACGCTCTCTCCCTTGGAATCGCTCACTAATAATCGCAATTGCTCGAGGGTTCATCATCCCTAGCCCTAAACCAAAAATAAATCGCGAAGCAAAAACGAGACCATAAGCTTGATTGAAAAATGGGATGAGGCCACAAAGAGAAAATAACAATAGCCCTAGTATAATCATTTGTCGCTCAGATAAAAAACGCTCTAAAACACTATTAAAAATCAGCAAAGACATAATCCCAATGGACGGCAAGGAGACTAATAACTCTACTTGACTAGAGGAATAATTCTTATAAAACTGAGACATTGCTGGTAAGGCGCTGGAAATTGAAAATGCCGTTGTTAACACAAATGATAAAGCCAGAATACTAGCTTTCTCCATGAATCTTTTCATCTTATCTTCTTTCTAAAATCACACTATCCCTATCATACAGTTTTTTATGAAAAGACGCAATCTGATAATCCACAAAGTTAAAGCAAACACCCCCTAAGTTGCTATTTTTATATCAACTTAAGGGGAAACTTTATAAGCTCTATAATTTCTGTAGTGGGTAACACCACCGCAGAGATTATGGAGTTATTTTTGTGTATACAAAAAGTCCCCTATGACCTATAATGAAAAGCGTTTAGACAACTCATTAGAAAGACTCATATGGAACAACTCGGTTTTATCACAAAACTTCTTGGAATTAAAGACCAAAATATCAAAATAGACAATCTTTTTGATGGCGGTACTCACAAAGAAATTATGGCCCGCCTTGACTACGATGCCCCTCCATGCCCTGCCTGCAAGGGACAGATGACCAAATACGACTTCCAGAAACCTTCTAAAATCCCTTATCTGGAAACAGCGGGATACAAAACTCTTATCCGACTCAAAAAGCATCGCTTTCGCTGTAAGAACTGTGGAAAAATGGCTGTCGCCAAAACCTCCCTCGTCCAGAAAAATCACCAGATTGCCGCCGCAGTCAAACAAAAAATCGCTCAATTACTGAGTGAGAAACAAGCCATGACTGATATTGCCCACAGGCTCTCTATCTCAACTTCAACCGTCATTCGCAAGCTCAAGGAATTCAAATTTGAAACCAACTGGCAGATACTGCCAGAGATTATGAGCTGGGATGAGTATAGCTTCAAGAAAGGGAAGATGAGCTTTATCGCTCAGGATTTTAATACCAATGAGGTCCTGACCATCCTGGACGGCAGAACCCAAGCGGTCATTCGAAATCATTTTCTACGCTATCCTAGACAGGTTCGTAGGAGGGTCAAAGTGATTACTATGGATATGTTCAGTCCTTACTATCAGCTGGCCAAGCAGCTTTTTCCGCATGCCCAAATCGTTCTGGATCGTTTTCACATGATCCAGCACCTCTGCCGGGCTATGAACCGCGTCCGCATTCAAATCATGAACCAATTCGACCGAAAATCTCAGGAATACCGAGCCCTCAAACGCTACTGGAAGCTCCTTCAACAGGATAGCCGCAAGCTTAGCCATAAGCGTTTTTACAGACCAGCTTTTCGGGCTCATTTAACCAATCAGGAGATTCTTCATAAACTGCTCAGCTATTCAGACCAACTTCGACAACACTATGAGCTTTACCAACTTCTGCTCTTTCACTTTCAGGAAAAGCAAGCTGATCATTTCTTCGATCTGATTGAGGAGGTTATTTCTGATGTTCACCCGATTTTTCAGACAGTCTTTCGGACTTTCCTGAAGGACAGAGACAAGATTATCAACGCTCTAGAACTACCTTACAACGCCAAGCTGGAAGCAACTAACAATCTCATCAAGGTCATCAAGCGCAACGCTTTTGGATTCAGCAACTTTGACAACTTTAAGAAACGCATTCTCATCGCTTTGAACATCAAAAAAGAGAGAACGAATCTCGTCCTCTCTCAATCTTAGCTTTTCATTAACCCACTACAGTTGACAAAGAGCCGAATTTGGTCAAATTGATAGGTTCTTAAAACTTCTACTAAAATGGTTTCTTTTGTTTTCGGAAAAACTGTCAATTTTAATTTTTTTGAACTTTTTAAATCTGTTTCTCCCAAAAGATAAACCGTATCCTTTGGAAAAGCTTCTTGTATAAACTTTTTGGTTACATATCCCCTATTTCCAAATAGTAGAATTTTCAATTTTTTGTCCCTCCTAAAAAGTAATTTATTTTGTTACTAATAATATTTTAGGTATCCAACTAAACATCATACATATTTTTGCTAAAAATATCAAGCAAAATAGACTAATTTTTTACTAATTTATTTCGTGTTTTCTCCACATATTCATTACACGCTATTTCGATTTCTTTCTTTCTCCTTTATTTTGTGTTATATTTATCATATACAAAGAATTTAATTTGGAATAGAAATCCATTTTTAGAACGAAGGAGAAAACATGTCTGTTATTGAAAAATTAACAAAACCAGCTCACTTGATTGATATGAATGACATCATTCGCGAAGGAAATCCAACGCTTCGGGCAGTCGCTAAGGATGTCACCTTTCCACTTACAGAGCAAGAAGTTATCTTGGGTGAAAAAATGCTCCAATTTTTGAGAAATTCACAAGACCCTGCAACTGCTGAAAAAATGGGACTTCGTGGTGGCGTTGGTCTAGCTGCACCTCAGCTAGATCTGTCAAAGCGGATTATTGCTGTATTGGTACCAAACCTGCCAGATAAAGAGGGCAATCCACCAAAGGAAGCCTATGCTTTGCAAACGGTTATGTACAACGCTAAAGTAGTGGCACATTCTGTTCAAGATGCTGCACTAGCTGAAGGGGAGGGCTGCTTGTCAGTTGACCGCGAAGTACCTGGCTATGTCGTGCGCCATGCGCGTGTCACTGTTGAATATTTTGACAAAGAAGGTGAAAAACACCGTATCAAACTCAAAGGATACAACTCAATCGTGGTTCAACACGAGATTGACCACACCAACGGCATTATGTTTTACGACCGCATCAACGAAAAAGATCCTTTCGCGATCAAAGAAGGCATGTTAGTGATTGAATAATAAATAAAAGGGAATCTCTGATATAACAGCATTCCCAATTAAAATTTCTTTATAAAAGCACTATAACTCAAGAATACAAATAAAAAGAACAACTTTGGCTTCTGATAAACAGAAAATCAAGGTTGTTCTTTTTTGTAGTTATCGTGTGAATCTGTCTCAGACGCACTCCTTTATGATGACAAGCAATTTTAACGCAACTGCTATCGCACAAAACAAAGCACCGTTTTGAGGTGATAAATAGAACCTGTGAAGCAAGTCTCATCTTCATTCGCTAAAGAGCACTTTTGATGGAAATTTCGTTTTCTACATTCACTACCTCAACAGTAAGGAAAACAGTTAAGTCGCCTTGTGGGACGAGACTATACAGAACATTTTGTACCGAAGCCTTGAAATAAGAAAGCTGAGATTAACATTTTCGAATTTTAATTCCTTTGTGGGCGACTACACTAGCAATCGTAAGTATCGGTCTCAATCCTATTTTTAGAAGTCAGCTTCCCCTTTCCCAGAAAATAGCTAAAAGAATAATCGCTCCCAACACAGATGGAATAATCGCTGTATCTGACAGATGAGGTCCCCAGTTACCAAAGAGCATTTGCCCAAGCCAGGCTCCAAACCAACCTAGCAAGATCTTGCCAATACAGCCCATTCGTTCTCCACGATTAGTGATTGCTGCTGCAATTAGACCAATAATGAAGCCGACAAACATACTCCCAATCATTTAGTTATCCTTCCTGATTATTTTATTATTCTCACTTTTGCACTATTTTTATGCAAACAGCAGCCCTTCTTCTTTTTGAAAGAACAGGCACGACTTGCTAGCACAGCCAAACTGACCAATACTACCGAAGCAAGAACAGTCTTTCCAGAAAATTCAAGCGCATAATGAAAATCTCTTTGGGATTTTTTATCTTCAGCTGAAATCATTAACTTCATAATGTATCCTTTCTATTTGTAAATAGCTTACAAAGAACAACAAGAATCTATAAATTTTGTAAAAAATTTTACAAGTAGTAATTTTGAGGCAGAACCTTTCAAAAAACAGCTAGCTACTCGCAATAAATCATTACCATGAAAGATTGCAAAATCAATCATATTTCGCAAATGAATAAGCAAAAATTCTAGTTTAGTGGCAGCTGCCGTTGATGAAATTCCTGTCTTTCATCAAAAGAAGAAGTTTTAGAATAAATCATCAAAGAGACTGAGCTGATTGTCTTCTGGCATATTGCCTAGAATCCCCATTTCATCCATTTTATCGACTAGAGTAGTGGACAAGCCGCCACGCTTGCGCAATTCGGTTTTTGAAAGAAATTCTCCTTCTGCACGCGCTTTAACCAATTGTTTTGCAACGTTGTCTCCCAAACCATCCATAGCAGAAAATGGAGGAATTAAGCTATCTCCGTCAATAAGAAATTCTGTCGCATCACTCTTATACAGATTGAGTTTGCCAAATTTGAAACCTCTTTCCAGCATTTCATTGACGATTTCTAGAGTTGTATAAAGGTCAATTTCAACATTAGAAGCTTCATTATTTTTGCGTTTTTCAGAGATTTCGTTCATCTTGTGCTTCACTGCATCTAATCCACTACTCATGACTTTGATGTCAAAGGCTTTGGCACGGATAGAGAAATACGCACAGTAGTAATAAATCGGATGATGCACCTTGAAGTAGGCTACCCGCAGGGCCATCATTACGTAGGCAGCTGCGTGAGCTTTGGGAAACATGTACTTAATCTTTCCACAAGATTCAATGTACCACTCAGGCACATTATTTTCCTTCATAGCAGCGATGTAGCCATTTCTTTCCTCATCAGAAATTTTGAGCCACATGCCTTTCCGCACCCGTTCCATAATGGTAAAGGACATTTTAGGCTCTAAGCCCTTGTGCATCAGATAGACCATAATGTCGTCCCGACAACCGATAACAGTAGACAAATCAGCAATTCCCTGCTTAATCAAATCTTGTGCATTGCCTAGCCATACATCGGTACCGTGAGACAAACCTGACAATTGGAGCAATTCCGCGAAGGTCGTTGGATGAGTTTCATCCACCATGCCCCGCACGAAGTTGGTTCCAAACTCAGGAATCCCCAGCATACCGGTCGGCGTACCTATTTGCTCTTGTGTCACTCCGAGAACATCTGTTCCAGAAAAGAGAGCCATAACTTCTTGGTCATCCATTGGGATTTCATTTGGGTCAATGCCTGATAAATCCTGCAATTTCCGAATCATGGTCGGGTCATCATGACCGAGTACATCTAGTTTTAAGACATTTTCATCAATATCATGGAAGTTAAAGTGAGTTGTTTGCCATTCAGCAGTCAAGTCATCTGCTGGGTATTGAACCGGCGTAAAATCATAAACATCCATGTAATTTGGAATAACGACGATTCCTCCTGGGTGCTGTCCAGTCGTTCGTTTGACACCTGCTGCACCTTGCGCTAATCGTTCTACTTCTGCATCACGATAAAATTTATTATAATCCCGCTCATAACCTTTCACAAATCCATACGCTGTTTTGGCAGCGACTGTACCAACCGTACCAGCACGAAAGGCATATTCTTCACCAAAAATGTCTCGAACATCCAAGTGGGCACTCGGTTGATCTTCACCAGAAAAGTTCAAGTCAATATCAGGTACCTTATCACCGTCAAAACCAAGGAAGGTTTCAAAAGGAATATCCTGTCCATTTTTACTCAACTTATGCCCACAATGCGGACAATCTTTATCTGGCATATCAAAGCCTGAACCGTAAGAACCGTCCGTAATAAATTCTGAATACTGGCATTTGCCACAAACATAGTGAGGAGATAAAGGGTTTACCTCAGTAATCCCAATCATGGTCGCCACAAAACTAGAGCCGACCGAACCACGTGAACCCACCAAATAACCGCGTTCATTTGAGCGCTGTACCAACATTTGTGAAGCCAGATAAATCACGGCAAATCCATTCCCCAAAATGGAGGATAATTCCCGCTCAATTCGTCGGTCTACAATATCCGGCAGCGGATTTCCATAAATTTCAAAAGCTTTGGCATAAGTCATCTCAGCGACTTTTTCCTCTGATTTGTCAATAAATGGTGTATAAAGGTCACCTTTCACCACCTCAATCGGTTCAAAGGTTGCTGCCAATTGATTTGGATTATCAATAACCACCTGCCGAGCTAATTCTTCACCTAAGAAGGCAAACTCATCCAACATTTCATTGGTTGTGCGGAAATGCGCTTTTGGAAGTGGAGCTGGTTGAGCATTTTCGCCATGTCCAATGGTACGGTTAATCATCGCTCCTTGCCCTAGACTGCGGACGATAATTTCTCGATAAATTTCTTCTTCAGGCTCGATATAATGCACATCACCTGTAGCAAGAACAGGCTTGTCTAATCGATTTCCCACTTCAATCAAATTTTTGATAATGGTGTGAAGCTCTTCGACATCCTTAACCTGCTCTTTGGCAATCAACGGTGCATAAATTGCTGGAGGCATGATTTCAATAAAATCGTAGTATTTTGCGACTTCCACTGCAGCATCGACGCCTTGCGAAACAACCGCGTCAAACACTTCTCCTTCCGAGCAGGCCGTTCCTAAAATCAAGCCTTCTCGGTGCGCATCCAAAACCGTTCGCGGAATCCGTGGTACGCCTTCAAAATACTTTGTATTAGACAAACTGACTAATTTAAAAATATTCTTCAAACCCGTTTGATTTTTTACATAAATTGTAGCGTGTTTGACCCGCGCTTTTTTATAGGAGTTTTCATCCACCAAATCTGTGTTTAGCTTTTGAAGATTGGTGACACCTCGTTTTTCCGCCGCATCGTTAATGAAAATAAAGAGTAGGCGTCCTGTCGCTTCCGCGTCATAATTAGCCATGTGATGATGATCAAGCGATATTTGGAAACGCTTAGTCAATGGTCCCAAACCGTGGCGCTTGTATTCTGGGTAGAGATTACGGGCAAACTCCAAGGTATCAATGACTGGTTGCGTGATCTGTGGCAACCCATGCCGTTCATAATTGACATTCATAAATCCCACATCAAAGGTAGCATTGTGGGCAACGAGCACCGTATCTTGACAGAAGTCTTGAAATTCTTGCAAGACCTGCTCGAGTGGCTTCGCATTTTTGACATGCTCGTCTGTAATCCCCGTCAAATCTGTCGTAAAGGCACTCAAAGGATGACCTGGATTGATAAACTCGTCAAACTCAGCAATGACATTCCCCTTGTACATCTTACTTGCCGCTACTTGGATCAAGTCATTGTAAATAGCAGACAAACCGGTAGTTTCCACGTCAAAGACAACATAAGTGGCTTCCTTGAGTTCCATATCCACTTCGTTATAGGTAATAGGAACTCGGTCTTCCACGATATTAGCTTCCATGCCATAAATCAGCTGAATACCAGCTTTTTTAGCAGCTTTATAGCCATGCGGAAAACTCTGCACATTGCCGTGGTCAGTAATCGCAACTGCCTTATGCCCCCATTTAGCAGCTGTCGCAATCAACTCCTCCACTTCTGGCAGAGCATCCATGGTTGACATGTTGGTGTGCGCGTGAAATTCAATCCGTTTCTCACCTTCTGGCATCAAGTCTTTCCGCTCATAATGTGTCACTTCTTGCACATCTTGGACATTCATGGTCAAGTCATGCGTGAAGTTATTCATTTCAATATTGCCACGCACACGCAACCAAGAATTTTTCCTAATGATGTCAAATTTTTTGGCTTCTTCTTCGTTTTTAAACCACTTCTGAAGGGCAAAACTAGAAGTATAATCAGTCATCTTAAAGTTAATCAGCACACGCCCTGTGCGGGTAACTTTTTGCTCAAGATCAAAGACCATACCTTCAAAGACAATGCGATTTTCCTCGGTCTGGATGTCAATCATCTGCGTAATCTCTGCCTTGTCCAGCTTTGGTCGAGCAGCCGATTTTCGTGCTTGAAAATCAGAATAGTTTGGTTTTTCCTCAGCTGGTGGCGGTGCCATTTGTTGCAGTGCTTCGATAGCTTTTAGCGCCTCGTCATTAGCCGCTTGCACAATCTTTTCTTTTTCAGCTTGGAAAGTCTCAACTTGTTGCTGAGTTAAGGCGTCACTTGCTTTGACCCGACAGTGAAAATGCGGAAAGCCAAACTTCACCAATTGCTTGGCTAAATTTGGCAAATGGGTTTTCCGAAAATGCTCCGTATCAATACTGGATGGCCCCTCAATCCAGAGCTGATCGCCGTCCGCATGCACCTGTAGCTGTTGGTACATACTACGAAAGCCTTGACTGGCACAAGGTCCTTCTGTAAAAGCCTCTTTGTAATAAGCCTGCAACAGCTCCTCTGTAAAATCTTGATTGGCAGCCTTAATTTCAAAAATAGCTTGGTTGCCCGTCTTAGAAAATTCTTCATTTAAACGTTTTTTTAATTCTTGAAACAACTCAATGGGTAAAATTTCTCCAAAAGCAAACTGAAATTCCCAAACATGACTGACGGTATGCACTAAAACTTGCTCAATTTCTGCATGTAAAAAGGCACTTGATTGTCTCATATCAAGTGGCATATCAATTTGATTCATTAAAATTTCAAACGTAGATGACATCTTTTTTCCTCGTATTGTAATGAAACTATTTTACCATAAAACAAATGAATTTTCGATTAAAAAATAAATAAGGAATATCCCTCATTGTTTTTAATATAAAACAATCATCTCATCAAGGACGTCAAATGCTAAGCTTTTGGTTTCTGGAACTTTGACAATTTTAAAACGAAAATTCTCATCGCTTTGAACATCAAAAAAGAGAGAACCAATCTGATTCTCTCTCGCACTTAGCGATAGGTTACCCACTACAGTTGACATTGAGTCTGTTTTCCCTTTTATTTTTTATATCCTTCTAATGCTTTTTGACGTTCTTCAGTTTGGCCTTTCGCATCTAATTTTTTACCTTTATAAACAGTGCTTTCCCATGAACCGTACATTGGATTTGGGAAGATGATGAACTTTTCACCGAATTCGTTCTTTAATTCTTCTAATTTCTTACTTCGTTCTTCTGCTGATGTTTTTGAGAAATCCGCAAAGTCAACGAGGTTATCACCTAAAAGCATGGCCAAATTCGTCGTTTCTTGTACTTTCTGACGGCGACCTTCTTTTGATTTCACACCTTTTTCTAAGAACATCAAATGGTCTTTCCCTTGTACTGGAATGCCTTCTTTTTCCAAATTCTTAATTGTCGCATCTACCTGACTCGCATCACGGTCAGAAACATAGTAGATTTGAACACCGTTTTGATGTGCATACTGGAGAAATTCTTTGGCACCAGGAACCGCCTTAGCTGAAGCCTTTTTCACCCATGCATCCCAATTTTTAGGATTAAAGGCCGTACCGTCTTTGACATTTTGAACTTGATAAGGACTGTTGTCTAATACTGTTTCATCTAAGTCAAGAACGATTGAGTAAGGCTTATCTGTCGGTTTTTGCAGCAATTCTTTCAAACGATTTGTTGCAACATTATAACCTTGCAGGTACAGCGCTTTAGCTTCATCTGACTTTTGATACCAAAGAGTGGACATGGTATTTTCCCTTGACCGCAATTGGTCATAAGTCATGGTGACTTTACTGTCAGATGTGTTACTTTGCGCAGCCTTATTGTCTGTCGTCTTCGTTCCACAGCTGGTCAATAAAATAACTGAAGCAAGAACAGAGAAAATTGTGATTGTGGCTTTAGATGATTTCATAAAACCAATCCTCCTAATATTAATCTATCAAAATTATAGCGTTTTCATAAAGACATTTCAAGATATCTGTCTAAATGTAGGAGAAAAATAGATTTGCAAAAGACAGTTAACAAGTTCATCTAAAATAATGAGCTGTAAGGAGCTTAGAATCCCTACAGCTCATGAACCTTCAATCTTTATTTCTTTTTCTTAAGGACAACTACACTTGATAACAACAAGCCAATTCCTGCTAGCACGCCAGCAATGGAAATTGTCGTCCCTGTGGACGGTAAAGTCTTATCTGCTTTTCCAGCTCCTGCTTGCTGTTGCTGCGTCTGACTAGCTGAAGTATTTGACTGTGTTGACGAAGTCGTTGTTTGACCAGACTCTCCTTTCGGCGTAGAAGGCTTGGTTTGATTTTGTTCTTCTTTTGGTTTTTCTTGATTTGGTTTGCTATTTTTTTGAATGCGTAAAATCGTCGCTGTCAATGGTGCTAAGGTAACCCCATCTGCTCCTAAGGTCACACCAGCTGGATTTGAAATAGCCGTTACCCCTGCGATATTACCGTCTGCTACGACTTGAGCATTTGCCAAATGCTTGTAGGCTTCGCCAAAGTTAAACTTCCGCTCCTTGTTATCCGCATTAACAAAGACAGCGTAAATGTCTCCATTTGAAGCCACAACTTGGTAGCCAAGAACTGTATCCTCTTTTTCAACCCCGTCTTTACCCGGCTGAGTGATTAAAGTAACATTTTGATCGACTTCGGCTTTGGTCTTGCGTGTAAAGGCATCTGTTGACTTCCGCAAAGCAATCAGCCCTTTCACATAGTCGCGGCTCTTCGTATTTTCAGGGAATTTGTCACCGTTTGTTGCCTTTATCCAGTCAAAATGATTGACCGCATCGCTCGAATCATAAGAGTCGTGGATAAAGTAAGGATATTCAAATGGTGTTCCGTCCGCATTGGTCAGCAGGTGTGATTTATTTGGTACTTTGTCTTCTGAAACCGTATATTTATAAGCTGGGTCACGGAATTGCTTGGTTCGTCCGTATTCTTGCCCAGAGTGAAGGAATGGCGTACCTTGAGAAGTAAGGACCATTAGATTGCCCAAACGCAGGCGACGGTGAATTTCTTTATTGTTCGCTGCGATAGCTGGATCTTTTTTAATGGATTGAGCAATCACATCAAAGAGGGTCAGATTATCATGCGCAGCAATGTACTGAATCACATCTCCCGGATCATCTGCTTCAAAATTCGTTGGTTGTGCTTTGATGTTTTTGAAAACATCTTCGACATTGCGTTTTCCACCTGTGATAAAGGCAGGTGCTCCTTCGTTCGGATAACCAGATTTCAAGGTATTTCGAATATCATCTGAGAATACACCGACTGTATCGGTAGATTTCATCCAAGATTGATCCGCTGGTTGGACTGGTTTATTTTCATCTCCAGCGTAAGTCTTCCACCCCTCACCTAGCATCACCAGATTTGGATTGAGCTTTTTAGCCTCCTCATACGCTTTTTGAATGGATTCTGCATCGTGATCTCCCATCATATCAAAACGGAAGCCATCCATTTTGTATTCGCTCGTCAAATATTTGATAGAATCCACCAAAACACGACGGCTCATGTAGTGCGTCGTTCCCAAACGTCCGCCACCAAAACTAGTTCTAGGAGTGCCGTCTGCATCCATAAAGTGATAGTAATTCGGCTCTAAATCTTCAAAAATAGAGGTCTTTGCCGTGTGATTATAAACCACATCCATAATCACACCCATTCCGCGCTTGTGAATTTCATGAACAAGATTTTTAAATTCTTCAATACGCTTAGCTGGATCTGTCGGATTGGTTGAATACATTCCTGTCAAGGAGAAGTAGTTTTGTGGATCATAACCCCAATTGTAGTTGCTATTGCTAGAAGCATACTTGTCCAATCTCTCGGCATTTTTTAATTCATTGACAAAATAATAACTTAAAACCGGCAGTAACTGAATATGAGTAACCCCAAGTTCTTTTAAATAGTCCAATTTTTCAACGAAAGCTGAGAATGTTCCAAATTGAGACTTCAAATCCTTAGAAATAGCTGCGTCAGAAGTAAAATCACGGACGTGCGTTTCGTAGATAACTGCATCCCCCCGACTCTTGAAGCCTGGAATGTTCGCATAGGCCAGATTTTTCGGACCAAGCTCACTTGGGTCAACAAAGGCTGCCTTTGCAATCTTGTAAGACTCACCTTTTTCGGCATCTTCGCTGTTCCAAGCTGCCAAAGATTTGGCATATGGATCCAAAGCTAGTACTTTTTTATCACCGCGCGTAATTTCATAATGATAAAAATAACCGCGATAATCCTTAATTCCTAGATTTGTTTGCGATGTCAATGTTGTCTTCCAAGTACCAGCTTCTCCTTTTGTCATCGCTACCTTACCAACTACTTTGTTCTGATCATTTTTATCATAAACAACCAAATCTACCTGATCCGCACTTGGTGACCAAAAGGTAACATCCACTTTCGTGCCTTTTTGGCTAACACGCGCACCCAATTCACCATCATATTTGTAGAGACTGTCCTTCAACTGCCAATTCATACTGGTTTTAAATTGGTCGTTGCCATACTTTACCGTATAAGGAGCTTGCGCTTGTCCAAAGTCTCCTATGATTTTTGCTTTCTTTGTTTTGGGATCAAGCACAATGTCTTTCACAACCACTTCTTTACTATCCTTGTCTGTAATTTTTAGATTTTTTAAAATATCTTCTTTTTTGGCATTTTCAAGAGTTGAAAAAGTTGCTTCAATCTCTGTCAAGCTGACATGCTGGGCTCCTGTCATACGAATATCATTAACAAAATAAGGATTCGTATAAATGTTTGGATCTGCATCACGAAGGAAAATTTGACTATTTTTCTTCAAATTTGTCAGATTATAATCCTGCGGTTGAATCTTTACATCGTCACCTGATTTGCTTTCATCTAAAAGCAGAAAACCAATTGCTTTTGCAGCATCTTTTAAAGGAACATCTACATAGCGACCATACTTGCCTGTTTTTTCGAAATCCACTCCGTCAGGCCAATTTTTGCTAGGATTTCCTACATCTCCCCAAAGCCAAAGAGACTTCTTGTCATAATTCCCGTCTGTCCGATAATAATTGACTCGCACCATGCCCTCTTTTAGAGGCTCATAGGTATGAGGATTGTAATCCTTGTCAAACCAGACCTCGTTCATATTCGGGCTGAGCAATTCAATCGTCTTGTCACCTGTTAGATTTGTACCTGCTGTATTATTGATTAAGAGACTAATCTTGCTCCGTTTTTGTGCCATTTTGATATCAAGATAATAGCCATAATCATCCTTTTTAGCCGTTGAAAAGCTGGTTGCTCCTGTTGGCCAGCTACCTTTTTGGCTGGAAGGTGTTTCCACATCATCCCAGGTCCACAAGCCAAGACTAGCTAAATTCTCCGACGGAAGTGTCTTAAAATGCAGACGAATGCTGCCCTCTTCAATTTTGTCTTCTTTAGCTGGCGTCGCAGCTGATGCAGCTTTCTCAACAGGCTTCGTTGCCGTTTTTTCTTCTGCTGCTTGTGCAGTTTCCTTTTCCGTTGCTTGAGCTTCCGTACTTGAATCTGTCGTTAAAGCTGGGGTATTTTCTCTTACGGAGTGAGCTTGGGTCAAGTCAAGTTTTTCTGATGAGCTTTCCTCAGTTGAAGCTGTACGTGAAGAATTGGCAACACTAGATGTTGACAAAAGCGAGCTGCTTGCTTGCTCTTGATTTTCCGAAACGACTGCTTGATGATTCGTCACTTCTACTCCATCAGACTGCTCACTTGTTGGTGATGTTGGTTGCACCGTTTCAATAGATGTGTTTTCGACACTATTTGCTTCCTCTGCTTGCGCTAAGACATTCCCCGCCAAAAAGACACTAGCAGAAATAGCAATAGACGCTACCCCTACTTTTAATCTGCGGATTCCAAAATGCTGACGCTTCTCAGCTGTTCGAGATTGTAAACGATAAACTTTATTCATAAAAAGAAAACTCCTTTATTTTTTAGTTGCACAAACATTTTTAGGCTAGTGCAAACGTTTTCTGTAGATATTATATACATTTATCAACAAAATGTAAAGGTTTTCAAACAAAAAATCTCTGTTTTTTTGACAGAGATTAAATGTATTTTCTATTTTATTTATGTAAGTTGCTTTTAACAGCCAACTTAGCGTCCACTTAAAATCCAATACTCGCTAACCATTTAGTGGCTTCTGTTTGGTTAGACAATACACGCTCTCAAGCGCTATTTTTCACCATTTGATCAATGACCGCTTGAGCTTCACTATAAGTAGAGCCACCAGAAGTTGCGAAAGTTGCAACCCGTTTGCCAGCTAAATTCAGATTTTCCATTACTGTCTGAATAATACGTGGCGGACGTCCCCACCAAATTGGATGGCCAATAATGACTTGGTCATACGATGTCAAGTCAGGTAGCTCGCCTTTATAGGTAGGACGAGCACTTTCATCGCCTTGTTCGATATTAGCGCGACTTGTTGGATTATTCCAATTCAAGTCGGCATTCGTATAAGGAACAGCTTCTACGATTTGGTAGACATCAGCACCTAATTTACTAGCAATGACTTCTGCTACTTTTTCAGTCGTGCCTGTTTTTGAAAAATAAAGAATAATTGTTTTTGCCATGATAAACCTCCTTTTGTAGCTATCATTTAGCAGCTTTGCAGTTATCGAAAACACTGACTGTTTTCCAAACTTATTTTAGATTTTCTCAAGAATGCGCTTCAGAAAGATTGGTTTGGACTTGCTTGAGAATAGCACCGTTAAAACCTTGAGGGTTTGGATGAGTAAAAACAATTAAGATTTTCATGACCGTTCTCCTTTTATATAGACATCAAGCATATGCTCAATGTTAGTCTGGATGGCTTTGTTGTCAAGGTCACGTCCAATGGGACTGTTCGCCAAAACAGCAAGACCTGAAATAAAACTCCAAAAGTGAAACAGTGTTTCAGCTTCGCTGTTGGTAAAGCCTTCCTCCTTACGAAGCTCTAAAACAATCCGTTTAAATGCAGCGAATCCTGGCAAATCAGAATCCAGCGAAATAGTATCCTGAGTGACTTTCATATACTTAAAAGGAAATTTAATAAAGAGGGCTTCAAAGAAATAGGGGTAATCCTTCGCAAAGATGATGAAGTTAAATCCCATTTGGGCCAGTTGATTTCGTGCATAAGCCTTCCAATCGATCTTTTTTTGGATCTCTTGGTTGAGAAAAGCAGAAAGGCGTTTTAAAACGACTTTTAAATAGTTTTCTTTACTTTCAAAATGCCGGTAAGGAGTGCCGTGAGTAACACCGCAGGATTTAGCGACAGTCCTCAGTGATAGCTGGTCGATACCATGTTTCTCAATCTCTTTAATCCCCGTCTGGATCAGTCTTTCTTTTAACTCTGCCGTATTTCGTTTCATTTTTTCCCTCAAAAAGTATACAATGTCTACTTTTTCTTGTCAATATTTTCTGTTTAGAAAAATTTCAGTAAAAAAGAGGATGGGACAAAAGTCCAACCTCAAATATAAAAAGCGAACAAAACTAGTTTTCTGGCAATCAGAATTCTGCTTTGTTCGCTTGTCGCATTTAATTATAGATTTGAAGGGCTTAATAATTAAGATTTTTAAAAATTGAAATCTTTTTGTCCCAAACTCTTCTTCTTTATTAAATAAGTAAGCTAATTTGAAAAACAACAAGTCTCTTATCGCTGGATAAACTCTGATTTGAACACAATGGTTTTTTTCTCTTCAGATAAAACTCGCTTGAAACTTTCCTGACCCAGCTGATAGGATTTGTTGTCAATGGTAGAAAGACCCAGAAGGCGTCCAGCCAGCATATTTTCTTGCCCCATAATGAAGGGTAGCTGTTTCCCAGCTTCCTCATAAACCTGCAAAAACCCTGCTGCCATGTCATCCCCATTTGAAAAAATACAGTCAATCTCCAGGTGTTGCCAAAGTTCGGAAGCTTTCTGATAAGCATCCTCTTCTATAGCAACTCCTTCGATAATCACCGGTTCATGCTCCAATCCGTAGACTTCATCATAAGCCTCTCTGACCATACGATAGGTGGAACTGCGTTTGTCTTTACGGGTGAAATAAGGGCTAAATGTTGATAACCCAGTTCCTTCAACCAGCGAAAAGCTTCTCTGCAAGCTGGTTTGCGATCCACATAGACACTACTCAGTTGAGAATGATTTACCGTTTCTAAGCAGACAATATTTCCGTACTTAGCATAGGAAGCAATGGTTTCCAAATCTATGCTTCGTGAGGTGAAAATCAAATGATCAAAAGCCTGACCTCGCAATTGTTTCAGGTACTGAAGCTCTAGTTCTTTGTCATACTGAGACGGCAAAAGCAGCAAATTATAGGCACTCCTCTGCGCTTGATCCAACATACCGTTAATGAACTTGGTAAAATAAGTGTGACGCACATGAGGAATGACTACACCCACTTTATAAGTATTGCCCAAACTCAGTTCTTTTGCGACTAGATTTGGAGTATAGTCCAGTTCTCTGACAATTTGCAGGATTTCCTCCCGTGCCTCGTCTGATACATACGGGTGATTGTTGAGCACGTGCGACACACTGGACACCGAATAGCCACTCAACTTCGCTATTTCTCAAATATTGGTCATTGAGTTCCTTTCTGATTTTCAACACTTAACTGACGAGATACCTGTGAATTCCGTAACCAACTCCGTCCTCATCGTTACTCTTGGTAATTTTAAAAGCATATGCCTTCACATCCTTAAAGGCATTGGCCATGACAATCGGAAAACCAACCATTTCTAGCATCGGAATGTTATTGTGACCGTCACCAAAGGCAGCTGTTTCTTCTTTTTTAGATTTTCTTTCCGGCTAATGTAATCAATCCCTGATGATTTTCGAACTTCTTTGCTGGTGATTTCTAAATAAAATCGACCAGAACGCAGAATTGTAACACTAGTTAGTCCTAGACTATTCAGATAAGTCTGCAAATCTTGCATTTCTTCCTCTTCAAAGCTAATCATCATGATTTTAAACAGATTATCACAAGCTGAAAGAAAACAATCTTCATCATGAACCTGAGTCGGTGCCTGATGAGTCAAGTCGTATTCGTAACAAATTCTTTCATCTACTGTATCACAATACCAATGATTCAAGTCATAATAACTGAGACTTGACCTGCTGAAAATGCTACCGCACCGCCTGTAAAATCGTTGCCGCGGTCTGCTTGAAAATAATCTTGATGTGCAGCGGACGAATTTGATGATTGACAACCTCATAAATCAAACCACCATTAAAGCCCACTTGCGGACCTTGCAAACCCAACAATTCAATAGCCTCACGCATCTCCATTGGCGCACGCGCAGAGACCAGCGTAATCGGAATATCTGCTCTGCGAATGCGTCTGGCATTCCTTTCGGAAACTTGCCCCTTTGAATTTAAAAGCGCCCCATCCATATTAGTAAAAATACGTTTAATCGTTCTTGTTTGCATGATTTTTCTCTCCTTTTCTTTATGGATTTGCGCTCCACTCCGAGTTCAAATCTTATTTCTTCGCTAGCTTGACTTCATTGTACAATCTGGAACGCGTTCCATGTCAAGAGGAAAATGAAAAAAAGTGAATTAAATTTTTTAGAGGTAGCAAAATGAAAATGACCTTTAAAAAGGGAAAAGTTCTGACTTAGTTTAATCACTATAATCTTTTAAGTAGGCTCTTAATTCTCGAATCATAGCTTGGCGGCCTTTGAACCGTTCGTCAGCTAGTAAGCGCTCATACTGCTCCTGTTTCTCTGGGCTCAGTTGAGCTTGGTAACTCTTTAGCTGGTCTCGGAGAATCACCAATTCATCCAGATATAGTTCTTTTAGGCTGAGCTTGTGACCAATCTCGCTCACTTCTTCATAAGCTTGACGATCAAGTTTGCGTTTTTGACTTTCCTGTTTACGGAGGATGTCCAGGATATGATTCCGGAACTTGGTCTTATAGTAAACATAGAGCTGACTTTCTTCTTCTACTAGCTGCGGATAGCGACTCACCAACTGATAGAGCACCAACATGCCCTCTTGTTCCCAATCGCTTAACTCCCACAGGTGAACATAGTATTCCCTCCGACACTTCAGCACAATTCCTCTTACCTTGCCATATAACTCCTTGAACTCCATTTCCTTCTCCTTCTTCTTGTTTGCCTTTTAAGGATAACATGAAGGAGAGAACTTTGGGTTTCTTCTATCTATTTTTTATCTTAGTGCATCTCTTCTGGGTCTCGTGAGCAGCATCCCTGTCACTTCAGAGGTTTTCTGAAACTGTTCAGCGAAAAAAATTGAAAAAGAGAGAACGAAATTCGTCCTCTCAATTCTATATTCATTTCTTCTTAAAATTTTATTCTGTGATAAATTTACTCAAGATACCATTGATAAATTTGCTCGATTTTTCATCTGAGAATTTTTTAGATAACTCAATTGCTTCATTGATTGCGACTAGTTGAGGGGTATCAAACTCTGTCATCTCAAACAATCCCAAGCGAAGAATATTTTTTTCTATCAATGTAAGACGTTCCAAAGTCCAACCTTCTTTTAGGTACTGGCTAAGCTTGTCATCCAACTCGTTTTTAGACTGTTCAACACCCATGACAAGGTTCAATAAAAAGGCTGGAATTTCCACATCAGAATCGTTTGTCATATCTTTATCATAGAGATATGCAAAACGACACGCTTCTACAATATCTTTTTCATATTCCAAACTCATTAATGCTTGAAATGCACGTTCACGTAGTTCTCTTCTTGCTTCCAGTTGTACATCAGTCATTGAGGAAATCCTCATCGAACAAATCTTTTAAATCTGGTTTTGGTGTTTTTTCAGGCACAATACCCGCCACATGGATGTTCACTGCGGATAATTCAACTTCTGCCATATCAGAAACAGCACTTTTAACGGCTTTTTGAATAGCAACAGCTACTGCTGGCACCCCGACACCGTATTCTAAGTATAAATAAATGTCAACAGTTACTTCGCCATCACTGGCGGTATGAAGATAGACGCCACGTCCTAAAGAACGTTTTGCAAGACTGTCAGACATGCTTTTATTTGCGAAAGAGTAAACACCGTCCACTTTAGCCGTTGCAATGGCAATAATTTTTTCTAAGACACGTGGTGCGATAACGATTTCGCCTAATTGTTCAGTTACCATAACTTGTCCTTTCTTAAGACACAAAGACATTCAAGGAGTCTGCACAATATTTGTCAGGCTCTCAGTCTGAGTTTGATAGTAATTTAAGAACTTCTAGTTCTTAGCATAAATTATGCACGAGAAACGTAAGTTCCTTCTTGCGTATTGATAATCAATTTTTGCCCAACTTCGATAAAGTCCGGTACGTTGACCACAAGACCTGTTTCAAGAGTAGCTGGCTTACCAGAACCTGTTACCGTTGCTCCTTTAATAGAAGGTTGTGTGTCTGTTACGACTAATTCTACAGTCGTTGGAACCGTAACACCGATAACTTCGCTTCCGTAGAATTGAATTTTCACTTCTGAATTTTCAAGGATAAATTTCAATTCTTGCTCTACATTCACTACTGGGATTTCATATTGCTCAAATGACTCTGTATCCATGAAATAAGCTGTGTCATCCATTTGGTATAAGTATTGTGCTGGGCGCGTTTCAATAATTGCTTGTTCAAATTTTTCTTCAGGACGGTAAGTTGTGTCAAAAGTCGAACCTGTGCGTACATCCCGTAATTTCATACGCATAACAGTATTCCCTTTACCTGGTTTATGGTGGCTTGCTTCAAGGACACGAATCAATTTTCCGTCCGTTGTTTCAAACGTCATACCAGCTTTCAGCTTACTTGCTTCAATCATTATTATTACCTCTTTTAAAATAGATTTCTCTTTATTTTATCATAAACATTGACAATTCTCAAATAACAATTAACTCTTTCGGTGCAAGCGTTAAAAGCTCACAGCCTGTTTCTGTGATGAGAATGTCATCTTCGATCCGCACACCGTATTTTCCGTCCAAATAAATACCTGGCTCATCTGTTAAGACCATACCTGCTTCAATCGGCTCAGAGGATTTCCCAAAATAAGGAATCTCATGAATATCAAGACCAATCCCATGCCCAATCCCGTGTGTGAAATATTGTCCGTAACCTGCATCGTTAATCACTTTGCGCGGTACTTGATCAAACTCAATACGACTCATACCAGCTTTCGCCGCTTCAATCAGAGCTTGGTTGCTCCGTAATACAATATCGTAAATCTCGCGCTCCTCATCCGTCACATGACCAACATGAATGGTTCGTGTCATATCGCTAACATAGTGATTATAATAACAACCGAAATCCATTGTCAAGGTTTCACCTGTTTGAATGACCTTCTCGCTAGCTACTCCATGCGGCATAGCAGAGCGATAACCTGATGCAATAATAAAGTCAAAAGAGGCTCCCGATGCGCCCAGTTGCCGCATGCGAGCATCTAAAAAGTTCATGACTTGTAGCTCCGTTGTTTGTCCCGGCTTGATAAAATCCAAGACATCTAGAAAGGCTTGGTCAGAAATTTGACAAGCTTTTCGAATCGTGGCAATTTCTCCTTCATCTTTGATCATGCGTAAATTTTCAATGAAAGCAGTCATTGCTGTCAGCTTATAATCTGAAAAAAGTTCTTCGAGAGTTTTGAAAGAATGATAAGAAATTTCGTCATCAAATCCAATAGTCTTTATTTTATCATCTGCAATGATCTTCGCAATTTCTGACAAAGCATCACGCGTTTCAATAATATCAAATCCTTTGACCACACCTTTGGCAATCAAGGTATAGCGTGAGTCGGTCAGAAAAATTCGGCGATTCTTGCTGATAAAAACAGTTGCTTCAGTTCCGCTAAAACTCGTCAGATAATAGATATTTTTAAGATTGGTCACAAGGACAGCATCACAATCCGTTTGCGCAAGTGCTGCTTCTAATTTATTTACTCTTGATAACATAAAAATTCCTCCGTAAAATGATTCAATTTATTATAGCAAAAAAATACCGAAAATAATACAATCTATATAGTTAGGATTAGATGAAATTGACATTTGAAAGCGCTAAATGTATAATTTTTGTTAAACAAGAAATGATGAGGTAACGATATGAATAAAACAGAATTACTGTTACAAAGACTGGATGAGATTGGTCAGTCTCTAAAAGATTCGAAAGAAGCACTAGCTTTGCTGGCACTTGGTTCTTGCGCAACAGAAAGAGAACGATTGGATCAGTACTCAGATTTAGACTTCTTTGTTATTGTAAAAGATGGCTACAAGCAGACCTATATCCAAGACCTAACCTGGTTAAGTAAGCTAGAACCAATTGCATTTCACTACCAAAATACAGTGGACGGACATAAAGTTCTATTTGAAGATGATGTTTTTTGTGAATTTGCTGTCTTTGAAGCTCATGAACTAGTAAACATTCCCTTCGCTGAAGGCAAGATTATCTGGAAGGAGGTCGGTTTTGATGAAACAATCTGTCAGCCACAAAGACTGCCATCAAAAGAAAACAGAGACCGTGAATGGCTGTTGGGAGAAATTTCATGTAATCTATATTTAGGGCTAGATCGCTATCAGCGAGGCGAAAAATTAGCTGCTTATGATTTCATCCAAAACAGATCCGTCAAGCTTTGGACTGAACTAATCAGTTTGGAAACAACTTCTCAATCTAATTTTATAGATATCTTTAATACCAACAGACGATTTGAAGAAGGTTATCCCAAGGAAGCCAAGCAATTGCCTTACTTTTTGCAAGGTTACGAACGCATTTCTGAGTCTGCTCAAGCACTCCTAGAATATCTGGATAAACACTATTCTCTTAACCCATTTATAAAAGAAAAAATTCGTAATTTATTATAAAAAAGACTCTGCCTAAAAAAGCAGAGTCTTTTAAATCTTATTTTAACTTTCCTTTTAGATACTGGCCAGTATAGCTAGCAGAGTTTGCAGCTACTTCTTCTGGTGTACCAGTAGCAATAATAGTACCTCCGCCAATACCACCTTCTGGTCCAAGGTCAATGATGTGATCAGCCGTCTTAATGACGTCCAGATTATGCTCGATGACGAGAACCGTGTTGCCATCATCTACAAAACGTGATAGCACTTGGAGAAGTTTCGCAATATCCTCCGTGTGCAGACCTGTAGTTGGTTCATCCAGAATATAGAAAGACTTACCTGTTGAGCGCTTGTGAAGTTCGCTGGCTAGTTTCATCCGCTGAGCCTCCCCACCAGACAGAGTTGTGGCAGGTTGTCCTAACGTTACATATCCTAGTCCTACGTCTTTGATGGTCTGAAGTTTCCGCTCAATTTTAGGAATATGCTTAAAAAATTCCACTGCATCATTAACTGTCATATCCAAAACTTGAGCAATGTTTTTCTCCTTGTAGTGCACTTCCAAGGTTTCACTATTGTACCGTGTTCCATGGCAAACCTCACAAGGGACATAAACATCTGGTAAAAAGTGCATCTCAATCTTGATAATCCCATCCCCAGAGCAGGCCTCGCAGCGTCCCCCCTTCACATTGAAAGAGAAACGCCCTTTTTTATACCCACGAATCTTGGCTTCGTTAGTCTGAGCAAAGAGATCGCGAATATCATCAAAGACGCCAGTATACGTCGCTGGATTGGATCTTGGTGTTCGGCCAATCGGGCTCTGGTCAATATCAATCAAACGATCAATATGCTCAATTCCTGAAATCTTTTTAAATTTTCCCGGTTTATCTGAATTTCGATTGAGTTTTTGAGCGATTGCTTTTTTGAGAATAGAATTAACCAGAGTAGACTTTCCGGAACCAGAAACACCTGTCACAGCAATGAATTTTCCTAAAGGGAAACGAGCTGTGATATTTTGCAAATTGTACTCTTGCGCACCTGTGATTTCGATAAAGCGCCCATTTCCAACTCGGCGTTCTAGCGGAACTTCAATCTTGCGTTTACCTGACAAGTATTGACCTGTAATGGATTTTTTGTTTTTCGCAACTTGATCAGGCGTGCCTGCCGCAACAATTTCGCCACCAAAAACGCCAGCTCCAGGTCCCACATCAATCAGCCAATCCGCTTCACGCATGGTATCCTCATCATGTTCAACTACGATGAGGGTATTGCCCAAATCGCGCATTTTCTTAAGACTGGCAATCAAGCGATTATTATCCCGCTGATGAAGACCGATAGAAGGCTCATCTAAGATATAAAGAACACCGCTGAGATTAGAGCCGATTTGAGTCGCCAAGCGAATCCGCTGACTCTCACCACCAGACAGCGTGCCTGCAGAACGAGATAGGGTTAGATAATTAAGTCCGACATTATTAAGAAATGTCAAGCGATCTCGGATTTCTTTGATAATCGGCGTTGCAATGGTCACCTCATTTTCAGTCAATGTCAGATGAGAAATCAATTCTAAATGATCCGCAATAGACAAATCAGACACTTGACCAATATTGAGACCATTCTCACCACCTACTTTAACAGACAAAGCTTGCGGATTCAGCCGATAACCTTGACAACTTGCACAGGTCAGCTCATTCATATAGGTTCGCATCTGGGTACGAGTGAAATCACTATTAGTCTCATGGTAGCGACGGTTTATATTGGTTACCACTCCTTCAAAAGGAATGTCGATATCTCGCACGCCACCGAATTCATTTTCATAATGAAAATGAAATTCTCGTCCTTCAGAACCAAAGAAGATTAGTTGTTGTTCATCTTCGGTCAATTCCTCAAATGGCTTATCCATATCGATACCAAATTCCGTCATTGCCTGTTCTAGCATTTGAGGATAATAATTTGAAGAAATAGGATTCCATGGAGCTAAGGCGCCTTCCCGCAAGGTTTTACTACTGTCAGGAACCACCATATCCAAGTCTACTTCCAGTTTCACACCCAGACCGTCACAATCAGGACAAGAGCCAAATGGTGCATTAAAAGAAAAGAGACGAGGCTCCAACTCAGGTACCGTAAAGCCACAGACTGGACAAGCATAATGCTCGGAAAAGAGTAATTCCTTGCCATCCATCGTGTCAATTACCACATAACCGTCTGCAATTCTTAAGGCTGCTTCAATCGAATCAAATAACCGACTGCGTACACCGTCCTTAATAACAATCCGGTCTAC
Organism: Streptococcus periodonticum; assembly: GCF_003963555.1. Lineage (NCBI taxonomy): Bacteria > Bacillati > Bacillota > Bacilli > Lactobacillales > Streptococcaceae > Streptococcus > Streptococcus periodonticum. The sequence goes on from NZ_CP034543.1 coordinate 1,574,129, forward strand.
CACTACTTCGATATCGTGCTTTTTTGTTTTAGAAAGCTCTGGAACTTCTGTGACATCATAAATATCTCCGTCCACGCGCATACGTACGTATCCGTCTTTTTGAATTTTCTCAAAAATTGTCTTGTGTTGCCCTTTTTTCTTGCGAACAATGGGCGCTAGAATTTGCAACCGCTGACGTTCGGGTAATTCCAAAACTTGATTGACGATTTGTTCTACAGAAGAAGCTTTAATGGCTCCATGCCCATTGATACAATATGGAGTTCCCACACGCGCATAGAGCAAACGGAGGTAATCATTGATTTCTGTAGCTGTTCCGACTGTTGACCGCGGATTCTTGCTGGTCGTTTTTTGATCAATAGAAATGGCTGGACTAAGTCCGTCAATTGAGTCCACGTCTGGTTTTTCCATATTGCCCAAAAATTGGCGGGCATAGGCAGACAAACTTTCTACATAGCGACGTTGCCCCTCTGCATAGAGAGTGTCAAAAGCTAAACTAGATTTGCCTGAACCAGACAAACCAGTCACGACAACCAGCTTGTCTCGCGGAATTGTAACATCAATATTTTTTAAATTATGAGCTCGCGCTCCATGAATGATAATTTTATCCTGCATCCTTACCACACTTTATTTTAAACTTCTTTTTATTATAACAAAATTTTCTGCAATCTTTTACCCAAAAACTCGGAATTTTGTAGTATAATAATACGGTGTGCAAATAACTGAAGGAGGAAAATATGAAACAAGTCTTTCTATCGACAACAACTGAATTTAAAGAAATTGATACACTTGAGTCGGGGACTTGGATCAATTTAGTCAACCCTTCTCAAAGCGAGTCTACTGAAATTGCCAACGCCTTTGACATTGATATTACGGACTTACGAGCACCCCTTGACGCAGAGGAAATGTCTCGTGTTACCATCGAAGATGAATATACCTTGATTATTGTGGATGTTCCAATTACAGAGGAGCGAAATAATCAGACTTACTATGTAACCATCCCTCTAGGGATTATTATTACCGAAGAGGCGATTATTACCACCTGTTTGGAAAAACTCCCTTTATTGGATATTTTTATCAATCGACGACTGCGTAATTTCTATACTTTCATGCGTTCGCGCTTTATTTTCCAAATTCTTTACCGCAATGCCGAGCTTTATCTGACAGCGTTACGCTCTATTGACCGCAAGAGTGAGCAGATTGAAAGTCAACTGCACAAGTCCACTCGCAATGAAGAATTGATTGAACTCATGGAGCTTGAAAAAACGATTGTCTATTTCAAAGCTTCCTTGAAAACCAATGAGCGCGTGATTAAAAAATTGACCAGCGCTACAAGCAATATTAAGAAATATTTGGAAGATGAGGACTTGCTGGAAGATACACTCATCGAGACCCAGCAGGCGATTGAGATGGCAGATATTTATGGAAATATCTTGCACAGCATGACCGATACATTTGCTTCTATCATTTCAAATAATCAAAATAACATCATGAAAGCTCTGGCTTTGGTGACAATTGTCATGTCCATTCCAACCATGATTTTTTCAGCCTATGGAATGAACTTCAAAAACAATGACTTACCGCTCAACGGGGAACCGCACGCTTTTTGGATTATTATTTTTATCGCCTTTGCGATAAGTGTTTCCCTGACTGTTTACCTTATTCACAAAAAATTATTCTAATTAAAAGGAGATCTTATGACACAAGTTTCTTTGGATAAATTAAGCAAAAAGAATCAAGAATTTGTCCGTATCGCAACTCACCAACTCATCAAAGACGGAAAAACAGACGAAGAAATCAAAGCCTTGCTAGAGGAGATTATCCCAACAATCCTTGAAAATCAAGCAAAAGGCATCACCGCTCGCGGACTTTATGGAGCACCAACTGTTTGGGCAGCGAATTTTTCAGAAGCAAAACAAAAAGAAGCTCAAACTGTCCAAGAAAATACCAACCCTTATCTTATGATTATGGATGCTTTCTTATTTGTCTTTAGTTTGTTTGCTATTTTAAATAGTAGTGTTAACTTATTCTCCAAAAATCCTAGCAATTATGGCGTTGTGACGATTGTACTTGGTAGCGCGGTGGGGGCACTCGTATTTTACGGAATGTACTACTTTATTTACCGTTTTTATCATGCTGACCAAGACCAAAGTCAAAAACCACCATTTTTCAAATCGCTTCTTATCATTTCAGCTGCTACGATTTTGTGGGCTGTTGTTCTTTACGGCACAACCTTCCTGTTGCCAGCAGTTTTAAATCCAAAACTGCCGAACTTATTTATCCTTGTGTTTGGTGGAGGAACTTTGGCACTTCGTTTCTATCTCAAAAAGAAATTCAATATCCGCAGTGCTTTAACCGCACCAAGACAACTTTAGTCATATTTTTATTTGAACATCCGCTTACTTCAATAGGTGGATGTTTTGAATAAGATCTGATAAATATTTTTAGTAATCATTTCAAACAATTTTGAGCATAAGAAAAGCAACCTATTTAGTTGCTGATTGAGTTTTAAAAAATGAGCATGATTTTATGAAATTCATGCTCATTTTTATATTTTAGTCTTCGTTTACGAAAGGCATTAAAGCCATTACGCGAGCGCGTTTGATTGCTGTTGTTACTTTACGTTGGTTTTTAGCTGAAGTTCCTGTTACACGACGAGGAAGGATTTTCCCACGTTCTGAAACAAAACGGCTAAGAAGCTCAGTATCTTTGTAATCAACATATTCAATCTTGTTTGCTGCGATGTAATCAACTTTTTTACGGCGTTTAAATCCGCCACGACGTTGTTGAGCCATGTTCTTTCTCCTTTATATCATTATTCTGTTTGTCCATTAAAATGGTAGATCGTCATCTGAGATGTCCATTGGATTGGTATTACCAAATGGATTTTCATCACGAGAAAAGTTGGGTACTTGATTGGCAGAAGTTGAGTTCCCAAAGTTGGATGATGAATTTCCAAAATTATTAGAAGTGTAGCCACCAGAAGATTGACCTTCACGGCTGGCACGACTTTCTAGCAGTTGGAAATTGTCAGCTACCACTTCTGTCACATAGACACGTTGACCTTGCTGGTTTTCGTAGTTACGTGTCTGAATCCGACCAGTAATTCCGATGAGAGCTCCTTTTTTAGCCCAATTTGCAAGATTTTCTGCCTGCTGGCGCCAAATTACAACGTTAATGAAATCTGCTTCTCTCTCGCCACTTTGATTTTTAAAGTTGCGATTGACAGCAAGAGTAAAAGTTGCGACCGCTTGATTTTGCGGAGTATAGCGAAGTTCGGCATCTCGGGTCATCCGACCCACAAGTACAACGTTATTTATCATAGTAACCCTTCTTATGCGTCAAGTTTGACGATCATGTGACGAAGAATGTCAGCGTTGATTTTTGAAAGACGGTCAAATTCATTCAAAGCGACAGCATCTTCAGCTTCAACGTTTACGATGTGGTAAAGTCCTTCACGGAAATCTTGGATTTCGTAGGCAAGACGACGTTTTTCCCAGTCTTTTGATTCAACAACAGTTGCACCGTTGTCAATCAAGATAGAGTCAAAGCGTGCTACCAAAGCGTTTTTTGCTTCTTCTTCAATGTTTGGACGAATAATATAAAGAATTTCGTATTTAGCCATTGATTTTTCCTCCTTTTGGTCTAATGACCCCCAGCCATTGCAAGGGGGTAAGTGAGGTTTTCTCACGAATAACTATTATACTAAACTTTTTGGGAAATAGCAAGAAAAATTCGATTTTTGTTTTTGTAAAAAGCACAGTTTTTCCCTATACTCCATTACCCATTCCATTCCAAAACCTTAAAAAAAGCTGATATCAGTTAGTTTTAAGCTATACTCTATATACTGTTGTGTAAATTTTCTATCACTTTTCTAAGAAAGGAGTAAACACATGAACTATTTAGTCATTCCCGCATACAGACCCGACCTTCATCTTATTCATTTGTTGCAAAAGGTGAAGGAAAAGAGTTCGCTGCAAATCATCGTGGTAAATGACGGCAGTCCAGCTAACGATGATTCAATTTTTCGAGAAGCACAGAAATATGCTACCATTCTATGCCATACAACAAATCAAGGGAAAGGACAAGCGCTGAAAACAGCTTTTTCTTATATTGATTCCTTAGGACAATATGGGACAGTAGTCACAGCTGATGCAGACGGTCAACACAAAGTGTGGGATATTTTCCGAGTAAGCAAAAAGGCTCAAGAAAACCCCAATCACTTGATTATGGGAGCGCGTTCTTTTTCTGGCAACGTTCCTTTGCGTTCGGCTTTTGGGAACAAATTAACACGATTTCTGTTTAAGCAACAGACTGGTGTTTCCGTGACAGACACCCAAACAGGACTTCGTGGATTTACAACCAACATGATTCCGTTTATGTTGGAAGTTGAAGGGCAGCGTTATGAATATGAAATGAATATGCTGCTAGCTGCTTCCAAAGAATATCCTATCATTGAAGTTCCAATCGAAACAATTTATATCAATGACAATCAAGCTTCTCACTTTAGACCGGTACGAGATGGGCTCATGATTTATAAAGATATGTTTAAGTTTGCTCTTTCTTCAATTAGTAGTTTTTTGATTGACTATATCGTCTATGCTCTCGCCCTCTTTGTGCTTGCTGCGGTACCAACTAGTCTCAAAATTTTACTGGCAAACGGAGTGGCTCGTGTCACTAGCTCGATTTTTAATTACTCCACAAACAAAAGATTGGTCTTTAAAAATAAAGACAGTGTTGTTAAAACGGGTACTGGTTATTTCGGGCTAGCCTTGGGCTTGTTTATCCTTGACACCCTTTTGATTAGACTCTTTTACGCCATCTTCGATCTCAATTTGCTGATTGTTAAAATCCTCGTCGGTGCTCTACTCTTTTGCCTCTCTTGGCTCGTGCAAAAAAAAATTATTTTCAAGGAAAGGACTCATACCTTATTATGAAATTTTTTAAAAAATCCTATGCTTATGCTAGTCTCTTTGGTATTTTGCTAACAGGATCATTTACCTATTCAATGCTAAAAACCTTTGTCTTGTCAGAGTCTATTACAACTGTAAAATCTTCTTCAAGCTCGACAAGTACAACTGCTGCTAAAGCCGCAACAAATGCGACAAAGACAAATACAAGCTATAAGGATGATAACATTTCTATTAACCTAACTACAAAAACCGTCAGCAACACGAAAGTATACATTGCAGATATTACGGTCAGCTCGCCAGAATATCTCAAAACCGCTCTAGCACAAAATACTTATGGAAATAATGTGACTGCTAAGACTTCTGTCACAGCAGCCAACAACAATGCCATTCTTGCTATCAACGGAGACTACTACGGAGCCAACACAACTGGCTATGTCATCCGTAACGGTGTCGTCTATCGAAATATCGTACGTGAAGATGCTAGCAATGGTGATTTAGCAATTTATAAAGATGGGAGTTTCGGAATTGTTTACGAAAATGATGTTTCTGCTGAAGACTTGGTTAAAAATGGTGTTGTAAACCTTCTTGCCTTCGGTCCGACTTTGGTTGAAAATGGTCAGATCGCAGTTTCAAGCAATTCGGAAGTAGGGCAATCCATGTCTTCCAATCCGCGTACAGCTATTGGAATGATTGACAAAAATCACTATATTATCGTTGTATCAGACGGTCGAACTTCAGAAAGCGCGGGACTTTCTCTCTATGAACTTGCAGAAGTTATGAAATCTTACGGGGTGAAAACAGCTTATAACCTTGACGGTGGTGGCTCGTCTACTCTTTACTTCAATGGTAAGGTCATCAATAAACCAACAACAAACGGAACAATTTCAGAAAGGGCGGTGAGTGACATTGTCTACATCGGTTACTAAAGCAAGCAAGGAACGGTTCAAAAAGACAGCCGTTGTCTATGCCTTAATCACAGTATTTTTCTTCATTTTCAGTCGTATTTACGAGCACTTCAGCTTTGGTGAAACTTCAGTTTATATGCATTATCTCTTTGGAGTGCCACTGATAGGAGGGATGGTGCTTCTGATTTTTCAAAAAATCATCCCTAATCTTTCACGACTCAGTCTCAATCTTTGGAATTCTGCGGTTGCAACCATTGCTACCGGCGTTCTTTTTCGCGGCATTGTCAACCTGTCTGGACGCTCCACCACAATGGACCTCCCCTACTGGTACGTAGGAATTGGGCTTGCTGGATTAGCTCTGCTCTCCATGAGCTTCACCAGAAGCGTGTGGGTGACAGAAGAATAGCGGTTATAATGTTACAAATCTCGAAAATTTCTTCGAGATTTTTCATAAAATACTTGAGCCCAGGATAGTTTACTAATGCAATCACCTACAGAAAAAGGAAATTTGAGAAACTTACATATAAAAAGAAAGAAAATGATGGTTTTGGTCATCATTTTCTTTCTTTTATTCAACTATTAAACAGCCACTCTATACTATTTTCTCTATAAGAAATCAAGCGAAAACAAGTAAGTTGCCGTTACAAGTTATAGACTGTTTTAGCCAATGGGTCAATAACTTGTCGAAGCAGAAACTGGTCGTTTTCATATTGGTAATGACAAATAGCACAGTTACTGAAATAAATATTAGGATCAGGCAAATAGCCTACTTTTAGATAAAAAGCCCACATAGCGCCACCGTGACTGACGACCAATGTTGGATTCTCAACAGCAGGCGTTTTTTTCATGACTTCTGTCAGAGTGGTCAGCATGCGTTCTCCTACTTGAATCACATCTTCACCCCCATAAGGCACGTATAAATCTTCAAAAGACACCGCACCAGCTCGAAACTTGGGCTGCAATCTTTCTGGCTGAGCTTCAAAAAGTCCAAAATTCCACTCTTTCACCCCCTTGAGACGGGTGTAATCTGTTCGACCCGTCACAATTTCCAAGGTATCAGAAGCCCTCTCTTGAGTAGAAGAGTAGATACCCCCAAATTCAATGCCATTTTTCTCGAAAAAAGCTCGCGCTTGCTTGGCTTGCTCTATACCTAAATCAGTCAGCGGTGAGTCACATACTCCTTGCACCAGCCCTTCTTGATTGAAAAAAGTTTGACCATGCCGCATTAGATATAAATCTTTCATTTTTCCTCCCAGCCACTAAAGTCATGCCCAATCGTTTCTTCCAGATAAAATTGGTCATCTTTAAAAGTAAACCTCAGAATTCCACAATTTGTCATGTGACCCAACTCATCCAGTTGCCAATTATCTTTCCAAGCACGAGCAAAATTAGCCATGGCACCGCCGTGAGATACCATTAGAACAGACTTGCCTTTCGTTTCTTGCATGAGCTGTAGGATAGTCATAGCCATGCGCTCTCGAACTTGGTCTTGAGATTCCCCACCATAGGTCACAAAAAAATCTTCATATGGCAAAGGAGGATTGAGGTCTTCGCTTTCTCCTTCAAAAGTTCCAAAATTCCATTCCTTGAGGCCTTTAACTCGCTGATAAGGAAGACTACCATTTGTGACAATTTCCAAAGTATCACAGGCTCGTTCAGAGGTTGAGCTGTAAGCCGCATCAAATACGACCCCTGCATTTTTAAAATACTGCCCAGCCACCTGAGCCTGATACCCTCCTAAGTCCGTCAAAGGGGCGTCACACCAGCCTTGAATCCGATGTCGCTTATTGAATAAAGTTTGCCCTTGTCGCATCAAATAAAGTGTTTTTGTCATAAAATATTCCTCTAAAGAAGTTCTAATTTTTCAAAGGCATTGTAGAGACCGTCCTCAGCCACGTCATCTGTTACTATATCCGCCATGGCTAATATTTCTGGGCCGCCATTACCCATAGAAACCCCAATTTGACAATATTCCAACATTGGAATGTCAATCTTGGCATCTCCAAAAGCAATTGTATCTTCTTTTTTTGCCCTCAAATGCTCTAGCAGTACATCAATCGCATGTGCCTTCGTAATATCCTTAACTCCTAGGTCGCCAAAGAGAGCTTCTTCCCCACGACCGCCCCAAGTACCAGCCTTGAGCTCTGGAAAAGCATCCTTCGAGTCCAAATGATCTTGATAAGAAGTGAGAATAAAGCTGATTTTATTCAGATCATCTCGGTAAAGCTCGCCACCAAAGACCATGCCGTGCATCACATCTTCAACCTCTTGACGTTCAACTTCTGCATCTGTTTTCCCTTTTTTCTTAGCATAAAGTTTCATGACTGGTCGAGCTGCGTCACGAAAATGTTCACTAGCAAAGAGACCGTTGTTACTTTCTAAATAAAATTCCAATCCTCTCTCATGCAGCCAATCTACAACTCTATTTCCCACTTCTAAAGGAATCAGCTGATGCATGATAACCTGGCCTTCATGCTCCACATAAGAACCATTCCCGCCAATCATACCGTCCAGACCAATATCCCAGATTTCCTGAGGCATTTCCGCCTTACTACGTCCCGTACAGACATAGATCAGATGCCCATTTCCCCGCGCCTGACGAATAGCCTGAATAGCTGATTCTGGAATGCGATTATCATAATCCACCAAAGTTCCGTCTACATCTAAAAAGATAATTTTTCTGCTCATCTGTTGACCTCTCTATCCTTCTAAGGCCGCTGCCCCGTTGGTTTCAATCACTTTCTGATACCAGAAAAAAGAATCCTTGCGGGAGCGGTCATAGCTTCCATTTCCCTCATCGTCTGCATCCACATAGATAAATCCATAACGCTTGCTCATCTCAGAAGTAGAAGCAGAAATCAAGTCAATACGGCCCCAAGGCGTGTAACCCATAAGCTCCACTCCATCCTCAATCGCTTCATACATTTGCTCAATGTGAGCCTTGAGGTAGTCAATTCGGTAGCTGTCGTGGATAGAGCCATCTGCTTCTACTTTATCCAAAGCACCCAATCCATTTTCTACGATGAAAAGCGGAACCTGATAGCGGTCATAGAGCTTATTGAGGGTAATGCGCAGACCCACCGAGTCAATTTTCCAACCCCAATCAGAGGCTTCTAGATAAGGATTTTTTTCACCCAAAGAGAAATTGCCTGCAGTTCTTTCACCTTCTTCTGTTCCTTTAGCACGCGCTACAGAAGACATGTAATAGCTGAAGGACATAAAGTCCACCGGATACTGCGCTAGCAATTCTAAGTCCCCGTCTTCGATTTTCAACTTAATGCCATTTTGTTTGAAAAAGCGTTGAGCATAACTTGGATATTTTCCGCGCACCTGTACATCAGAGAAGAAAAGATTTTCATGGTCCTGCTGAATTTCTTCCATAACATCCAAAGGATTGCAAGTCGCTGCATAGGACTGCATACGCGCCAACATCATACCGACTTTAAAGTCTGGATTGATTTCCCGTGCTGCTTTGACTGCTAAACTGCTAGCTACAAATTAATGATGTGCTGCTTGATACAAGTCTTGGAAATTTTGTTTTCCGTCTTCAAAAAGCAGTCCACCGCCAACATAGCCAGAAATCCCCATAATGTTGATTTCATTAAATGTCAGCCAATATTTCACCTTATTTTTATAACGTTCAAAAACTGTCCGCGCATAGCGCTCAAAAAACCAATAACTCGGCGATCCTTCCAGCCACCGTACTCTAATGCCAAATGAATCGATGTCTCATAGTGTGACAACGTCACTAAAGGCTCAATGCCATATTTCAAGAGTTCGTCAAAGACCGCATCGTAAAAAGCCAGCCCTTCTTCATTAGGCTCTACATCGTCTCCATTAGGGAAAATTCGACTCCAAGCGATAGAGAGGCGGAAGGTTGTTTTAAAGCCCATTTCTGCAAAAAGAGCAATATCTTCCTTGTAACGATGATAAAAGTCAGAGCCCCAGCGCTTAGGATAGAGTCCTTCCTTATCATTAAGAGCAGCTTCTACTTTTTCTCTGGTCATGGGTGCGGCAAAACCTTCCATATTTTGACGTTCCTCAGGGCGTACAGCTTTGGCTGTATCAGATGTAGCCGGACCACGACCACCTAAATCCCAGCCACCTTCATACTGATTGGCAGCAGTTGCACCGCCCCACAAAAACCATTCGGAAACCGTTTTTCTGTCATTTCATTCACCTCGTTCTTTGATTACTTCTATTATACTCTTTTTTGAAACCCTTTTCTTGTAGAATAGTCATAAATACTGATACTATTCTTTGGTGTTTTATTATTCACATTTTAAAAATAATACTTAAATTCAACCACCAAAATAAAAAGCAGAACCTTAAGTAAGATTCTGCCCTATATTAGATATTATAGTACAGTAAAAAATCTATTGATATAAGTCGAAATAGCAATCTATAAATCTTCACCATTAGATCGTATGACTTTCTCGTACCATTCAAAGCTATCTTTTTTAAATCGTTGACCCGTCCCTTGTCCATAATCATCCAGATCTACATAAATAAAACCGTAACGTTTTGACATTTCGCTAGAAGAACAGGAAACGATATCAATTGGTCCCCAAGCATAATAGCCTCGCACATCGACTCCATCTCTAATAGCCTCTTTCATTTGTTCAATATGTTGTTTTAAAAAAGCAATTCTATAATCATCGTGAATAGTGTTTTCATCGTTTAAGGATTCAATAAATCCCATACCATTTTCAGTGATATAAATTGGTAACTGATAACGATCATAATATTCATTTAAGGCGACTCTTAATCCTACCGGATCAATTCCCCACCCCCATTCATTTGTTTTTAACATTGGATTTAAATTTCTATTTTTTTCTGTTTTATATATTTTTGCATTTGTTGTTTTTGTAGCATAATATGAGAAACTAATAAAATCCACTTGATTCTTACTAAATTCATCTAAATCTTCATCTGTAATTTCTATTTCAAATTTATTATCTTCATAATATCTATATACATAATTAGGATAAATTCCCTTAGCTAATACATCAGATACAAAGTATTCCATTTGAGATATTTTTAATGCAGCTAAAATATCTTCCGAACTTGGTGTTTCAGGATATGGATTTTGATAATAAGACATCATACCAATTTGCATACCACTATTAATTTTTTTGCCAATACCTATTGCTTTCGCACAGGCAACTAGTTCATTGTGTAAGCCTTGCTGTTTAGCTTCTTTTAAATTTTCTACTGTATCGCTTGGTATACCTAAATGATTAAAAGATTCATGATGAATAAGGTTCATTTGGTTAACTAAAATCCAATATTTAACTTTTTTATTATACCTTTCAAATAAAACTCGACAATAATTATCAAAAAAATTAATAGTTTTTCGATTATACCAACCATTATACTTTAAGGCAAGATTCAATGGCATTTCATAATGAGCAATTGTGACCATTGGTTCCATACCATTTTTTATAATTTCATCAATCAAATTATCGTAAAATTTTAGACCTTCTTCATTTGGAGTGGTCTCATCTCCATTTGGAAAAATTCTTGCCCAATTAATAGAAATTCTTAAACTATTCATTCCCGTTTCAGCTAGTAATTTTATATCTTCCCTATAAGTATGATAAAAATCTATTGCTGTTCTTTTTGGGAAAAATACATCTGGATCATTTAATAATTTATTAATATCTTGTGTACTAACTTCCTTGTTGGATTTCTTTCTCAATGGTATATCACGATAAGGAATCATGTCTGCTATACATAAACCTTTACCTCCTTCATCGTATGCTCCCTCACATTGATTTGCAGCTAATGCTCCTCCCCAAAGAAAATTATATGGGAATTTATCTGGATTCTTTCTCATAGTTCAGTGTCCTCTATTTTCTAATTTGATAATTCTTTTTTCGTAACTTTCAAAAATTTTAATTAATTGTTTAGCAATATTAATTTCACTATAAATAGTCATTAAAGTATATTGAGCATGTGCGAACAACAACGAATACTCAGATTGTTCTCCCCGTGCTTCTCCTTGAATAGCATCAGTTTGTACCTTATGTGCTTTAGTAATTTCAATTTGAGCTTCTTTTAATTTCTCTTTTCCTCCTTCAATATTAAATAATGCAATCTGGTCTAAAGCTTCTTTGCATTTCAGTCTTGCATCCCCAGCATGCAAAATAATTTCCATGGCTGATTGTGCTGTTTTGTCCATATTAATCTTCTCCTTCTAGTTCTTCTTCAGCTAAATATTGTTTTTCATATATTTTAAAGAATGGATACCATACAAGTGTAGTGATAATAAATATTCCTATTACAAGAATAACAGACGTTATGGAACCACCAGTTGCTAACCATGTACAAATTGGATATGGACAATACCACAACTGAAATAATATTTTTGGAATCACCGCAAAAGGAATAACTTTTGTAAATAAGTATGCTAATGAAGCAGATATAAAACAATTTAATATCATTGGAATCATTAAAATAATATTATATACAACTGTACCAAATACCAATGGTTCATTAATATTAAAAATTGAAGGTACTACAACGACTTTTCCTAAAGATTTAAGTTTTTTTGATTTAGATTTTAATAATAAGAATGCTAAGCCAAGGGTACATCCCCCACCTCCAATTGTATAATAAGCATATTGAAAAGAAGAGGTAAATACGTTAGATGCAGTTCCTGCAATATTAGCTTCTATACCAGCTAACATAATCGGCATTGTAATCGGAACCAGCACCCATGCAGAAATCCCCATTGAATAAAATACTCCTTTGATTACGATTAAAGCAATAAATCCCCAATAGGTTTCCGCTATCCCTTGTAATGGTCTAAATAAAGTTAAGATAACATTATATAAATCAAATCCTAATATTCCAACAATAATCCATCCTAAAATAACAACAACACCAATTGGCAACATTTGATCAAACCATTGTCTAATAAAATCAGGCAAATTTGAATCTTCTTTGAAAAAACTAATTTTTCCAAATAATTTTAAAATAAAGCCTGTAATCAAGCCTGTAACTATTGCGATAAACATCCCTCCTGCTCCAAAAGCAGCATGAGAAAAACCCGGAGTATTATCTGCAATTAGTTGAGGGGTAATTGTAATGGCATACAAAATTAATCCTGTGATTCCTGCAATTATTCTAGACTTTCTCAACTTGTTTTTTTCCATGAAATTAAATGGTATCAAAAATGACATCATCAAAGAAATCATTCCCATTGTCCATCCTTGTGGTATCCCGAAATTCGGCCACCATTTCCAATCAAATATTGAACCTGGTAAAGTCAACATTGAAAAGATTGAGCCTAAGAAAATTAAGGGCATTACTTGATTAATAGAATCTTTCAACGTCACAATCCATACGTTATGATTAATTTTATTCATAACAGGAGTCAAATTATTTTCAATCCAACTTAATATTCTATCCATTTCTCTTTCCGTCCTTATTTAAAGTTTTCTAATAAATGTTCAATAGCCTTTTTTCCATCTAACTTGGAATAGTATTCAGGTTTCATCAAAATTACTTTAATATCTTCTCCTTGCGTGTATTCTTCAACATCTTCAAGAATATATGCCAAATGCGGCCCGACCATTAAGGCATCAATCTCATCAATGTAGTTTTCAATTTCGGATTCACTTCTTGCTTTCACTTCTAAATCAAGATGAAGCTCTTTTGCTGCTTTCCGCATATTCGCAGCCATGAAGCCAGAACTAGCTCCTGAACCACACACTAATAAAACATTTAGTTTAGACATATTTATTACTCCTTTGTTTTTTTATAGTTCTATTATCTAAAATATAAGTATCTTAGTCCACTAAAGTTTTGCACATACTGGTGCAATTCAATAATAGAATTACAGTCTAATTTCCTTTATAATAGAATAGAAAATTAGTTCTTATGGAGGAAAATACCAAATGAATAAAAAACAAGAAAAATTATTATTCATTCTTTCTGAGCACGGTACCCTAACAGCCAATGAACTAGCTCAACAATTGAATCTCTCAATTAGAACAATCAAATATTATATAAAAGAACTAAATGATGAATTCGATGGAGGAATTATCACTTCTTCGCAAAAAGGATATACAGTAAAAACTCCTATATCTAAACTTTTAATACAAGATATAGATATAGAAGATTCTCCAAAAGATAGACAAAGTAAAATACTAATCAAAATTCTCAATTCAAGCGACAAATTTGATTTATTTGACTTATCAGAAGAAATGTTTATCAGCTATTCAACCCTCCAAATTGAATTAAAAAAAATAAAGCATCAATTATCTAAATTTGATTTAGATATGCAAGTGAAAAATAATCATATTTATATAATTAGCACAGAAAAGAACAAAAGAAAATTAATTAGTAGTCTTCTTTATAATCAATCAAACATTGACTTCATGAACTATGCTACAATCCAGTCACTATTTCCTAACATTGATGTAAATTATCTTAAAACTATCATAATATCAATATTAGAGGAAAACCAATATTTTATTAATGATTATTCTCTCATAAACTTCATTCTCCATGTAACAATCATGGTTGATAGAATAAAACATAACAACTTTACTAATTACCACGGAGAAATTCCTTCGGTCTCAGAATCAACATATAAAATATGCAAATTATTATCTGAAAAAATTGAAGAACGATTTAGTATTACATTTTCTGAATTTGAAATAACAGAATTAGTGATTTTACTTATATCTAGAGCAAACCAAATAAATTATGATACTACTAATTTAGTTAAAGTCCAGAACTATATCGGTACAGAGGTAAGTACATTGGTAGCATTAATTTTAAAGAAACTTAATCAAATATATTTTATTAAAATTGAAGAAAACAGTGAGTTTATATTACGATTCTCGCTCCATATAAAAAATCTATTAATCAGAGCCAGCAACAATTATCTAAGTAAAAATCCTTTAGTTGAAAGCATTAAAATTCAAGCTCCTTTAATTTATGATATATCTGTAACTATAGCATCCATCATTCAAGAACAAACTAAATTAACTATTAATGATGATGAAATAGCATATATAGCTTTTCATTTAGGCAGTCTAATAGAAACTCAAAAACAGTTAGTAACTACTTTGACAGCGATCCTTTACTGTCCAAATTATTATCAAACTGCAAAAACCTTAGCTACAAAACTATCCGAGTTCTTTGGAAAAAGACTCCTAATTAAAGACATTGTTAATGAAGAAGAAAGCATTCCAAATCCACTAGATGTGGATTTAATAATAACAACTGTGCCAATCAACAAAAAAATAAATTGTCCTACCCAAACAACTACACTTTTTTTCAACCAACATGATAAAGATAAAATTAATAGGAGTTTAGATTCAATTATTAAATCCAAACAAAAAGGCGAATTCGAAGAGAAACTTAGAGAGCTAATTACACCTGAGTTATTTAAAATAAATATGAAAATCAACAATAGGTATGATGCCATTAATTATATGGTTGAAACTTTACAACAAAATGGTTATGTTAATAATGATTTTATGCACAAAATTATGGAAAGGGAAAAATTATCATCTACTGCTTTTAATCAATTTGCTATTCCTCACTCACTATCAATGGAAGCCTTAAAAACAGGTATTTCTATTTTGATAAATCCCAAAGGGATAGAATGGGATAGCCAAAATGTCCAACTGGTACTAATGCTTTGTTTTAGCCCAAACCAACGTACATTATTTAACGAGATTTTTGAGCCACTAACAAATATTTTAATAGAACCTGTGAGCTTTGCAAGAATAATCAAAAGTAATAATTATGATGAATTTATTATAAATTTGTTATCATCTAATTCCTTATTTAATTAATACATACAATAATCATTCTTAAATATTTCAAGCAATAAACTATTTGATACAAACTAAGTTTTTTTAGATATGCTTTGTTTCATTCAATTCTGATATTTAAATATATTGAATTCTTTGACTACCTCCTTACTATTCTTATAAAATCCCCAAAATTTAAGATAAATTCATCTTAGTACTTAAAAACCGGCAAGCAGTTTAGCTGAACTGCTTGCCGGTTTTTAGTTTTATTGCATTCATTTATTATTGTATTTTTTAATTTTTAGAATTGACCCTTACATTTATAAATAGATATGCAAAATATTTTTGCAACTATTACTTATTAAAAAATGTATGTGTCGCCTGATAAATTTGATGAGCAGTATTGGAATTGTTCATTGTATATAGATGAACACCCGCCACATCTTGAGTGACTAAGTCAACAATTTGGTCAATCGCATAGGCTAATCCTGCTGCTCTAAGAGACTCTGGATTATATTCATATTTATCCAAAATCGTTTTAAATTTTCTCGGCAAATGAATATTTTCGCAGGTTTTAAGCAAACGCAGGGCTTGATTACGATTTAGAATCGGCATAATCCCTGCATGAATGGGAATTTCAATCCCAGCCAGAGTACATCTTTCTTGAAAATCATAAAAACGCTCATTATCAAAGAAAAGTTGAGTGACCAAACTCGAACAGCCTGCATCTACTTTCTTTTTGAGATTCTTGATATCTGAAACTCGGTCTAGTGAATCCGGATGCCCTTCTGGATAGCAAGCACCAATAATTTCAAAATGCGGTGCCTGTTCCTTAATATACTCAATCAAATCCGTCGCATAGGTAAAATCTTTCTTTGGCTCCATATTTGGAACAATATCTCCTCGAAGCGCCAATACCTTATGCACACCTACTCTATCAAGAGCTTCTAGCGTATCTGATACCATCTCCTTGGTCAAATACACCGCCGGTAAATGCGCAATCGTTGGAATCTGCAGATCATTGTAAATAAAATCAGCCAAACGAACCGTTGTCTCTTCAATATTAAATTTACGATTACTCGCTGTGACACTGATGAAATGAGGTGCCAGATCCTGCATTTCCTTCAGGACCGCCATAATCTTTTCATTGCCTACTGCTGGATTGGGGGGAAATACTTCAAAAGAGAGAGGCGGGCTTTGGCTAGACATGTTTCACAATT
The DNA here is from genome assembly GCF_003963555.1 of Streptococcus periodonticum. NCBI lineage: Bacteria > Bacillati > Bacillota > Bacilli > Lactobacillales > Streptococcaceae > Streptococcus > Streptococcus periodonticum. The sequence goes on from NZ_CP034543.1 coordinate 1,590,940, forward strand.
CCTTTACTAAGACAGCAAGGGCAGGGGCAGGCCCTCCCTTTTGTCAGCTCTTATTTTTTGATTAAAGTTTTTCACGCGCTGCCTTGGCTGCCTCTACCAGGCGGACCAGGCGGACCTTGGTTTCAGTAATACCACGCGTTTTCAGACCGCAGTCAGGATTGATCCAGACCTTGCGGCTCGGCACCTTGGCCAGGATGGCCCCGATGGTGTGGTCGATTTCCCCTTCATTTGGTACACGAGGAGAGTGGATATCGTAAACTCCAGGTCCCACTTCTGTCTGGAAGTTCTTAGCCTTAAGCTCATCCAGGATTTCCAGGTTGGAGCGGCTGGCCTCAAAGGAGATAACATCCGCATCCATGTTGTCAATGGCCGGGATGATATCGGTAAACTCTGAGTAGCACATGTGGGTATGGATCTGCGTATCCGGTGCAACGGTAGAGTGGACCAGACGGAAGGCCGGAATAGCCCAGTCCAGATAGTCTTCATACCAGTCGCTGCGACGGAGCGGCAGCTTTTCACGCAGGGCGGCTTCATCGATTTGGATAATCTTAACGCCGGCAGCTTCCAGGTCCAGAACTTCGTCCTTGATGGCCAGGGCAATCTGCAGGGTAGAGTCCTTGATGGAAATATCTTCCCGTGGGAAGGACCAGTTGAGGATGGTTACAGGTCCCGTCAGCATTCCCTTAACCGGCTTGTCAGTCAGGCTTTGAGCATAGCTGGACCATTTAACAGTAATCGGGTTGAGGCGGGTTACATCTCCCCAGATAATCGGCGGTTTCACCCCACGCATACCGTAGGACTGCACCCAGCCGTTCTTGGAAAAGAGGTAGCCGGACAGATTTTGACCGAAGTATTCTACCATGTCATTGCGCTCGAATTCCCCGTGAACCAGAACATCAAAACCAACTTCTTCCTGCCACTTGATCCATTCGTCGATCTGCTCAGCCAGGAACTTGTCATAATCTTCCTGGGACAGTTCTCCCTTGCGGAAGGCTAGGCGCTTGGCCCGAACTTCCTTGGTCTGAGGGAAGGAACCGATGGTTGTCGTCGGCAGGACCGGCAGTTTGAAGGCTTCCTCCTGGATGGCTTCGCGTTCTGCGAAGGCCGGCAGGCGAGTGTAGTCGGCATCGGTCAATCCAGCGATACGAGTTGCCAATTCAGCATTTTTACCGACACGCTCTGTCGCAAAGAGTTCCTTGTTGGCAACCAAGACTTCTGCTCCGCCACCATTGCGGATGGCATCCAGGTCCCGGATCTCATCCAGCTTTTCCACCGCAAAGGCAAAGTGCTTGAGGATGGCTTCTTCAAAGTCTTCATTGGTTGTGGTGAAAGGTACATGCAGCAGGGAGCAGGAGCTGGTCAGCACAAGCTTTTCAACCGGAACCTGCTCCAGAACAGCCAGGCTCTTTTCATAATTGTTGCGCCAGATATTCTTACCGTTGACAATCCCGGCATAGAGGGTCTTGTCGGCCGGAAAGCCAGACTTGACCAGCTCCAGGGTTTTCTTGCCTTCGACAAAGTCCAGACCGATAGCGTCTACCGGCAGTTCAATCAAATCGGAGTAGATATCCCGAACATCGCCAAAGTAGGTTTGGATCAGGACTTCCAGTCCCTTCTTGTCCGCCAGGAGCTTCTTGTAAAGATCCAGGAAGAGGGCCTTCTCTTCGGCGGACAGGTTCTTGACCAGGCTTGGCTCATCCAGCTGGATACGCTCAGCTCCCAGGTCGGCCAATGTGGCCAAGACTTCCTGATAAGCCTTGGCCAGGGCATCCACAAACTGGGCAGCCTCTACCCCTTCTTCAAAGTCGGACAGCTGCAGGAGGGTGAAGGGACCTACCAGGACCGGACGGGTATCCAGGCCCAGCTCCTTGGCTTCCTGGTATTCGTCAAAAATCTTGTGACCGACCAGTTTGACCTCAGTGTCTTTTTCAAATTTTGGAACGATGTAATGGTAGTTGGTGTTGAACCACTTTTTCATGGGCAGGGCACGGACGTCCCCTTTTTCTCCTTGGTAGCCGCGGGTCAGGGCAAAGTAACGCTCCAAATCAGACAGATCCAGGCCCTGAACAGAGGACGGCACTACGTTAAAGAGGAAGGCGGCATCCAAAACATTATCATAGTGAGAAAAGTCGTTGGACGGCACTTCGGTAATCCCGTGCTCTTTGACGATATTCCAGTGCTTGGCGCGCAGGTCCTTGGCAGCAGCCAGGAGCTCTTGAGCTGAAATTTCATTCCTAAAGTATTTTTCAGTTGTGAATTTTAATTCGCGGAATTCTCCCAAACGCGGGAAGCCGATAATCGTAGTTGACATAGTCATCCTCCAAAATTTCTTGTTGAACCTATCTCATCAGAAAATCTAAGCTTTGTATAATTGGAATTTTTGGGTTTTTCTTATAGTTAAAAACTATAACAAGATTCCAAATATATATTAAACGTTGATTTCATCACGTGTCGTTTAATATTTTATGATTTGATATAGTTTAAGGCTATGACAGCCGCATACATCAAAATTTTTGAAAATCCTTTTCTTGCTATTTTTGAAAAGAGATGTTAGAATAGCAACATAATAAAAAGCAAAGAACATTTGGGGTGCTAAGGCTGAGATTATACCCATGGAACCTGATGCAGTTAATGCTGCCGCAGGGAAATGTATAAGAAAGACCAAACCGTTCTAATCATTTATGTGATTAGATTTTATTTTGTCGCGCTAAAACTCCTCATCTGCTCTGTTAGAAGGAGTTTTTTATGTTTGAAAAATGGAGTTTACGAGATGTTATCCTCTTAGCTCTTTTAGCTATTCTTTTCGGTGGGATTTTTGTCGGTTCAGGTTTTCTTTACAACATTTTGACAGCTATTTTAGCGCCAGCAGGTTTGGAGCCTTTCGCCAATGAAGTCTTGTTCGGACTTTGGTGCATGGCAGCTCCTATGTCAGCTATGCTCATTCGCAAAACTGGTAGCGCCACGATTGGAGAAGTGCTTGCAGCCCTCGCAGAGGTACTATATGGTAGCCAATTTGGCATGAGCACCTTGATTTCTGGCTTCATACAAGGATTTGGTAGCGAGCTTGGGTTTGCTGCGACCAGATACAAACGCTATGATTGGTTGTCACTTACTTACAGCGCAATTGGTACGACCCTTTTGAGCTTTGCCTATGAATATTTCAAAATTGGTTACTATGCTTTCAAACCTGAGTTTGTTTTAGCATTGTTTGTTGTCCGCTTCCTTTCTGTGTTCTTTTTCTGTGCTGTTCTAGTCAAAACTATTATGAATCTTTACGACAAGATTAACCAAGCTGCTGGTAAATAAGATGAAACTAACATTAGAGCACATTTATTTTAGAGATGTCTTTAAAGATTTAACCTTCGCCTTTGAAACAGGGAAAATGACGCTCTTGATTGGCGATACCGGTGCTGGCAAATCAACCCTTTTTCGGATTTTAACAAATTTCAATGAATTAGACTTCGCTGGAGAGGTAAAGTTAGGTCATACATTGCTGTCTCATTTACCGATTCATGAACGAGTTACCTATCTTAGTATGATGTTTCAAAATCCAAGCCGTCAATTCACCATGCCAACTCTTTATGAAGAATTGATTTTTACCTTGGAAAATCTCCAGACACCCGCTGACCAGATTGATGAAAAAATCCAGCATGCGATTGCACTTGGCAAAGTAGAGCACCTGTTTCATCGAGACTTTCTGACCCTATCTGGTGGAGAAAAGCAACAAGTCTCTCTGGCGGTTCTGTTGGCTATGGATTCACAGATTATCCTATTGGACGAGCCTTTTGCTTCTGTCGATCAAGAAGCACGCAAACGCTTGATTCATTTACTAGCAAACTTGACAGAAATGGGGAAAACGGTGATTCTGTGCGACCACGACCGCAGTCTCTATGCTGACTGCGTTGACCACCTTGTTGAATTAAAAAATGGGGAACTTTTTGAACGAGATGTAGCTCTTTTAAAAAAGGAACTCCCAAGCTATCAGCTGGCACGCGAAAATACCCAGCGAAATCCTCTCTTACAATTACAGCACGTTTCCTGTCAATTTGACTCAAAAATACTTTTTACGATTGAGGATTTTACTTTTCAGCAAGGTGTTACGACTCTCATCGGGTCTAACGGTGCCGGTAAATCAACTCTTTTTCGTGCTATTTTGCAATTGCAAAAATACAAAGGCAATATGAATTATCAGGGACAAAAACTCAAGAAAAGCAAACAATTGTACCGCCATATTACTGCCGTTGTCCAAAATGCTGAAAAGCAATTCATTCGGACGACACCTGCAGAAGAATTAAACCTGTCCTCTCTTTCCAGCGAAAACCAAGCAAAGGTACAAGAAGCTTTGGATTTATTTGGCTTAGCAGACAAAATGGATTCCAGCCTTTTTCACTTGAGCGGCGGACAGAAAAAAATCATTCAATTATTGGCTATCTTGACCTTGGAAACTCCTGTCATACTCATGGATGAGCCCTTTACTGGCTTAGATAAAAAAGCCTGTGATTTTTTTGCTAATTGGATTAAGGAAAAAGCTGCACAACAGAGCTTTATTATCATTTCTCATCGTTTGGAGCCCTTGGACGGCATTAGTGATCATTTGGTAGAGCTGACGTCTCACGGGCTGACAGAGAGGAGAGCGCTATGAAAAAAGAAGAAACAAATGTCCTAGCACTCTTGCTCCTTCTCATTGTACTGACGCTAGAAATTTCCTTTATCCGCTCAACATGGCTCAACTGCGCTATTGTCGTAGGAGTACTTGCCCACCTCATTTGCCTAAAGAAATGGTGGGGTATTTTCTGGACACTGCTCTTACCTTTGCTACCAGCACTAGCAAATTACTGGGCTATTCAACTTCACGGAGATAACAGTCAAGCAATAATACTGTTTACCCGATCTTTTGCTTTAGCAGCTCTGGGAATGACCTTTTTATATGGCGTCAATCTCAATCAACTCTTGCGCTACTGGCATCAAAAAGGGCTCCCGAGTCATTTTACCTACGGACTGCTCGTTGTCTTAAACGCTATTCCAGTTATTCAAAAAGAAATCCAAGCTGTTCGCGAAGCCAGTCTTTTGCGAGGCAAAACCTTACATTTCTGGTCGCCAATCTTTTATATCAAAGCAATTTTTATCGCTTTTAACTGGCGTGATTCCTATGTAGAAGCTATGTATGCACACGGCTTTGATGAGACTGTCAAGCGAAGCTATTACCGACATTTAGAAACACCAAAAAGCACCACCCTTGCTTGCTTCTTGATTTTCCTCCTTATCAATCTAACCCTTTTTATCCCAAAGTAGGAATTTGATACAAAAAACACTACAATCAATTTTATTTTTTAGAAGGTCTTTTTATCCATTTAAAGTAGGTCATCGTCTAATTCTATCGCAACACAAGCACCGTCTTTATGCTATAATGATATCAAGTAATCCAATTTATGATAGATTTTAATAGGTTTACTCTTACAATCGTTCCCATCTCTTTTGTTGAAAATAAAAAGGAGTCACTCATGAAAATCATTTTTTTACACGGTCTTGGACAGGATAAACACTCTTGGGATAAAGTCCGTGAACTTCTGCCACAATATGACACCGAGGCTTTAGACCTCTTTTACACAAATAACAACATCATTACAGTCTCTCAGCTAGAACAACACCTTTGTCAGGAACTTCAAGCCATTAACGAACCATTTGTTCTAGTTGGATTGTCTCTCGGTGGAACTCTTGCCTTAAAGGTGGGGCAACAATTCCCTCAGCTCCAAGCACTCGTTTTATCAGGAACTCAATATAAACTAAGCTCCAATCTACTCTATAAACTCCAGCTGCTTATCTTCTCTTGCCTACCAGACTCCCTATTCAAAAAAGAGGGGCTTCATAAAAAATCTTTTGTTGGCCTGTTAAAAGACTTGAAAAATTTAGATTTATCAAGTCAACTAAGTGCAATACAACTTCCCAGCCTCATCATCTGTGGCAGCAAAGATTGGCCTAACCTGCCTTCCTCTAAAAAATTAGCTGCAGCTTTACCACAAGCAGATTTTGTGACACTTTCAGGTGGAAATCATACACTTAACACAGACCATCCTCAAGAAATGGCCACTATGATTGAAAGATTTATCCTACAAAATTGTGAAATCTGAGGTTTTCTCAGATTTTTTAAATTTTAGAAATATTTGAGAATTGCTTGAGACTTATTTGACAAGCATTTTGTATACTAAATAGTGAAAAGAGGGAGAACTCTACGATAGAAAAAATGGAGGTCATGTTATGGAAACTGTTGTAAATGTGAAACACATCAGCAAGAGATTTGGACAACAACTCGCTTTGAATGATGTCAGTCTCACCGTAAAGCAAGGAGAAATTTACGGGCTAATTGGGAAAAATGGAGCTGGTAAGACAACGCTTATCAAAGTGATTACCCAGCTGATTCAGCCCAATAGCGGTACGGTCGCTCTCTTTGGCTCTTCTAATAACTCCGAATGGACGCACGCTCTCAAGCGAGTTGGTTCTGTCATTGAAGCACCCGCTGCTTACAATCACTTGACGGCCTATGAAAACTTAAACTATTGTTGCAAGATACGGCATATCCCAAATGCGGATAAGGTTATCCAAGAAACTCTCTCTTACGTGGGCTTGACCAATACTGGCAAGAAAAAATTCCGAGATTTTTCTCTTGGAATGAAACAGCGCTTGGGCATTGCCATTGCTCTTCTGTCAAAACCAGATTTGATGATTTTGGATGAACCGATTAACGGGCTTGACCCTGTCGGAATCAAAGAATTCCGCCAGTTGGTGCAACGTCTCAATGAAGAATTGAATATGACCTTCATCATTTCCAGTCATATTTTAAGTGAACTATACTTGGTCGCTACAAAATTCGGCATCATTGAAAATGGTCATCTCATCAAAGAAATTACGAAAGTAGAATTTGAAGAAGATAATGAAGATTATATCGTTTTGAAAACAAATAATCTTGCTGAAGCAAGCAAAATTCTTCACGATCAACTAGGCTACCGCCTCAAAGTTGTAAATGCAACAGATGAAATACACATCTTCACTCACTCGCACGAAATCAACAAGATTGTTCAAACGCTAGGGGCAGAGAATGTTACCATTAACGAAATTTACTATGCTCGCCAAGATTTAGAAAAATACTTTACAGATTTGGTAGAATAGGGAGGTTTATCATGTTCCACACAATTCAAGCAGACTTTTATCGTCTTTTTCGTTCAAAAGGTTTTTGGATTACAGAAATCCTTTTTATCATCACACTCTTATTAGGTGTGCTCTACGGTGTTGTGGGAAGTATCGGAGTTCATACAGATACAAAAGCTTTTGAAAAACTGGGTGATAACGGAGGCTGGACTGGCTTTGAGGCTATCACTAAAACCTCTGATAATCTTAGTAATACCATTATTTTTATTATTATCCTTGTTGTTTTATTGATTGGAATTGATCTCACTCAGAAATTATATAAAAATTCTATTACTAGTGGTATTTCACGGGCAGAATTCTATTTATCTAAATTCCTTGTTCTGGCAAGTCTCATCGTACTTCAATTGATTCTAACCTATTCCTCATTTATTCCAGCTACGCTCATCAATGGCATGGGAACCGCACCCAAACATTTTCTTTCTAATTTTTTCATTACGATAGGGGTTCAATTTATTTGTACCCTAGCTTGGGTTAGCCTTGTTTCTTTCGTACTGTATGCTACCAACTCTATTATAGCTGCTATTTTCACTTATTTGATCGGTGTTTCCCTGCTAAGTCTGCCAACTGTCTTTTATCCAGATATTGACTGGTTGAAATACTTGAACATGCAATTCTATTTTGACATGGTTTCTAAACAGGATATGGTATTCAAAACCATAACCATCGCTCTTCTCATCACACTTCTTTTTACATTTAGTGGTATACAGGTATTTAAAAGAAAAGATTTATAACAAAAGAAAACAGCTAGTCAAAGATTAGCTGTTTTTCTGTATAAAATATTCACAAACGGACAAGCAATTCAAACCAATTTCCTTTAGCTTTCATGGTTAAATCACCGCCAAGAATATCTACTAGTTGTTGAGTGATATAAAGTCCTAAACCAGAAGATTCTTCCGTGTTAGAGAGGTTTTCAGAATAAAAGCGATTGGTCAATTTTTCCAAATGTTGAATGGGCTGACAGACAATGTTTTTTACACTTAAATGAATAGCCACATCTTTTCGGATTAAAGACAGCTGAGCAGTTTCCTTTCCATGATTGAGGACATTACTCAGCATATTTTGGACAATCCGCTCCAAAATTTCTGGGTCTGACTCTATCATTAAACTCTCCTGCAAATTCACTTGCAGTTCAATTCCTTGCTTTTGAAAGGCATCATAAAAAGGAAGCATTTGCTTTGCAATCAGCTTGGAAATATCTATTTGTCGAAACTGTGGTCGAACTACACCTTCCATAAGACGGCGGTATTCCATGAGCGCTTCTAAACGATTGGAAACAACGGACAGATTGGTCGCAATTTTCAATAGCTGCTCGTTTCTTTCTTTTCCCTTTATAAGCTGTTGGGTGTAGCCACTAGCAATGGTCAAGGGTGTGCGAATATCATGAGCAATATTGCTAATGGCCATATCCAAGGTTTTCTTTTCCTGACGAGCGATAAAACGTGTCTGCTCTACTTCTTGAAAGAGCTTTTCAACTTCATTTGCCAACTCAACAATCGTTTGACTGTGATTTTGAGGTGCCAAACGAATTTGAGCACCAGTTTCTCGTTTCTCACGAATCTGCTGTGAAAAATTACGAACCGCAACATGATAACGCACGAGCAAGACCCCGAGCAGACCGATGAACATAATTAGTATAAATTCAAGCATTCTCAGTCCTCCTTAAGCCGTACACCCAGTCCCCAAATCGTTTCGATATATTCTTCCGAATCATCTACTTGTGCCAATTTCTTACGAAGATTGCTTAGATGAGTGTTGAGCGTATTATCTCCCGGAAAATATGCCTCTTCCCAAATCAACTCAAACAGTTCTTCTTTTGTGTAAATTTTCTTCGAATGATGAAGCAAGGTTTGAAGTATCTGATACTCCTTCTTCCCCAAACGAACTCGCTTCTCTCCATTGACTACTTCAAATGTATCTGGTGAAAGACGGATATTTTTTATCCCTTGAATTTCTGTTGCTTGCTCTTGTGAAAGGTGGTTGCGCAGCTGCACTGTCACACGCGCAAAAAGCTCGTCCAGATCGAACGGTTTGACGATGTAATCATTCGCGCCGTCCAGCAGATACCGACTAACCAGCGGTTTCTCACCCAAAGCTGTCAGCATGACCACTGGAATCTGACTGCTTTTGCGAATTTCTGCCAAGACCTGATCACCGTTTTTCCCTGGCAACATAATGTCCAGCAGCACCAAATCAATCTTTTCCTGCGCAAAAACCACCAACCCTTCCGTTCCAGAATATGCTGAAAAAACTCTATGTTCAGCTTGAAACAAATCTTTTAAAATATCATGAATATCGTTGTTATCTTCGATGATTAAAATATTGGCCATATTACGTCCATTCCAACAAAATCTCTTATCCATAGTGTAACAAGGAAAAAGACGGAAGTCAACGGAAAGCAAAAAAGAGAGTGGGATGACGAAATCAAGTTTCTACGAAGCTACTGATTTCTGCCCCACTCTCACCGAATTCTTGAAATAAGAGAGCCGATTAAAATGATTTTAAATTTTGTCTCACGCCCCAATTGCTCTATTTCACACTTGCCCCATTAGTCGCAATGACTTCCTTATACCAGTCAAAGGATTTTTTCTTGGAGCGTTTGAGTGTGCCGTTTCCATCGTTGTCACGGTCTACATAGATGAAGCCATAGCGTTTTTTCATCTCACCGGTTCCAGCGGAAACGAGGTCAATGCAGCCCCAAGTGGTGTATCCTAAAAGTTCTACGCCGTCTACATTAATCGCATCGCGCATAGCCTTGATATGGGCTGCTAGATAGTCAATACGGTAGTCATCTTCGACATAGCCATTTTCATCTGGCGTATCAACTGCTCCCAGCCCGTTTTCCACGATAAACATCGGCTTTTGATAGCGATCCCAGATGACGTTAAGGGTAATTCGCAAGCCCAGCGGATCAATCTGCCAGCCCCACTCAGAAGCTTCTAGGTAAGGATTCTTAAGCGAGGCAAAGATATTTCCGGCAGTTTTTTCATTGACCTTTGGATCACCAGAAGCCACACGGCTAGAATAATAAGAGAAGGAAATAAAATCCACCGTATAGGTCTTGAGCAAGTCTAGGTCTTCTTTTGTCATTTCAACCTCAATACCCAAACGCTCCCATTTCTTCTTGGCATAGTTTGGATATTCTCCTCTGGACTGGACATCGATGAAGAAATAGCTTTCCCGATCTTCCTGCAAAGCTGCCCAGTAATCTGCCGGATTGGCTGTATTTGGATAATACTGACCAGCTGCCAGCATGCAGCCAACCTTGTTTTCAGGGTCGATCTCGTGTGCCAACTTGGTCGCAATAGCTGACGCTACCAATTCATGATGAGCTGCTTGGTATTTGACCTGCTCTTCATTTTCCCCTTCTTCAAAGTAAAGTCCTGCTCCCATAAACGGTGCATGGAGAATCATATTGATTTCATTGAAAGTCAGCCAGTATTTGACTAGCCCCTTGTAGCGGGTAAAAAGAGTGTGGCAGAGACGCTCGTAAAATTCCAGCATTTTGCGGCTGCGCCAGCCTCCGTATTCCTCAATCAAGTGCATAGGACAGTCAAAGTGGGTGATGGTCACCAGAGGCTCGATGCCATACTTATGGCATTCCTTAAAGAGGTCTTCGTAAAATTTCAAGCCTGCTTCGTTGGGCTCCAGCTCATCTCCCTTTGGAAAAATCCGAGACCAGGCGATAGAGAGTCGATAAGTCTTAAAGCCCATTTCGCCAAAAAGCGCAATATCTTCTTTAAAATGATGATACATATCAATGGACTCTTTTGCCGGATAGAAATAGCCTTCCTCAAAGTCAAACATCTTTTTCTTACCAGCAATAATCGGGAAACGATCCGCACCAATCGGCACCACATCGACATTGGCAAGACCTCTACCATCAACATCATAGGCCCCTTCACATTGGTTGGCAGCGGTCGCTCCGCCCCATAAAAATCCATCTGGAAAAGTCAATTTTTCTGTCATTTTTTCCTCCTTATAATATAAAACGTTTTCTACACTTTATATTATAACAAACAAAGAAGAAGTTTTCTTATAAAATACTGTCAAATAGTGATACTATTCTATTTTCCAAGTACATTAACGACTTTTGCTAACTTTTGTCATTTAGAACTGAACATTTTTATTAAAATCGGGTATCTGACTTCATTTCTCTATCGCTTAGCATAACAAAACTCCCTTTGAAACGCCAAAGAGAGTTGGATGATAATTTATCCATTTTAGTACAATTTCAAATCCCGTGGGTCTACTGGGAAAGTTGGATTATAAGGATTATGACGAAGTTTGAAGTGTTTTACTTCTTCAATCGTTTGGGTACCAGATAATTGCATCACTGTTTTTAATTCATCATTGATATGCTCAAAGACTTGGTGGACACCCACACTACCACCAAGAGCTAGACCATAAATCACAGGTCGCCCAATAGCCACTAAATCTGCCCCAGAAGCGAGCGCCTTAAAGACATGCTGACCACGACGGACACCTGAATCAAAGACAATTGGTACACGTTTATCAACTGTTTCAGCCACTTCTTGCAATGAATCGAAAGCTGCCGGGCCGCCGTCAATTTGCCGCCCACCGTGGTTGGTTACCCAAATACCAGAAGCACCGGCATCAAGCGAGCGCTCTACATCTTCACGGCATTGTGGACCCTTGACATAGACAGGAAGGTCTGAGTAAGATGCGATAAATTCCACATCACGAGGGGATAATTTTTGCTTAGCTGATTTGTAAACGAAGTCCATTGTCTTGCCTGCACCATCAGGAAGGTATTCTTCTACAATCGGCATGCCAACTGGAAAAACAAAGCCATTGCGTTTGTCCACTTCACGGTTGCCCCCAACAGTCGCATCCGCTGTCAAAACAATTGCTTTATACCCTTCTGCTTTAACCCGATCCATGATATGACGGTTAATGTCATCATCTTTACTAAAGTAGAACTGGAACCAATGTGGTGTTCCTTGAAGAGCTTGCGAAATTTCTGGAAGATCGACCGTTGAATAAGAGCTTGTGGTGTAGAGAGAACCAAATTCATGCACACCTTTTGCTGAAGCCACTTCTCCTTGTACATTCGCCAGCTTATGAGCCGCTACCGGAGCTAGAATAATTGGAGACGATAGTTTATCTCCGTCAAATTCAATCTCTGTACTTGGATTTTCCACATTTCGAAGCGTATGAGGCACAATTAGCTTATGGTTAAAGGCACGAATATTTTCCCGCAGAGTAAAAGTATCTTCGGCTCCACTTGCGATATAGCCAAATGCAGCTTTGGGAATGACCTTCTGAGCCATGGGCTCTAAATCATAAGTGTTAATGAAATCAACTGGGCCTTCAGCACTACTAGTTTGGTAAGACATAATGTTTCCTCCTGTCTAATGCATATCTGCAGAGAAAGTCAGATTGAACTTTCGATAAGCAAGCGCTTTCATTTTTTCGAAACAAAAAATTCAATCAGTCTATCTAACAGATCAGAATAATAAGAATTTGTATAAAATTTATACCAATTTAATGAAGTGAAACAGCTTCTGCAATTTATAGTAGAGTTAGAGAGGGATGCCCTCCCGCTCTAACTACTATAAATAGTCGTAAAAATTAAGATAAGCTGTGGCTCACGTTATGGCTTGACACCATATTCTTTGAAATAAGCTGTAATAGGTCGCAGCTCTTGCCCATCATAAGCCGCAAAGAATTCTTCTGGACTCATTTGACCATGTGTTTCTTGATAACCAGCAGAAATTTTTTCTACAAAGTCACCATCAACAATATCCAATTCCAATTCTTCCACAGGGATACCACGTTTGTCTGTGATTTTAGCATCAATCAAAACAGGCTTTCCAGATTTTGAAACTTCAAGCGCGCGGTCAAATGCAGCTGGCAATTCCTCTAAAGTTTTAACTGTTATTCCCTCTACTCCCATTCCTTCTGCAACTTTCGCAAAATCTACTTCGTAGAGGTCTACGCCTGAAAAGTTCATGACCAGATCTTCCTGTTCAGACTTGATAAAGTTGAGTGAATTGTTAGAAGTGATAATATTGATAATTGGCAACTGGTATTTGACTTGGGTCGTCAGATCCTGCATTACCATTGAAAACGCACCATCTCCAGCAATATTGAAAACTTGGCGATTTGGAAAAGCAAATTGACCTGCGATAGAAGCTGGTACACCATAACCCATGGTGGCAAAAAGAGCGGAGATGGTCCATTTCTTCTCTGATGTAAAGTTTAAGAAGCGGAAGCTATTGATAATATTGTCCCCAACATCAATACCATAGACAGCATTGGCATCTGAAATGCGGTTGATTTCGCGATAAACTTGTTCAAACTCTAGTGGTCCGTCTGCTTTTTGCATTAAACGTTCCAGATAAGCTTTCCAATCTTTCATAGCTGCCACACTTGCTTGATAAAATGGTTGCGGAGCGACCGCTTCACTACGTTCCAAGGCTTTTTTCAGAAAACTTCCAGAATCTGATAAAATTCCTAAATCCAAGTAGTGATGACGACCAAAATTAGCAGCATCAATATCAATAGAAACAAACTTAAAATCATGAGAACGATAAACTAAGTTAGCAAATGGGAAGTTTGTCCCAAGAGCAATCACCAGATCAGCTGCCGCAAAAGCTTCATCACCAACCTTAGAGGCGGCACGATTCAATGTTCCTAAGTTGGCTTCAAAGTCATCTGGAATTTTGCCCTTAGCCAGACCCGCTACAGCAATCGGAATTTGCAATTTTTGAGACAGTTCTATCAATAACTGCGCATTGTTCCCGATACCAGAACCCACATGAAAAATAGGACGCTTAGCTGCTTTTACTAGTTCAAGAAATTGATCCACTTCGGCATCCGTTGCTTGGGGCAGCGGTAAGTTTTTTTCTGCTGTATGAGAAGCATAATCTACATCTGGAATTTCTACATAACCAAAGTTATTTGGCATGATAACAACAGCTACACCATTATGTTTATAAGCCTCACGAATCGCTTTATCAACAACATAAGGGAGACTTTCTGGTGTCATAACCACTCGGTTGTAAACCGCAACATCACTAAACATCGGTAATTCAGAAAACTCTTGGAAATAATCATAGTTCATGTTTGTGCTAGGCACTTGACCGACCAAAGCTAAAACCGGAGCATGATCTTCCCGCGCATCGTACAAGCCATTTAAAAGATTGACAGCACCAGGACCAGCAGACCCAAGAGTTACGCCTATTTTTCCAGTCAATTTAGCATGAGCTGCAGCTGCAAGAGCTCCAACTTGTTCGTGACGAACTTGAACAAAGTGAAGGTTTTCCTTTTCCAGATCCAGCGCATTCATAGTTGAATTGACAGAACCACCAGGGTAACCGTAAACATTTTCCACACCCCATGCTTCCAATACACGAAGCATAGCAACAGCAGCAGGCACTGTTTTCACATTAGACATAATAATCCTCCATCTCAGAGAATGGAATTGCAATTTCAAAATCTGTTTTTTAGTTACGGTAATATCATAATACTTTTTGAATTCGTTTACAAAAAATTTGCTCACAGATTTTCACAATCTCAGAAAATATCAAAAAGCTTATACACAACACCATTTCCTTTTATGCTTTATCTAAGTTTGTGACATAATAAACAATGCTTTTCAAATATAAAAAAACACCTACGGATTCTCAACCGTAGATGTTGTAAAGTTTGAATTAAGCAACAGCAATATACCGTCTCTTTCCGCTAAAAGCAATGTAAGAAATCCATGTCGCACCATCTGCATTCAAAACCTTATCATAAGTGACCGATTGCCCGGCATCATAATAAGCCAATTCAGGAGCTGACATTCTAGCTTCTGCTTTGATAGAGGAGCGTTTTGTAAAACGATATACACCTTGAGCAGGGATAGAGGGTGTTTGGGGAGACGGAGTCGTTGGTTTTGACGGGGTTACTGATGAAGCGTAATCTCCACCTTCAAAGCCATAATATTCCTCTAAACTCAAACCAGAATGATAAACTTCATCAGCTTCCTTACCGATGTAACGAATATGCCATGCTTCTGGCATGTATCCTGTCGAAGCTTCTTTCCCTGGTTGGTAACGGACTACAAAACCGTAGCGATGTGCATTGTTCTTCAACCAATTACTTGCAGCAGTATCCTCTAAAAGATTGCCCGCTTTATCCGTTAAATCAAAGACAAGACCTGTTTGGTGCTCACTATAACCGGGGCGTGCAGAGTAACGATCCGCAGCAGCTTGTCCATCTTTATTCACATAATTTTGATACAAAACTTTTTGATAATCATAAGTTCTGAAGCCACTATAAGCGTATCCAACATTATAGCCTTTCGCAATCATATCATTTCTTAATCGAAGGAAAGCAGCTTTTGCAGTTAGATTTTCACCAGGATTGTAGTTAGCAGCCATCGGATGCTTTTTATTTGCTACTACAATTTCATCATATTTACCTTGGATAAAGTAGTAAGAGCCATTATATCGTACTTCTTTTGCACCCGTTTGAGAGCCTTCCACCTTGGTCGTTGTACCCGTTATACCTTGCAAGCTACCGTCTGACTGAATGTAATACATGTGAATGTTGTACTCGCCACGATTGTTTTTATGGCGGCGAATATCCACACTCAACTTGTAAGTGCCGTCTGTTTGCTTGGCTGCATCGTACCAGATCACATCATCTTGACCGCCTTGACTAGACCAAACAGGCAACTTCACTGTCTTCACACCCTTGGTGGAGCTGACATTCGTTACCACCACATCAAAGCCTTGCGAGGTCTTATTTTCAATGTGAATCGTGCCAGTCACACTATATTTAGGCTCTTCCACCTTGGTAGTGGTACCCGTCACACCTTGTAAGCTGCCATCTGACTGAACGTAATACATGTGCACATTATAGTCACCGTAGTTATTCTTATGACGACGAATGTCCACACTCAACTTATAGGTGCCATCTGTTTGCTTAACTGCATCGTACCAGATTACATCATCTTGACCGCCTTGGCTAGACCAAATAGGCAACTTCACTGTCTTCACACCCTTGGTGGAGCTGACATTCGTTACCACCACATCAAAGCCTTGCGAGGTCTTATTTTCAATGTGAATCGTGCCAGTCACCTGAACAGGTTTGGGAGCTTCTTCATTTGTTAAGGTTGCAATTGGGATATAGCGACGTGTTCCACTGTAGCTAACATAACTAATCCATCGATGATGATCTGCGTCCAATACCTTATCATAGCGAATCCGTTCTCCTTTTGCAAAGGTAAATTCAGTCTTAGCCGTCATTGTGGGACTATTTTTGACTTCAACTTCCTTTTTAAAAGTATAAACTCCTTGAGACGGAATGGATTCTCTTGCAGAACTTGGTGCCACTACGGTTGTCTTGGTACCGCTAACACCTCTTACTTTGCCATTTGATTCAATGTAGTAAAGGTGAATATTATATTCGCCATATTCCCCCTTGTGCTTATCAATATTGACAGAAACTTTATAATTTCCATCACTTTGCTTAGTGGCATCATACCAAATAATATCGTCTTGACCGCCCTTATCTGTCCAGATAGGAACTTTCACTCTAGAAATTCCATTGCTGTCTGACGCATTTGTAATCAGGACATCAAAGCCTTGAGATGTCTTATTTTGAATGTTAATGGTGCCAGTCACACTATATTTTGGCTCTTCCACCTTAGTCGTGGTACCCGTTACACCTTGCAAGCTACCATCTGACTGAACGTAATACATGTGAATGTTGTATTCGCCTCGATTATTTTTATGGCGACGAATATCCACACTCAACTTGTAGGTGCCGTCTATTTGCTTGGCTGCATCGTACCAGATGATGTCATCTTGACCGCCTTGACTGGACCAAACAGGCAGCTTCACTGTCTTCACGCCTTTGGTGGAGCTAACATCTGTCACTACCACATCAAAACCTTGCGAAGTCTTATTTTCAATGTGAATCGTGCCGGTCACACTATATTTAGGTTCTTCCACCTTAGTCGTGGTACCCGTCACACCTTGCAAGCTGCCGTCTGACTGAACGTAATACATGTGCACATTATAGTCACCGTAGTTATTCTTATGACGACGAATGTCCACACTCAATTTATAAGTGCCGTCATTTTGCTTAGTGGCATCGTACCAGATGATGTCATCTTGACCGCCTTGGCTAGACCAAATAGGCAACTTCACCGTCTTCACACCCTTGGTCGAGTTGACATTCGTCACCACCACATCAAAGCCTTGCGAGGTCTTATTTTCAATGTGAATCGTACCTGTCACTTGACTTTGAGCTGGTCTTTGAGGTGCTGGCTGAGCTAACTTTGTAACAGCTGCATAACGACGCATTCCACTATAAGAAATATAGCTAATCCATTGATAACCATCATTTTCCAGCACTTTATCATAGTTAACGCTATCGCCTCTATTAAAAGTAAATTGTGTCGGAGCTGACCATTTGGCTTCATTCTTAACCTCTGTCGTTCTAGAGAAAGCATATCTTCCTCTAGAAGGGAGAGTTCCTGTTGAAGAAAGTGTTGGTTTCACTGGTTGTTGAGGTTCAGATTGAACCAGCTTGTTAATAGCCGCATAGCGACGAGCTCCACTATAAGAGCGGTAACTTAGCCATTGGTATCCATCTGCAATCAAAACTTGGTCGTAAAAAACGCGATCCCCCGCATTCACATAAAATTGCAATGCTGCACTTGCTTTTGGTTCATTCTTCACTTCCGTACGTTTCGTATAAGTGTAATAGCCCTGACTTGGTAAAGAAGGTACACTTTGCGCTACTTTGGATTCTGCCAGACGAGCTTGTTGTGCTGGTTGCGTTTTATCCATCAATTTCGCAACATCAATTTCTTCTTTCCCTGCTTCTTTTTCGACAGGACTCTTTTCAATTTTTGCAGTTGTTGAAGGGGTAGCTGTGTCTGTTGTTGCATCAACAGATGAATTTGTTGTTTCGTCTTCTGTCTGTGTCGCTGCATCAACAGTCGTTGGTTGAGAAGGTGTCGTCTCTGTAGCTACAGAAACAGCTTTATCTGCTGATGAGCTAGCTGGCGCAGTTGTTGTCTGAGTCGCTGCTGGTCGAGAAGATACATCAGTTGATTCCGTTGTATTTTGAGTCTTATTTGCTGTGCCAACTTGAGCCGCTTCAGGTATTGTCCCAGTCGTGGCTTGTTCATCAGCTGACACGGTTTGACCGCCCATAAAGAGGACACATCCAATCAAAACAGAAGCCGCACCGCACGAATATTTACGAATGGAAAAACGTTGTTCTTCGTGACCAAACATTCTTTTTTTCATCACTTGTCCTACTTTCTAATTTATGTTTATCATCTTAATTTCTATAAAAGGTATGTGCATTGGCATTTTCATCTTGCCCAATCAAAATACGATCTGTATTAGAGACATTTCCTGTAATAGGATCAGCTATGCCTGCAGGAATCCTTAAATTCCAAAATCATTATACAACTTTGTTTTGTAAAAATTAACACATTTTATAAATGTTTGTAATTTATTTGTAATATTTCTCTTGTCCAAGAAAAAAGGTTAACAATATCTTTAATGTTTTACATCTGAATAGGCTATGTAGTAACGCTTAGACTCTGTTCCATTAGAAACTACAAAACTATACCAATTTTCACCGTTTTCAAAAACATACTGATCCCAATCAACATTTCCTTTAGGATAAGTATAAGCAACTTCGCTTGATTTATCTGGTGAAGCATAAACTGGCGTGTCTTGGTACAGTTCAAGAGTTCCAGAGGTCACTTGAGCACCTCCTCCTTGAGATTGAACAATTGAAGGAGTCGAAGATTGCTGACTACTTGCACTATTTTGGCTATTTGAATTACTAATCTCTGATGATTGAGCATTTGTAACCGAATTGTCTTGCTCTTTATCAGTTGTTTTATTATCATTAGTAGACGTTTTGTTATTTTGAGAAGCTTTTGTCTTTTTAGAGCTACTACTTTTTGTTGTTTTCGTTGTTTTTACTGAATGTCCATTTGTCCCACTTTTGACTTCGTTTTTATGACAAGCACCAAGTAAGAGCATAGAGCACAACATGGTTACACTTGCTAATTTATATGATTTTTTCATTGTATTTCCTTTCTTTTTCAGGAATCTTTAAATTCCAAAGTCATTATATAACTTTGTTTTGTAAAAATCAACATATTTTAGAAATATTTGTAATTTGTTTGTAATAATTACCTTGTTCTCATATTCATGATAAAAACAACAAAATTTTGATAACATTTTTTATGTTTTTCACAGAGTTTAATCTCCTTTCTAGGTACACATTATATACCTTTGAATAAACTATCTCAATAGATTTTTATAAAAATAGTTATTTTTTTTGTAATTATAACTATAATCATTTAGCGTGTTCAGATATATTCCTCTAGTTTTAATGTAGCAGTTTCAAAAATAAAACACGAATAAAATTATCCCCATAAGCAACTGGACATAAGATTATTCGTGTTTTCTATATTTTATCTCTAACTTACACTTTTTGAAAATTATCACGAAGATACTTTTCAAGCGTTAATGCCATTTTTTCATTACCGCTTAGTTTATATAATACTTGCGAAATTGTAAAATATTGTTTTACAATACTTTGACTAGAAAAATCCTCGCTAATATTCGCTAATATACAGTATAAATCTGCTAATAAATAACTACAACTGTATTTATTACATTTTTCAATAACATCAAGCGTTTCCTCTATCCCCTTCTCAATCTGGGAGCTTTTCCAAAGATATCGGCAAAAATTATATCTAATTTTAATATAAATTTTCAGCTCTATTATATGAGTAAAATCAATACTTTGAAGTTTAGGTAGTACTGCTTGATAACATTTTTCAAATTCATTATTATTTTTTTCTTCTAAAAAGAAATTAAGCAAGGTATTAGAGATACGAAGGTACATTAACTCATCTTTACTTAATCGCACAAGCATTTGTTCTAATTTTTTAATAGCCTCTTCTCTTTTATTATCACAATGAAATGAAACAATTGCCCCTATCCATTCAAGATAATTTTGGTCTGATAGTGGCAATCTATGTTGTTTATCAATTTCTAAACTGTATAAATATTTTAATGAATCATACTCACGCTTTACTAGAAAGGATTCTACCAGCTCTTTGAATTGTACCAACTTAGATGTCTCACCAAGTACACTATCATCAAAAAAATAGTTCATTGGTACATTCATTTTTTTGGATAATGAATATAAAAGATCCGAACCAGGCATATACTTGCCTTTTTCCATTCTACTAATCTGACCTTGCTCACATACCCCTTCTGATAATTCTTTTTGGGATAACCCTAATTCCAATCGCTTACTTTTTAATCTTGTAGCTAATAATGTACTCATACTATTCCTTCAACATTTTATAATTATTTTTCATTATATCATATGAGTTAAAGTATATAAAATTAAATTTTTATGACAATAATAATTTTTTGATATTATCCCCATTAAAACGAGTTCAAAATTGCTAATCTATAGTTGACCCAAAAATTACAACTGCATAGCTATTCGCCCTGCCAGCACTTGATAGCCTGCGACCGTCAAATGCAGCCCGTCAGTGGTAAATGCTTCTTTTAATTGTCCTGTTTCGTCTAGTAGGTCGTCATAGACATTTACAAAGGTCACATTCATATAAGCAGAAGCTAACTCTTGATAAGCATGATTGAGAACTTGAATTTTTTGATTGTTTCTGCGATGAACGCGTTTTTTGTAAGTAGCGGTTTCATTGACTGGTAGGACAGATAAAAGGCAAACTTCTGCAAGAGGATAATTCCTAGTAATCGTTTGGATGATGCTTTCCACATTTTTTACCGTTTCTTGCTGGAGGATTTCCTTGCCAATATCATTGGTGCCGATGAGGAGAAAGACCTTATCAACTGCCTCCCCAAATAAAAGAGATTCTAAATGCTCTAGCAACAAATCGGATCTATACCCTCGAATTCCACGGTTTATTAGTGTTTTTGACGTTTTTAACAACTCGTGTAAGGGAAAATATTCTACGATAGAATCTCCCAGAAAAAGTACATCGGGATCTTTGACGGATATACGATTCAAATCGTGGTACTTTTGTCTGATCTGCTCTTGCTCATTTAACAACCATTCTTCTAATAGTTGGACAGCCATTGACTCTCTCCTTTGCTCAAATAGTTCTCTAATACTGTCAGGACGCCCGCCTCTGTATTTGCTGGTGCAAGGTGATTGGCAACTGCCTTGGTTTTAGGATCCGCATTCTCCATGGCATAGGAAACCCCAGCTAATTGCAGCATTTCAATGTCATTTTCACTATCTCCAAAGGCCATGATTTCCTGCTCTTGAATTTCCCATTTTTGCATCAATTGCTCTAACCCCCAAGCTTTATGGATCCCTTTTTGCAAAATGTCAATCGCTCCATAGCCGCTTGTGACCGCATTTAATGTGTCTGCAAAATCCTGATTGAGCTGTCGAGTAGCCTGAACTGCTACTTGCTCGTTTACCACCATACTCATTTTCAGAACTTGCGGAAAATCGTCTGGACGTAATGTTTCGACAAAGTTTATCTTTCGGTAAAATTCTTGTGCCATTTCTGCTGTCATGACTTTTTCAATCATAGGGAAAATCGTTCCCGTTTTGACAAAAGCGCCATTTTCAGCTGTGACAACGAGGTGCACATCACGTTCTCTCCCTTCAAAGTAAGACAAGATTTGTGCCACTAGGTCTGGAGACCAACATGTGCCCAGCAGTATCTCGTTTTTATCAAAAATCCGCGCACCATTTGCAGCAATCAAGGTCACGCGCTCCAGCAAATCACCAAATAACAAGCGCATTCGGTGAATTTCATTGCCCGTTGCCACCACAAACCGCATTCCCCGTTTATCTAGCTCATCCAATATATTTTTCAACCGATCGCGATCGAATTCTCCTTTTTCATCTAAGAGCGTGCCATCCATATCAGTCACAATCATCTTAATTGGCATGTTATCACCTCTAACAATTATTCATTTCAAATTTAAATCTCATCGTTCATTTATTTCATAATGTATGACTATCCTTTTGCCATTTTTGTAATTCTGCTTGGATAATTCAGAACATTATTGGCTACATTTACACCTTATTTCAAGAAGATTATAGCACATTTAAAAAATAGTAAATAAACCTTTTTCTTCTATTTTATCAAAAAGAGGGGTGAAGAGGAAACAATTGTATTCAAGCAAGGACTGGTCTTTTCAGATATAGTTTTAAACTATGTCCCTTCCTCTAAATTAACTATTTTTCAAAAGTGCTTAGCTTGTGTACAATAAAAAGTAAGAAATTTAGAAAGAGGCTTTTGACATGACACAATCAAAATTCCAGCTCGTTGGCTCCTTACTTCGCCCAGCCAACCTACTTGCCTACAAAAATAAAATCGAACATCGTGATGATATTCACTATCCATTTTACGATAATTTTCCTGGTTATCATGAGACAGAGACAGCAGAAATCAAAAAAGTGATTGCTGATGAAAAGGCAAACGGTATTGATATTCTGACAGACGGTGAATACTCAAAATCAATGTGGCACTTAGACTTTGTTTGGGGTCTTAAAGGTATTGAACGTTATATTGCAGATCACGGTTATACTTTCCAAGACCATGACGGCGGACAATATGAGACCCGCAAAGACATTGGTATCCGTATCACTGAACCTCTTTCAGGGAAGAATCATCATTTCTTAGACATTTACAAATTGCTCAAGGAAGAAGCTGGTGACACGCAAACCAAATTAACCATTTGGGGACCTGCTCATGCTTACACAGAACTGGCTATCTTTGATGGGCTGGCTGGCGATGATCAAGTTTACAAAACAAATGAAGAATTAAAGGTCGGTCTCATCAAGGCTTACAAAGAATTCTTGGCGGAATATAAAGAAGCTGGCGGTGAAATTATCCAGTTTGACGACTGCCTTTGGGAACTTTTTGACGAATCAAATCCTGCTTCATTTTTTGCCGATGGCAATGCTGCGCTGGCTGATTTAGCTGATGAATTCATTGCAATCAATAACGAAGTGGCTGATTATGGACATCAATTAGGACTGAAAGTTTGGACACACAACTGCCGTGGAAATTATGAAAGCCGGTCTGCTTCAGGCGGAACTTATGAAGCCATTGCGGAAAAATTCTTGCGTGATCAACACTATGACCGCTTCTTCTTAGAATGGGACAGTGACGTCTCAGGTGATTTGAAGGCTCTTGCTTCTCTTAAAGATAAAGATGCTGAGGTTGTTCTTGGACTCCTTTCCAGTAAGACAACTGATCTTGATGATGAAGAACGTGTTCTCAAGTTATTAGAACAAGCCAGCACCATTTTGCCTAAGGAACGTTTGCTGCTGTCACATCAATGCGGTTTTGCCTCTTGTGATTCTGGCAATGAGTTGGCTATCCCGCAGCAATGGGCTAAAATCAAACAAGGCCAAGAAATCGCTAAAGAGTTTTGGGATTAAGTTGTACGTGACGACATCTTATGACTGTTTAGTGAATCCTTATAAAACGCGAGACAAACTTCTTTTTGAGGTTTGTCTTTTTTGACCTTTGGCAATAAATACGACTGAAAAAGAGTAAAGTCAAAATGATTTCTCTATTTGGCAAATTTTTAAGGTAAAAACAACAGAGAGCGGCACTTGGACATTTTCCTCCTGATATCTATGTTACAACTTTCAGTTCATTTGTTTAACACAAAAAAGGAGGTTGAAACAAAAATTCCCAGCCTCATGTATTTTATCGTTTAGCTTGCAAAACGCAGTGGTTAGTTGGATAACCTTATCTCTGACTGTATCGGCGATAGTGGCTATCCTAACCAACTTGTGCGGAGGTGGGAGTAAAACAGTCCAGTGAACTGTTTTAGGTCAGCAACTAGAAACTAGGACTTGCTGAAAAATCACATTCTTCAAATGATTGATGTCTGTCCCACTCTCTATTTATAAGGAGCAAATTTATCAAATTACACTGTCAATTCAATCTGATTGCCTTCTAAACCCAGAATGCAGCTTTCATAGTAACCATCACCTGTCAGGCGTGGACCGCTTAAAAGTTGATAACCATCTGCTTGAAGCCTAGCTGTCAATTCATCTACCTTTTCCTTGCTTCCTAGACTGAAAGCTAAATGATGATAGCCCAAAAAGAGAAGTTCTTGGTTGTTCTCTGCTAAACCTTCCTTTCGGGTCATGATTTCCAATCTCGCCCCTTCGTTAAAGCTGAGGAAGTAAGATTGAAAACCCGTTTTCTGATTATGGTAGAGCTGGTTACTTTTTGCTTCAAAATAGGTTTCAAAGAAGCATTTCGCTCCTTCTAAATCTTGAACATAAAGGGCTGCATGCTCAATCTTCATAGAGTTTTCCTCCATTCGTTGCAATAACTTCTTTGTACCAGTCAAATGATTTCTTCTTGTAGCGAGCCAAAGTCCCTGTTCCATCGTCGTTTCGGTCAACATAGATAAATCCGTAACGCTTGCTCATCTGAGCTGTTGAAGCAGACACGAGGTCAATACAGCCCCAAGTGGTATAGCCCCAGAGCTCAACACCATCTTCAATCGCTTCGCCGACCTGTTGCAAATGTTGTTTAAGATAATCAATACGATAATCATCTTCAACAGTTGGACCATTAGGGCCATCCACCAAGACATCTTTAGCACCGAGACCATTTTCTACGATAAAGAGTGGCAACTGGTAGCGGTCATAGAAAGCATTGAGGACCAGACGCAGACCAATTGGGTCAACTTGCCAACCCCATTCAGAACTTGCCAGATAAGGATTTTGCAGACCACCTAGAACATTTCCACGACCAGAAGAATAACTTTCTGGATCATGAGCTTGAACCACACTCATATAATAAGAGAAGGAGATGAAGTCCACGGTATGTTCTGCCATCAATTTCTTATCACCCGGCGCAAATTGAATCTCAATTCCATTTTCCTTGAAGAAACGGTTCATATATGCTGGGTATTTTCCACGCGCATGAATATCTGAAAAGAGATAGTTTTGATTTTCAAACTCACGGGCAGCCAGTATGTCCTCTGGTTTTGGCGTCATCGGATAAGCTGGCATGGCTAGTACCATACAACCAATCTTAAAGTCTGGATTGATTTCATGCCCAATCTTCGTTGCAAGAGCTGATGCTACTAGTTCGTGATGAACTGCTTGATAAAGGTCTTGCTTGGACAATTCTTCTACGGGTGTTGCAATCCCTCCGCTCATAAATGGCGCATGAAGAACGGAGTTGATTTCATTAAAGGTCAACCAATAGTTCACCTTGTCTTTGTAGCGAGTAAAGACAGTGCGTACATAGCGCTCATAAAAACCAATCAAATCACGATTTGCCCAACCATTGTACTTGCGTGCCAAGTGTAGCGGTGTTTCATAGTGCGACAAAGTCACTAAAGGCTCAATACCATATTTTGCCAATTCATCAAAGAGATCATCATAAAACTTTAGACCTGCTTCATTTGGCTCCGCTTCATCACCATTTGGGAAAATCCGTGACCAAGCAATGGAAGTACGATAAACCTTGAAGCCCATTTCTGCAAAAAGGGCAATATCTTCTTTGTAACGATGATAAAAGTCAATCCCTTCTAATTTGAGATTGTCTGCTGTTGGCTCATCTGTAATCAAAGGATTGAGATCACCTGCTTTAGCTGGCATGCCGCCTTTTGGTGTCACATCTTGAACCGAAAGACCTTTCCCGTCCACATTGTAAGCTCCTTCGTATTGATTGGCAGCTGTTGCACCGCCCCAAAGAAAGTCTGCTGGAAATTTACTCATGACTTTTACCTCTTTTATTTTTTACTTAATTATATTATAATCTTAGACAAGAGTATTTTCTAACACAATTCTCTTATAAATTGATATTATTCTACGAAAGAAGCAACACTTATGGATCTGAGAACATTACACAAAGATATCGTTTACAAAAATCAAGGCACTCCTTATTCTCTCACACGAACCATTACAAAAAACGGTCAGCCGGACATTCTCTTTCATTGGCATACGGATGTTGAACTGGTTTATGTTCATGAGGGAACTGCGCAGTTTCACATTGATTATGATTACTTTAATAGTGAAGCAGGTGATATTATCCTGATTCGTCCCAACGCTCTTCACTCCATTCACCCGATTGAAAATCGCCGCCACTATATGGATGCGATTAACTTTCATTTGGACTTAATGGGTTATTCTGCTATGGACCAAGCTAGCATTGACTATCTGCAACCGCTTTATAATGGTCAACTGGATTTTGTTCGTGTTATCAAGCCCAATCAGCCAGCCTATGCAGACATTCGGCAATGTTTACTTGATGCTATGAAAATAGGCTATTACCGCACAAAATATTTTGAATTTCAACTCAAAGCCCAGCTCAATCAACTCTTTTATCTTTTATTTGAAAATGGTTATGTCATTTCAAAAGAGCAAACCTTAGAAGGCTATCGCAAGGAAGAAAAAATCCGTACCATTATTGACTATATCAGCGCTCATTATCAAGAAGAGCTCACTATTGACCAACTTGCCAAAATTTGTGGTTACAGCGATACGCATTTCATGAATTTCTTTAAAAAACATTTGGGGGTGTCTTGTATAGAATATGTGATTCAATTTCGCTTGCGAAAAGCGGCTGAACTCTTGCAGCATTCTACCTTACCCGTCTTAGAAATTGCTGCCCAATCTGGCTTTAACAACCTCTCTAACTTCAATCGGCAGTTTAAAAAGTATTACCAACTAACTCCTAGTCAATATCGTAAAAAATAACAAGGAGGGATTCCATGAAAGATATTATCTGGTTATTTCCACTGCTTTTCATTTTTCATGATTTAGAAGAAATCATTGGTTTCATGCCGTGGATAGAGCAAAATGAAAAACTACTGGAGAAAAAAGCTGCCTTCATTTTAAATACCCACAAAAGCTTATCCACAGAAGGTTTCACACTAGCTGTAGTAGAGGAATTTGTCGTGGTATCCCTCATTTCTTTCTTTGCTCTTTTTTACCACACCCGCCTACTTTATCTCATCTGGCTAGGAGGATTTGTGGCTTTTGCTCTTCATCTGGTGGTTCATATCCTGCAAGCTATCTGGCTTAGGCGCTATATCCCAGCTCTTGCGACCTCTATCCTATGCTTACCAGTTAGCAGTATTATCATTTGGAAAACCACCACTTTACTTCATATCAACACAATTGAACTTCTTGTTTTCAGTCTCATTGGCGTTCTCATCATTATCAGCAATCTCTTTTTTGCACTCTGGTTAGGTAAACAGTTTTCCAAGTGGGTAAATAAGATTTTTTACAACCCAGAAAAGATTGAAAAACTGTAACATAAATGGTACACCAAAAATGTAAACGGATTCATGGAATTAAAGTTAAAAATGCAACATGATGATTTTGAGGAATAAGAGGAGATAAAATTATGAAAAAAGACATACATTCGTCAATCGTTTTCTTATTAGTTTTCATTCTTATCACTGCATGTACTCACGGAAAAACAGCACCAGCGAAGTCATTAGATACTGTTAAAATCAAGCAAACGCAAAGCTCTCATTTTTCTACTTCTCAACAAAGTGCTTCTAGTTCAAGTCAGACAAGTTCTTCTCAAACCGCAACTCCTGAAGAAAGCAATGCTTCAACTGCAAATGAAAAGGTCCCCTCTGAATCTATAGATAACACAGACAAAGACAGTCATGCAGGAGGAAAAAAAGTTCAACTAAACATCTCTACAATTGTCCAACGACGGTGGAATTACTGTGCTCCAGCCACAGTATCCATGATACTTGCAAGTAGAGGTCTTCAGGTTGACCAAGCCCAGTTAGCCAACGAAATGGGAACAGATGAAACTTTTGGAACTCATAATAGCAATGCCATAAAAGTTTTAAATCGCCATTTGTTTGGCTACGATGTACCGTCAGGAAATCAAGCAGGTTATCGTTTAGCAACTGTAGCGAATCCTAATTCTGATTCAGAAGATATGAAACGATTCAAAAAGCGTCTAATTCAAAATATCAATGACGGCTATCCAATGTATTATACTATTGATAATTCAAAAATGTATCCAGGTAGAAGTGGAGAGCATAATGTTATTGGTGTAGGATATGGCTTGACAGCAGATGGTTCAGATGTTGCCTATATATATTACATAGATCCTTCTTATATGGTTCAAGATCCTGTTTATGCTGGGTTGAAAATTGTTAGTCCAGAAGAATTGCTACATGCAATGGTAAGTTGTACTGAGCCAAATTATGCATGGTAAAACTCTTCTATCCTATTACTGAATTATATCGAAAGCAAAAAGCCAGAAATTCTTCATGCAAGAATCTCTGGTCTTTTTTCTCTAAAGAAATAAACTCATTCGTCCCATTTCAAATTTACATGCTCATTCATTTCCTGATAAGCTGTGTCAATTCGTTCTTTGGTGGCTTGGTCTAATTGATTACGGTATTTTCCACCTTCAATGAAATCTTCTAAAATATAGGTCTGGTAGGTGTAGAGAGGATAGCCTTCCGGTGAATACGTCCCTTTCGCCACACGACTCACCCAACTCGGATGTGCCTGTACCTCCTTGATAATCGTCTCTTTCTTTGATTTTTCAACCGTCACGTCCATGAGCACGCCGCGTTCTGTCCATTTCTTATTTTCCACACCGTCCATTGTCTCGATTCGCTGATTGGAGATAAAATTTCCCATAGAATAGATAATGAATTTCTTTTGTCCATTTTGTGTGACGACCTCTGATGGTTCAACGACATGCGGATGTCCGCCGAAAATAATATCTGCTCCCCACTCAATCATCTTATGATAAAGAGTTTTTTGCTCCTGTGTCGGTTCCAATTGATATTCAACCCCCATCTGAGGCATGACAACGGTTATATCAGCCTCTTTTTCGGCTCGCTCAATGTCTTTTTTCATCTTTTCTTCATTTAAATCTGACAAATAATGATTGTAGTCTGCCTGAGAGAGGTTTTCTTCCAAGCCATTAAATCCATAAGAATAAGCTAGAAGTGCAATTTTAATCCCATTTACTTTTTTAATGACAAGTGATGATTTATCCCGATTTTTATGAGTATAAACCCCAATCGGTGTAATTCCGTGCTGCTCAAATGCTTTTGCCGTTGAAAAAACACCTTCCAATTGAGAATCCAAAATATGATTGTGTGCCAAATCCACAACTTGATAACCAGCATCTTTGATAGCGGATACCACCGACTCTGGCGCATTGAACAGCGGGTAGCCTGCCAAAGGATAATTTGGTCGAATCGTCCCCTCAAAGTCTCCTAATACCAAGTCCGCCTTTTTCAACCAAGGTTTGACATATTGATAATTCTCTGTGAAATCATACGTCCCATCTGACTGTAAGGCACTCATATATAGAAGGTCATGATACAGCAAATCTCCATTTGCCATGATACGAGCCGTCTGTACACCGTTTGGGGAAGAGGACGTTTTTTTCTTTTGTACAATACTTGTTTTTGTCGGCTTTGTCTTAACGCTATCGTTTATTTTCTCAGCTAATAAAATCCCACTTGCTACTAAAAACACTACGCAAAGCAAGCCTAAAATAAACTGCCAATTAGTTGCTGACTGTATTTTTCGTTCTGATCTTTTCATGTTCCATTCTCCTCTATCTACATTGTAGCACAAAGAAGCAAACATGACGCAGGAAATGATAAATAATAAAAAGGACAAAGCATGCTTGTAGTAGCTCTAGTTGATTTTTTCGACCAACTGTTTTGGAACTCTACAAATTTTGCTTGTCCTTTTCTTAGATTATTTACTTACTTTCAGCAAATCATCGCCTAGTTTCACATCGCCGCCAGCTAATGCTTCAACTGTCTTATAATCAGCTGTATTGGTTACAATGATTGGAGTTGTAACAGGATAACCTGCTTTTTTGATAGTATCTATATCAAAGCTTAGCAATAATTGACCCGCCTTGACCTTTGAGCCTTGAGTAACATGTGCCATAAAGCCTTCTCCTTCAAGAGCAACGGTGTCCATACCTACGTGAATCAAGATTTCAGCGCCATCATCAGTCGCTAAGCCAATCGCATGGTTGGTTGGGAAAAGCAGACGAATCACACCGTCAGCAGGAGCGACAACTTCGCCAACGCTAGGCTCAATTGCTATACCTTGACCCATTGCACCACTTGCAAAAACAGCATCAGGCGTATCTTCGAGTGCGACCACTTTCCCGCTAAGCGGAGCTGTGATGACTTGCTCAGGAGCAATCTCTTCAACTGGCAGACTGATTTCTTCAGCAGCGACTTCTTGTGCTCCACCATAGAGAGTTGGAATCTTTGTAAATTGGGTCAATACAAATCCAAGAACAAAACTGATTGCAATTGCTACAAGGAAGTGAATGAGCAATAGTGAATCTTTTGGATCAATGAAAGACGGAATCGCAAAGAGTCCCATTCCTCCCATTACTTGCATTTTGGCATTAAAGAAAGCGAGATAAGCCCCTTGAACTGCACCAGCAATACAAGTCATAATAAATGGTGTTCGCATTGGCAAGGTAATCCCGTAAATAGCTGGTTCTGTTACCCCAAACAAAGCCGAGATAAAAGCTGGAATAGCCAACTGTTTGACTTTTTCTTCTTTTGTACGCAAGAAGATATTGAGCAATGCTCCTGCTTGCGCAAAGCAAATAGCAATAGAAGCTACAAGAATGACACCTGGTCCTTTTTGTAATTCCAAAATTGCAAGCGGCACCAATCCCCAGTGGAGACCGAACATAACCAGCACTTGCCACAAAGCACCCAGAATAATTCCATAAATAATTGGGCTGAAGCTATAAATACCTGTGAAAATAGCACCGACTATATCAGAAGCCCATGTCATGACTGGTCCAATGACAAGAAATGATAACGGTACAGTAATTAAAATTACAAAGAATGGAACAATAAAGACCTTGACAACATCTGGAATGATTTGTTTAAAGAATTTTTCAATTTTTGAGCCGACCCAAATTGCTAGAATGATTGGCAATACAGTTGATAGATAGCTAGAAGCAGGGAAGATAATTGGCAAACCTAAGAAAGTTGCGTAGATTTTTGACTCAATAAAAGTTCCTGCAAATAGCGTATAGAGTGGTTTGGCACCTGTAAAGCTGGCTGCGATATTTGGATAGACCAAGGCAAAGCCAATCGCAAGCGCTGTGAATTTTTCCATTTTAAACCGCTTAGCAGCAGTCAAAGCCAGAATCAATGGTAAGAATTGGAAGAATCCGTCACCAGCGGCATTTAAGATGACATAAGCACCGTCTGTCGACTTAACACCACAAGCAGCCATAATGGCAACTACACCTTTGATCATACCAGCTGCAGAAAGAGCCCCCAGCATTGGTTGGAAAAGTCCTGAGATCAAGGCGATAAATCGGTCAAAGAGATTGCCTTGCGGAACATCTCCTTCATCCACATCAATACTATCCTCACCAGAAATACCTGCTTCCTTAATGACCGCCGCATACACATCTGGCACGTGGTTCCCAATCACCACTTGGTATTGTCCACCAGCTTTTACAACCGTTACAATACCGTCTCTATTTTTCAAGTATTCCGTATCTGCCTTGCTCTCATCTTTCAGAGAAAAACGCAAACGCGTCACACAGTGCACTAACTTGATGATATTTTCCTTACCACCAACGTGAGCAACAATATCCTGAGCCAAGTCGGTATAATCTTTTGCCATAATGGACCTCCTTTATTTTTTAGGTCAGCTGTGTTGTTGCACATATAAATATAGAACAACGGTAACAAAAAAACCTAAACACATACCAAATAGAAAGCAGTTTCCCTACCTTATATCTCGTATTTGTCTAGGTTTTGCCTGCATGACCAGTAACAATCCATGAATTAAGTATAACACAAGTTTCTAAAAATGCAAGCGGTTTCTAAAAGTTTTTTAAATAATTATCAGGTGATAAATAAAATAATCGTCTGTTAATTATTTAAAAAAAATTTGACAAGTCGTTCAACCTATCAAAGTTCTTAAAGAGAATGTTATTAGATTATTTAACCATTTGATTTAGTTGTTCATATACTGTAACAACTTCTTTTGCTAAATCAATAAACGTTAAGCTCGTCATCAGGTGATCTTGAGCATGCACCATCAAAAGACTGAGCTCAATTTTTTCACCTTGAGCTTCCTGTGTCAGCATCACTGTCTGTGACTTGTGTGCTAAAACTAATGCCTCATCTGCTGCTTTTAACTTTTCACGCGCTTCTTCAAAACAGCCTTTTTTAGCTTTTTGAATCGCTTCAAAAGCATTACTCTTCGCCTCGCCACCATACATAATGAGGGACATGATACTTTCTAAATTTGAATTTTCCATATCAATCTTCTAGCCTCCGATCAGTTCCTCAGCTAATGCCAATACTTTTGAACCATTCATCATGCCATAATCCACCATTGGGATAACTCCAATTGGGATATTCTTTTGAGCTAACTTTTCTGTGAATTGATCTAAAAGATAGCGCACCTGTGGACCTAATAGCAAAACATCTACTTTTTTCTCCAAAATGATGTCGTCCACTTCCTGAGCTGGGACTGCAAAAATCTCTGCATCTAATCCTTTTTCATCTGCTGCAGCTTGCATTTTTGTGACAAGCAAGCTGGTACTCATGCCCGCAGCACATGCTAGCATAATGGTCGTTTTAGCCATGTTTACCCCTTCTATTTCATCAAATGATTACTGTCTACCGATTAACGGATCTTGCTAAACGTGACACAGTATGCCGAATGCCACGAATTGTATTGCTCAGTGCATAAATATTATCCACTACTGCCAAACCACCATAGCCAGCATCTCCAATATGTTGAATATCCACACCACAAATTTTATTGCGAAGTGCGATTTGTTTAATCGTATCCACATCTGATGTCTCTTGGCTAGTGCCAATAGCGCTTAAGACTAAACCTCTTTTACTATGTACTAAATCTACGACAGCTCTCATTTCTTCATCGTTGAAAGCAGGAACCGTTCCAACAGCTGGCACCAAAATCACATCTGCACCCGCTTCTAATAATTTCTCAGCTGTCTGAAGATCTGCAATCGGCTCAGACACTCCTGCACCGTGCATTTTTCCAGCTATAATCAAACCTGAAAAATGCTGCTTAGCTAATTTTACTGCATCAATAATTTCTTTATTGCTAACTCCTGTTCCTGGATTACCTGTTAAGCAGACAAAATCAAAGCCTAATTTTTCAATTTGTTCAAAAGAAGCCTGACTAGCTTGCCGACCAGCAGCAATCACTTGCACTTCTTCCAACATATCCGCTTGTAGATCAATAGGCTCCAAATTCACACCGATTGGAGCGCCTACCAAACGATGCAATTCGTGAACAATTTTCTCTTTTTCACAATCCAAACCAAATATTTCTGGCTGAAAAACATCTAAACAATTCAGTAAAATCATATCTGCACCGAAAGCTTTTGCAATTTCAGCATTGGTAATGTCTCCGACAAAGGTTTCACGAATGACAACATTTTCAGATAACACAACACGCCCTTCACTCGCTTGAATGCTTTGTTTGAGTTCTTGAGCGGTCATGCTTAGAATTTCCGAAGAATTTGCACTAATTAATCGTTTCATCTTCTCGTCTCCTTACTGATTTTCTTCTGCCTTAAAGCGTTTTTCAATAGCAATCACAAATGGAATATAGATTAAAATATCCATCACAATAAGAACAGCTTGTAAAATAGACGCTTTAAAACTTCCCGTTGCCAGCAAGCCACTAATAATCGGAGGAGTTGTCCAACCTGGGTCAGTATATGTTAACGGTACCAGACCACTTGCCATGGATGACCACGCAACGATAAGATTCGCAATCGGTGCCAAAATGAATGGAAACAGAAGCAAGATATTTAAGACAATTGGCACACCAAACATGGTTGGCTCATTGATATTGAACAAGCCTGGAACTACCGTAATAGGTGCCAGTGCTTTGATTTGTTTGCTTGATTTTTTCTTTTTCGCTAAATAACCAAGTGCCAATACAAGTCCAATGGTAGCACCTCCGCCACCAATAAAGACAAAGTTATCCATAAAGACGCTAGTGAAGATATGTGGTAATTTTTCTCCTGCTTGATAAGCAACTTTGTTTGCATCCAGATTAGAAAGCCACAATGGTTTCATAACCGCATTGACAACATTTCCTCCGTGAAGTCCAACAAACCAGAATGAACTATTTAAAGCAACTAGAATAATCAATCCAAATAAATTATTGCCAAGCAAACCTAGCGGTTTTCCTAAGACAGTCTGCGCCACAGCATGCAGGTTTGGCAGTTTTAGGCTAGCCAAGAGGGCATAAATCAGCAACCAACCTGTGATAATCACTGCTCCTGGAATAATGGCGCTGAAACTTTTTGAAACTGCCGGTGGAACACCATCAGGCATTTTAATTTGGACATTATGATTGATGAACCATTGATAGATATAACCATTCACTAAACCAAGAATGATTGCTACAAAAAGGCCTTGTGAAGCTAAAAATGCTGTGGGAACACCGTTTCCTGTTTTAGTAGTAAGGAATGGTGTCACTGTGATAAAGGCAGCAAGCGAGATAATCCCAGAAGGAATCCCATCCACTTTGTATTGGCGGCTCATATAGTAGGCAATCCCAAAACTGGCTACCAAACCAATCAGACCAAAACTACTATCCACGCCTTTCCATAGATAGGCAGAAACCCCAATTTTTGTCAAATAAGCTTCCCATCCTGGAACAGGAAAACTAGCAATGACCATAAACAAAGAACCAATCAACAGTAATGGCACTGCAAGCGTAATGCCGTCCCGAATTGCTACTAAGCCTTTATTGTTCCCCAACTTAATAGCAATAGGCATTAGTTTTGCTTGTAAAAATTTGTCCATCTTTACAATCTCCTTTGATTATAATATATTATTAAATAGCAGATAAAATCAACTTTATCTCGCTTTTTAATTATATTTTAAAACAATTATTCCAAAAAGTCAAGCGCTTTCACTTCTATTTGATAATTTTTTATAATCAATATATAATAGATGTAGGGAAGGATGGTAGATAATGAATCAAACAAAAAAACAAGCTGAGTTACGAACAATTATTTTAGATAAAATTTACGCCAAGGGGCCAATTTCTCGCATTGATATTTCAAAAGAGACGGGCATTACTCCTGCTACAGTTAGTGCGATTACAGGAAGTTTGATCCAAGAAAAACTGCTGTATGAGCTAGGGGAAGATGAAGAACACGCAAAAGTCGGACGCAAGAAAATCCTCTTGGGTATAAAAAAAAAGCACTCTTATTTCATCGGCTGTGAACTGTCTGAAAAATACTTTTCTTTTGTGTTGAGTGATAATACAGGAAATGTGATTGATAAAAATAAAGCAACCGTCACCTCGGAAAAAATTCTAGCAGAAGGCGCTGATTTATTTTGTCATTTACTTGAACAATTCATTTTTCGGAACAATTCCTATACAATTCAAGCCGTGGGAGTAGCTATCCCTGGACGCTATTTGCACAATGACTTGATTACAACAAACAATCAAACATGGAAACAATTTGATCTAGCGAAGATTAAAAACGAGTTCTCTTTTCCAATTTACTTTTCTAATAATGTCAATTGCATGGCACTAGCAAAGCGCCTTTTTTCTGCTTACCAACTGGATGAGAATTTTATCTATTTTCATTTTGCACGGGGTATGCACTGCTCTTATATGTACAATGGCAAAATCTACGGCAAAAGCAATATTGTCATCGGCGAAATTGGTCATACCGTCGTTTGTCCTGACGGAGAAGTCTGTGGTTGTGGACGCAGAGGCTGTTTGCAGACTTATGCTAGTGAAAGCTGGCTGATAAAAAAAGCAAAAATCATCTTTGAAACTGCCGAGTTGACACATTTAAAATCACTTGTCACAGATAAAGAAGAGATCACGATTCAAACTATCCTCACAGCATATAACTTAGGAGACCAAGCTATTCTCAATCTCCTGCATTTGGCATTTAAGTATTTAGCACAATCCCTGCTAAACCTTAGCATGATGATTGATGCAAAGAAAATTTATCTGCACAGTCCCATCTTGACTGATGACAAAGTCATTGCAGCTTTCTATCAAGAAATCTCACAACAACCAAAACTACTCTTCAAAGACTTACCTGAACTCATCATTGAGCCTTATAATGACTTTACTGGTGCAGTAGCAGGAGTTGCGCTTTGTCTGCAAAAGGAGTTTTTATCCATTTAGCTTCATTATGGCTCATAAGCTTGTTATACTTATTACAAAAATTAGAGGTTAGAACAATTGTCACGAACCTCTAATTTTTACTATACAATACAAGATGGACTTACTAATTTGTCTGAAATATTTATAAAGAAAGAACCTCTATTGTGTCAAAGAGGTTCTTCAAAGATTCCTTTAGAACTTTCATTTTTACATAACTACATCCATCGTCAGGACTTGTCCGTCTTTTACAACTTGCTCACCTGCTATATAGACATCTTTAACATCATTTCCCTTGACAGCATAGATGAGATGGGAAAGCATCTTTTCTTCTGGATACAAGTGTACTTTACCTTTTGGCTGAATGATTAAAAAATCCGCTTGCTTGCCAACTTCTAGGCTGCCAATCTGATCATCCATGCCGAGTGCTTTGGCGCCTTCAATTGTCATTGTTTTCAAAGCCTGCTCAATGGTAAATTGAGTGGCGTCACCTGTGCGCATTTTTTGTAAAAGAGCAGCAGTACGACTTTCTTCAAACATATCCAAATTATTGTTGGAAGCGACCGAGTCCGTTGCAAGTCCGACTGTCACGCCAGCTTGAATCAAGTCTGTTACGGGAGCGATGCCAGATGCTAATTTGAGATTGCTGATGGGATTGTGGGCGATATGAATCTTAGAGGCTGTTAGTTCTTCAATTTCTCGCTCATTTAATTCCACACCGTGGGCAAAAATCCCCTCATGTTCCAGATAGCCTAATTCTTTCAAGAAAGCAAGTGGACGTTTTCCATAACGCTCTAAAATCATGCCATTTTCTGCTTGTGTTTCTGCCACGTGGATATGCAATTTCAGCTGTAATTCACGCGCCAGCTCCAAGCTTCCCTTTAGCAAATCCTTACTGCAACTATATGGCGCATGTGGTGCTACCATTACTTTAAAGCGGTCATCGTTGTAGGACAGAATTTCCTCAATAATAGTCCGAGTACGCGCTAAGGTTTCTTCCGTCGTCTCCATATCGGAGCTAAACAAAGTCGGTGAAAAATAACAACGCATTTTAGAACGTGCTACGACCTCATAAATCTGCCCAATTTCAACACCGTTGGGATTGTACATATCATTAAAGGTCGTTGTCCCAGTCTGAAGCATTTCTGTAAGAGCCAGCTTGACAGCTTTTGTTGTCACCTCTGGTGTAAACTCGCTTTCTGCCGGCCAGATATAATCTTCTAGCCATTCATGGAGATTGCTGTCATCTCGAATGCCACGAAGGGTGGTCATAGCAGAGTGGGTATGGCAATTGACTAGACCCGGCATAAGCCAAGCTCCCTCACAATCTACTGTCTCATCTGCCCGCGCTTCCCAAGTGGCGTCCTCATTCCCACAATAAACAATCTTGTCCTCGTTTACCACTAGTAGCCCATTTCGATAGACATGAAAATCTGCATCACATGTCACCAAATTCACCTGTTTAAATGCTTTCATCGCTTCTCCTTTAAATAAGAGTCACAAGGCATTCAATTACTGTGCATTTGTCAGCGTAGAAATCGCAAAAACAAAAGTCGTGTGGGACAATCATTTCACATTACCCTATGCTCTATTTGTATCTGACAACATAACTAAGGACAAAGCCACGCTTATTTACGGTAAGACGGTAGAAACTCTCCAACCCTATTATGGAGATTATATGTTTTCATTGAATTTTTTAGTTATTGTAGCAAAATCCGCACCAAATAGCAAGCTTTTAAAAATAGGAAAAACATTGAAATTTACTCCGCAAATCCTATCTGCAATACTTTGAGCAATCAATCACTACAACGTTTGTTTCGTACATAATCAGTTTTCAAACTGGCGATTATTGTCCAGCCCCGCGCTTATAGAGGTGATTGCGAAGCAACTAGGATTGTCTAACTTCGTTTCTTGTTTATTCTACCGACTTTACTTCATATAGGAAAGTAAATAGCCATATCCTGCAGCTTCCATGTCTTCTTTTTTAATAAAGCGCAATGCCGCGGAATTGATACAGTAGCGAAGTCCACCTTGATCCTGTGGACCATCTGTGAAAACATGACCTAAGTGTGCATTTCCTGAACGCGACCGCACCTCAATCCGCTCCATACCGTGACTTTTATCTTGATAATACTTGATCACATCTTTGGCAATCGGTCTTGTAAAACTCGGCCAGCCACAACCAGCATCAAACTTATCACTGGCAAAGAAAAGCGGTTCTCCCGTTGTCACATCCACATAAATGCCTTCTTCAAACGTTGCAAAATATTCGTTATGAAATGGTCGTTCGGTTGCAGCATGTTGAGTGACCTGATAGGCTTCCTCGGACAAGTTTTCCTTTAAAGCATTTTCACTCGGTTTCTCATACTGTCCCGGATCCACTAAAGGCTGATAGGCGTCATTAACATTGATATGGCAATAACCACCAGGATTTTTCTTGAGGTAATCTTGATGATAATCCTCTGCCAATACATAATGGCGCAGCGGTTCTACTTCCACTGCAATCTTCTGACCGAATTGACGCTCTTGCTCTTTCACGACTTCGTTGATGACTGATACATCAATATCTTTTGTATAATAAATCCCTGTGCGGTATTGACGACCAATATCGTTTCCTTGCTTATTGATAGACAGCGGATCAATCACACGGAAATAGTAGAGCAGAATTTCTCGCAAGCTAACCAGATTTTCATCATAAGTCACCTGAACGGTTTCAGCATGATCGGTTTGATGAATCAGCTGATAATTAGTGGATTCTACCTGCCCATTGGCATAACCGACAGTTGTATCAGTTACACCTGTGATACGGGAAAAGTATTCTTCCAAGCCCCAAAAGCAGCCACCTGCTAGATAAATTTCAGCCATAAAAACACCTCATTTCTTTGTTCTTATTTTCTCATAAATCTCTAAAATATTATAAGGATTTGATTAGAACTTTCTTGAGAATGATATGGCAATGAACTGTCAAACACTACTCTGGCTTAATCCAGATAGTTCAACTTCCCACGAAAATCTTCTATGCTTTCATAGCCTTTTTCTGCCATAATCGCTTTCAGCTCATTTGTAATGCGCTCAAAAGCCCCTACACCTTCTTTATGCAGCGTTGTTCCAACTTGCACCATACTGGCTCCGCAAAGAATGTGCTCAAAAGCGTCCCGCCCTGTCAATACACCGCCCGTACCGATGATTTGAATCGAAGGATTAAGTCGTTGATAAAAAGCATGAACATTAGCAAGTGCAGTTGGTTTAATGTACTCACCACCAATTCCGCCAAAGCCATTTTTCGGACGAATGACAACTGTTTCATCGTTAATATACAGCCCGTTACCAATTGAATTGACACAGTTGACAAAAGAAAGAGGAAATTTGTTAAAAATAGCTGCCGCTTGATCAAAATGTGCCATATCAAAATATGGTGGTAATTTAATGCCCAATGGCTTGGTGAAATAGTCAAACACTTCACTCAAGATCTTTTCCGTCGTCTCAAAATCATAAGCGATTTGTGGTTTGCCGGGAACATTGGGACAAGATAGATTGAGCTCGGTCAAGCCTTTAAAGTCACTAGCTTGCACCTTTTTCAAAAGGGCATGGGTTTCTTCTAGCGACAGACCTACCAGCGACAAAAAGAAGATTCGGTTTGGTTCTGTCTGTTGTAATTCTAACAAGTAATCCAAATAATAGTCCAGTCCATGATTGGGCAGCCCCATTGAATTGATCGAGCCAAGCGGCACATCTTGGTAGCGCGGTTCGGGATTTCCTGCTCGCGCTTGCAAAGTAGCTGTTTTGGTGACAAAGGTTCCCGCAGCTGAGTCTTTAACTTCTTCTAACTCTTCAATCGTCATGCAGGCCACTCCAGCCGCATTCATCAGGCAGTTGTCAAAAGAAAAACCAGCGATTTGTGTTTGAGTTGATGACATGAAATACTCCTTTCATTTTTCTATTGTACCATTAAAAGCAAAAATCTGACTCTTTTAACGGAATAGAAGGAAAAAATGTTCGGGATAAGCAAATGAATTTTTGCTGAGCAGGATTTTGTTGTAAATTTTATGTCGGAATTTTCAGAAAATTCAACTTTTTTCTTTACAGCACAAAAATTTTCTGCTATAATGACACACGTAACAAAATATAACATACACTGAACTCGGACGAAAGTCTAGCAAAAAAGATAGGCTCCCTAGTGTTCATCGAACACGGCGTCAGCCTCCTATTTTTGTACGACTTTTAACCGTCCTCGTATCTTATTTAAGGAGAAGTCTATGACAACTGCTAAAGAATATATCCAAAACACTTTTGAATTGGTGAAAGCTCGCAATGCTCACGAAGCAGAATTTCTGCAAGCGGTGGAAGAATTTTTAAACACGCTTGAGCCCGTTTTTGAAAAACATCCTGAATACATTGAAGAAAACATTTTGGCACGCATTACCGAGCCAGAACGTGTGATTAGTTTCCGTGTTCCTTGGGTTGATTGCGACGGCAAAGTTCAAGTCAATCGCGGTTACCGTGTGCAATTTAATTCCGCAGTTGGACCATATAAGGGCGGTCTTCGTTTCCACCCAACGGTTAATCAAGGGATTTTGAAATTTCTCGGATTTGAACAAATCTTTAAAAATGTTTTGACTGGACTACCAATCGGCGGTGGTAAAGGTGGTTCTGACTTTGATCCAAAAGGCAAGACAGACGCTGAAGTCATGCGTTTCTGCCAAAGCTTCATGACAGAATTGCAAAAATACATCGGTCCTTCTCTGGATGTTCCTGCTGGTGACATTGGTGTCGGTGGACGCGAGATTGGCTATCTTTACGGACAATACAAACGCCTACGCCAATTTGATGCTGGTGTCTTGACTGGTAAACCACTTGGATTTGGAGGTTCTCTAATCCGCCCAGAAGCAACTGGTTACGGTCTTGTTTACTATACGCAAGAAATGCTCAAAGCAAACGGTGAAAGTTTTGACGGAAAGACTGTTGTCGTATCTGGTGCCGGAAATGTAGCTCAGTATGCTGTGCAAAAAGCAACCGCCCTCGGTGCTAAAGTCATTTCTGTGTCTGATTCAAATGGTTATATCATTGACAAGGACGGAATTGACTTTGATCTTCTGGTAGATGTGAAAGAAAAACGTCGTGCTCGTCTGACAGAATACGCTGCTGAAAGAGCAAGTGCCACTTATCACGAAGGCTCTGTCTGGACTTACGACGGTACATTCGACATTGCCCTGCCATGTGCCACTCAAAATGAAATCGACGGTGAAGCAGCGAAACGCTTGGTAGCGCAAGGCGTATTCTGTGTATCAGAAGGTGCCAATATGCCAAGCAATTTGGAGGCTATTGCCGTTTACAAAGAACATAATCTCCTTTATGGCCCTGCTAAGGCTGCCAACGCCGGTGGAGTTGCTGTATCTGCACTCGAAATGAGCCAAAATAGCCTCCGTCTTTCATGGACGCGTGAGGAAGTTGATAGTCGTCTCCAAAACATCATGACAAATATTTTCAACACCGCTAAGACAACCGCTGAAAACTACGATCTTGGTAACGATTATCTAGCCGGAGCAAACATTGCTGCTTTTGAAAATATTGCCAATGCGATGATTGCCCAAGGAATTGTTTAAACGAACATGCATGATAAAAGGCTGTGGACAAACCTGTCCACAGCCTTTTACTGTTCTTCTGCTGAAATAAGCAATCAATCGCTATTTCTAAAACTTCACGCTTTTGGCTTCTCCCCACCTGACATTGTCATAAGCGAGAGTATAGGGCTGCTGCGAGCCGTCCTCACCGTCATACATCAGCTTCCATTCCACCTTTTCGCCCACCGCAAGCTCCTCTTTTATGTTGGCAGTGTCAAAAGTAGCGTCATCCAAGACATAGGATTCTCCCATTTCGTCTTGTAAATCAAAGTCATAGACATTGAGAGGGAGAGATTCGCTAGAAGTATTTTCGATAATGACCTTGGCGGTAATCGTTGCTCCTGTTGCTTGCCCTTTCATCCGCTCTTTGGAGTCCACATGAATATATTGAACAGTGATTTTCATTCCATTTTCAAAACGCACGCTGTCT
The DNA here is from genome assembly GCF_003963555.1 of Streptococcus periodonticum. NCBI lineage: Bacteria > Bacillati > Bacillota > Bacilli > Lactobacillales > Streptococcaceae > Streptococcus > Streptococcus periodonticum. Next base: position 1,633,384 of record NZ_CP034543.1, read on the forward strand.
CCCAGACGGTGATGTTTATAACTATCTTGATAAACTGCAGTTCGAGCACTATGCCCTAGAAAGGCAAAGTTAAAAATACTTAAACCAGCCACCACGAGGGTCATGAATACAAGCATGACACAGCTAATGATGGTCGTCCAAAACAAAGGCTGCTTATACAGGGGCTGTTTCAAGCGATAGACGTGACCGGCAGGGGTTTTTATTTCATGCGGTACTTGTTCTTCCATAATAATCTCCTTTCTGCTTACGCTGGTGCATAAATCGTTGGCAAATCAATTCCTTCCTTTAATAAAGCGTCATGATACAGCCTGTAAAATTGATGGTAAACGGTGCTTTGGCTACCGCTTTGGACGGTGATACTGACACGGAAATAAAATTGTCCATTGTCTGCGAGTTGAGGACCTAGAATAATTGGTTCCTGCAAAATTTCTGTTTGCTTGCCCGCATATTCCTCATTGACCTGCTGGATAATCTGAGTGACTTTGGTCAGATCCGTCTGAGCATATAGGGGAATATCAATGAGCGCACGCATATTACCGCGAGAGAGATTGCTGACGACAGTAATGTTGCGATTAGGAACGTAATGCAAAGTGCCATCTGCATCGCGCACTTGTGTCGTCCGAATTCCGACACTCACAACTGTTCCTGCGATTTTAATCGAGCCATTAGTCAGACGAACGCTGTCTCCGACATCCAACTGCCGCTCCAACAAAATAAAGAAACCATTGACTAAATCGGACAAGAAACCTTGCGCTCCCATCCCGATTGCCACCCCAGCAATCCCAGCTCCTGCTAGTAAACTAGACACCGGCAAGCCTAAAATCGCCAATATCCAATAGATCAAGAAAAAGTAAAGGGTGTAATTCAGCAAATTTTCAATCAAACGAGTGAGGGTCTTTTGTCGCCCTTCGTCTTGACTGGAGAGTTTCAAAGAGGGTGAGATAATCTTTCTTACGAGTACATGTACCAGCTTTTTAGCGAGGTAAAAGAGAGCTAGCAATAGCACGAGTGAGACGAGCTTGCTAAAGACGTCATCTAACAAATTAGACCAGTTGAATTTTTCAAAGTAGCGAGAGAATACATTCTTGTTCGCAAATAACATAGGTCACCTCCTGCTTATTTCTATTATACCATATCCGAGCCTAATTGAATCAGGAGAATGCGAACTCCCCCCAGTGTATTCTATCTAAAACAGATTGATTTTTCAGAATATTTATACTATAATGGGAGACATTATGATCATGAAGGGATTATATGATATGAAAAGAATAGTTTTGGCTTGGAAAAAATCTAGTTTGATTAAGCGTATTGCTATCGGGATTGCATTAGGGACTGTCCTCGGCTTGACCTGTCCTAAGCTGTCAGCAATTGGCTTATTGGGAGATATATTTGTTGGTGGCTTAAAGGGCATTGCTCCACTGTTGGTTTTTGCTTTGGTGACCAATGCTCTATCACAACATCGAAAAGGGCAAGAAACCAACATGAAAACTATCATTATCTTGTATCTTTTGGGAACATTCTCAGCAGCTTTAGTCGCAGTGCTAGCTAACTACCTTTTTCCTTTACACATCACACTCACAGCGTCAAAGACCAAGATTACACCACCAGATGGGATTGGGCAAGTCCTCAGTAATTTATTGCTCAAAGTAGTGGACAATCCAGTCAATGCTCTCATCACCGCAAACTATATTGGAATATTATCTTGGGCTGTGGTATTTGGACTTGCCATGCGTGAAGCCAGCAAAAGCAGTAAAGAGCTTTTGCAAACTATGGCAAGTGTAACCTCTAAGGTCGTTGAATGGATTATCAATCTGGCTCCTTTTGGAATTCTTGGTTTGGTCTTTAAGACGATTTCTGACAAAGGGTTGGCGGTGTTGGCTAACTATGGCAGCTTATTAGCAGTTTTAATCGCTATCATGCTTTTTGTAGCTCTGGTCGTCAACCCTTTCATTGCCTTTGTTCTGATGAGAAAAAATCCCTACCCACTTGTTTTGCGGTGTTTAAAAGTCAGTGGTGTGACAGCTTTCTTCACACGTAGTTCAGCTGCTAATATTCCTGTCAACATGAAACTTTGTGAAGAACTAGAACTCAACAAAGATACTTATTCCGTTTCTATCCCTCTTGGTGCCACTATTAACATGGCTGGAGCAGCTATTACCATCAATGTGCTCACCCTTGCTGCAGTCAATACATTAGGCATTTCGATTGACTTTGCGACAGCATTAATCCTCAGTATTGTCGCCGCTATCTCTGCTTGTGGCGCTTCCGGGGTGGCAGGTGGCTCTCTTTTGCTCATTCCTGTTGCTTGTAGTCTCTTCGGTATTTCAAATGATGTTGCCATGCAAGTCGTTGGGGTAGGATTCATCATTGGAGTTATCCAAGATTCCTGTGAAACGGCGCTCAATTCCTCAACGGATGCGCTCTTTACTGCAGTTGCAGAAAAAAGTGTTTGGGGAAAAAGGAAAAAAGCGTAATACAATGAGGTTGGAAAAGTCCCAACCTCATTTTTTAATTAACCCAATTCTGCTTTAGGCTCTTTGCCCTTGCGACGGGCAAGGATATCCGCATAGTGCTTGCGGCTGTTATTGAGCACGGAAAGGAAGATTACTAAGTTTAAGTCCAATGAGCTTTTCTTACTTCATAAATTCCTTCTTTCCTTTTTTACTTGTCACTTAAAGCGACTGTTTCAATGACTTCTCCTTTTTCCGTCAGCGCGGCGGATGACCTCAACTACTTTTTGTTTGCTTCGTCTGCCCGGCGGAAAGTCTCCCTTACTTTTGGTTCACTCCGTCCGCCCGGCTGACAGCATGAATCAAAAGAAGTTTATCTCGTCCGCCGGGCGGACGGAGTGAACGACAATCAGTTTGCCTTGTCAGCCGCGCGGACGAAATGAAATTGTCTCGTTTGTAGTTTTCTCATGCTTAACTTCTAACTTTATTTTTTGAAGATAACTTTGAAAAGAAGGTAGATACAAATGAATAAAAGTACAACAATGACGAATACAGCTACTATTCCAAATGTTCCCAGGATTTAATCGTCCTTTCTGATTGAAACAATCTTTCTTCATTTTCATTATAGCACCGATTAGTGTATTGATCTATTAGCAAAAAGGTAGTGACTGATGAAAACGAATTTTCGTCAAAAGTACTCTTCTAATCTTAAAAAGAAAAAAGACCTGAAACTTTCGTTCAAGCCTTTTCTTTTTTAGCTTAATTCGGCTACAATAGCTTTTAATTGTTCTTTGGTATGAACACCGACAACTTGCTTCACCACTTGCCCGTCTTTTTTGAAGATGAGGGTCGGGATTGACATAATCCCAAATTCAGCTGGTGTGGCTGGATTTGCATCCACGTCCATTTTGAAGATCTTCAATTCGTCTTCATGTACTTCTTCGGCTAATTTTTCCAAAATCGGTGCCTGCATGCGGCAAGGACCACACCATGCTGCCCAAAAGTCAATGAGGACAAGTCCGTCTTTTGTTTTTTCTGCAAAGTTTGCATCTGTAACTGCTGCTACCATATTATTCTCCTCTGACGATGACCAATGTCATCGCTCTATTTCATTTCTTGACATCATTCTACACTAAAAGGGAGCATTTGCAAAATATTTGCTACGGAGCGAGGACTCCTCCGCAAATTAGTATTCAATAATTTTCCAAAAACGAACTTCTATTCGTTAGCAATTACTTGAGACGAAGCATTTGTAGGGGCAGAATGTGCTACGGAGTTAGTCGCTCAAAGAAAAATGATTGGTCATCAGATTGCTGGCGTCTAGCAGGATTTTATTCAGAAGTTGGTCCGTTGCTTCTTGAATTTTATCGCTTAGGGCTTGATTTTCTGCTTCGAAGTCAACTATTTCTCCCTTTTCTAAGGCACAATCCACGCGCCCTAACATTTCATGTCCCAAAGCCATGGTCGTTTCTTGGTAATCATCCAAATCTCCCAGATGACTAGAAAAATGCGCGTCAGCCAAAGCTGCAATTAAGCGATTGGTCCAGTAGAAGGAATCCGTCGAAACCTTGTCCGTCGTGTTGGCAAAGTAGGCTGGTGTTGTAGAGACTTGGGTAAAGAAAGGCACGGCTGTATTGTAAGGCATAGAGCCATAGGACAACCATTGGATGCCCGTCGTTTCCTGTGGTTTATTGGGTCTCAACTGCAAGATAGATGTTTGACTTGTGCGGTTAATCCCAATCGTGCGGAAGGTCCGCTGACTGTGATGACTGCCTTCTAAGCCATAAGGGTCATAAGGAGAGTCTTGGTAGTGGCTGCTAAGGACATACTTGACATCTTCAATCGTGATTTTACGGTAGGGTTTTTGACACCAAGGAAGGAAAAAGGAGCGCGGGTCTTGCTCAATTTCTGGATTGAGAAAACGCTGAATATCCCAAGCACGCGGTGTATTGTAATGGCGGTCTTTGTCACGCTGGCTACCAAAAGCATAGCGCGGATTGAAAGATTCCCCGTCATAGTTGAGATTCAAATTATTGCGACGAATAAAGTCTTTCAAATCAGGATCACAGAGGAAATATTCGGGATTGTCAAACTCAAAATAATCCATTCCCAGCTGATTCGGATTGGTTACATAGGCGTCATCGGGCACCCGGCGAGCTAGCCAATGATGTCCACCGATTGTCTCCAACCACCAGATTTCATTCACGTCAGAAAAGGCAATCCCGTTTGACTCATAGGTGCCGTATTCTTCAAGAATCTTCCCTAAACGCAACACACCCTCACGCGCCGTTTTGATATAAGGCAACACCAAGGTCAGCATGTCTTCTTCTCCGATACCAGTCACCACCAAAGGATCTGCTCCCAGCACTCGGCTATTCGTGGTAATCGTCTCTGTCTCGCTCATGGCTACATTGTAAACATTGATACCAGCTTCACCCCAAATCCCGTCTTTTGCAAGAGCGTCCGGTACACTGGTGTAGCGAACTGGATTGTCCGGCAAATCTATCTCAAAGCTTGATAGTACAGACTTGTAATGCCGCGGCTGATCTTCTGGGTTAACAACAATAAATTTCTTGGGCGTAAATACACCATTTTGTGAATCTTCTGTACGTGCAATCATAGTTGAACCGTCATAACTCGCTTTTTTCCCAACCAGAATCGTTGTACAAGAATCTTGTATTCCTTTTTGTCTCATAAATATTTCCTCTTTTCAATCTTTCTTCTTTATCATGAACAGTTTTGTTCACCAACTCTGCATTACTTAAACACCACAATAGTTGCTCCGCTACCCCCAGCATTTTGCGGTGCATAGCCAAAACTCTTGACATGCTTATTGCGACGGAGATATTTGGTGACGCCTTCGCGAATGACGCCCGTCCCGATCCCGTGGATAATGTCTACCTGCGCCATATTGTTGAGCAAGGCTTGGTCAATAAAGGCATCCAGCTCTTGCATGGCTTCTTCGTAGCGCTTGCCTCGCAAGTCCAATCTGGCTCTTGGTCCGCTTGTTGTCGTCCGTTTCACCACATTGACCTGCTTTTTCTTAGGCTGTTCTTTTTCAGCTTTGAGCAGGTTAAACTCTGCTTCCTCCAAGGTCATTTTGATGAGCCCAACTTGTGCTTCCCAGCGACCGTCTTTGAGCTGATTGACAAGCGTGCCTCTCTGACCGTAGCTAATCACCAGAATATCGTCTCCCACTTTTGGTTTCCGTGCTTTTTTGGCTTGCTTCAGCACCTTGTTTTTCGACAAATCCACCGTTTCAGGAGCCAATTTTTTCAGTTGACTTTTGGCTTCAATAATTTCGTGCGGTTTAAGACTAGCCTTAGTATGTAGATTTTTGAGAATCGTATCACTCTCGGTCAGCGCCACATCAATGATTTCCTGCGCTTCCAGCCTTGCCTTATTTAGCTCAGTTTCTTTTTCTCGATTAAACTCATTATAGAGCTTTTTAAGGGCGCGGTTAAATTTGAGATTTTCTTGCTCCACCTCTCGGATATTATCCAACCGCTTGCGGCTTTCCAAGGTCTGCTCTTCCAAGCGCTCAATAACGCGATTGACATCGCTGTCCGTGTCAGTCAATTCTTGAGCATCCTTGACCACTCTATCAGACAGACCTAAACGCCTTGCAATCTCAAAAGCATTGGAGCGACCCGGCACTCCCTGCATAAAGCGATAAGTTGGTCTTAGACTTGCCGTATCAAACTCCATGCTAGCATTTTGTACGCCAGCCATTTCAATCCCATAAGCCTTAAGCTCTGGGTAATGAGTCGTTGCCATTGTCTTGACCTGCCGCAGCCGCAAGTCCTCAAGGATAGCCATTGCAAGAGCTGCTCCTTCCTGCGGATCGGTTCCAGCTCCCAGCTCGTCCAAAAGCACCAAAGAATTTTCATCTGACTGCTCTAAAATGGTAACAATATTGGTCATGTGGCTAGAGAAAGTCGATAAGCTCTGCTCAATAGACTGTTCGTCTCCAATGTCCGCAAAGATTTGGTCAAAAATCCCCACTCGACTCCCTTCATCTGCCAAAATAGGCAGGCCAGACTGTGCCATAAGCTGAGCCAAGCCTAGGGTTTTGAGCATAATGGTCTTTCCGCCTGTATTCGGACCCGTAATGACAATCTCAGTCAAATCTGCCGCAAAGTACAGGTCATTAGCTACTGCATTTTCTATCAGAGGATGAGCAACATGGAGCAGTCGAATATCCTGACGGTCAGACAGCTTCGGTACTACCGCTCCTCTCTCCTGCATAAAGCGCACCTTAGCTCGAACAAAGTCCAGATGTCCGATAATCCAAGCATTATTGGCAATTTCAGCAGCATGCGGGCGAATGCGTTCTGATAATTCTTGCAAAATCCGCAAAATTTCATAGCGCTCGTCTGCCCGCGCATTGGTGATTTCTTCATTGAGATTGACCACCGCCCGTGGCTCGATATACACCGTGTTGCCACTAGCAGAAATATCATGCACCACGCCTGAGATACGATGGCGGAATGTATTTTTGACCGGCAAAACATTGCGACCGTTTCGACTGGCTACTACTTGATCTGCTAGCATATCGCCCTTGGTTTTGAGAATATCTTGCAAAATATCTCTCACTTGAACTTCATTTTCTTGAATTTTTCGGCGAATGCGAGCCAAATTATCACTAGCAAAACTTTCAACAAATCCTCCCTCATTGATAGCCTGCAACGCTCCTTGCAAGCTCGGAAAAGAAACCAAATTTTCAAAAAGCCGATTCAATCTTTGCAACTCAACATTTTCCAAATCCTCATAAAAATCAGTCAATTCTTGCGTGACAGCCAGAACCCGCTTCAGAGCAAGAAATTCTTCAATGTTTAAGTCGCCTTCCAGCTCCAAGCGCTTGGTCAAGCCCGTAATGTCTTGGGTCGTAGCCAGACTGAAATGTGGATGCTGTACAAAAATCTGCTGCATGTCCGTCATTTCTAAGAATGCTGTCTCCAGCCTTTCTTGTTTATTGGACGGGAACAGCTGCTGCAATTCCAAGTACCCTTGTTCTGTCAGAAGATAGGGTTCAAAGAGCGCCTTGATTTTCCCAAATTCTAACGTTTCTAAAATTTTTCTATTCATATTCTTATCTTTCCTGATGAAAAAGAAACTCAGCTAGCACCACCAACTGAGTCTTTGTATTTATCCGATGATTTTGGTCACCCAGAGTTGTTTCAACATTCCTGAAGTAATTGGTGTGTGACTGATGATAAATCGAGCTAAACCACTGGCATTGAGATGATTTTGAACAAGTGGTAAGGGAATCGTTGCTAAAACGGTCAGCAGCATTTGAATTCCAAATAAAGTGACGCAAACAGCTAAAGCACCACTAGCAACATTGTACCAACGCTCATTGGCTTTCTTGTTTGGCACCAAGTGAATAAAAATCCCAATAAAACGGGCTATGCTATAAACAATCGTATAAACTGCTAAATAAGCCAGACCGGCATAAAAAACCTTATCCAACTGGAACAATTGGCCGCTGGGAAAGAAATAGGTAAATGTTCCTTCCTGTGCACTGGCGTAGGGAACTAAAAGATTGATTTGTTCACCCAGAGATTGGTACAGTTGCCCTGCAATAATTGCTGAAATAACCGCCGAAACAGTATAATAAGCCTGCAAAACAATCCCACGCGAATAGCCAATGTAAAAACTCCAAGCCAAAATCAGCAAAATTACTAATGAAATCATAGGATCCCCTCTTGCTCACTAACCTTTTGCTTGTTGGCTTCTAACACTTTTTTACGAAGTTCTTCCAGCTCTTGCTCCTTGTCATCGAACTCAATCTCACGTGACAATTGCGTCGCTAAACTATTGACTGCCAGCAAAATAGCTAATGTTTCATCATCTGCCGCAGGCATCTTCTCTTTAATTGCGTGATATTTTTCTGTTGCAACCTTTTCAACTTCTTCCATGAATAAATTATCGTGTTCTGTTGTTAAGGTTACGCTTTTCTTTCCGAAAATAAATTTGTATCGATTTAAGTTTGCCATAAAATCACCTCAAAATATTATACCAAAAGGAAGCGATTTTGTCAGTTTTTAAAGAAATTTATAACTTTTATGGTACAATAACAATATGGAAAGTATTACTTTACAACCCAGTGAGAAACAAATTCAAGATTTTGTTGCCCAATACCAGGCACAGCTTGTTTCTAGTAAAAATCCTTATATTCGTTATCTTTTTAAGCTTGATAAGGCAACTGCCTCCATCTACACTTCAGGAAAAGTCCTCTTCCAAGGAGAAAACGCAGAGCAGGCAGCACAATTTTTTGGCTATCAGTCTTCCAGAGAAGAAACGACAGTTCCTCAGCAAAATTGTCCTCTTATCGGGACAGATGAAGTCGGCAACGGTTCTTATTTCGGCGGACTTGCTGTTGTGGCATCTTTTGTCACACCAGAACAGCATAGGTTTCTACGAAAGCTGGGAGTTGATGACTCTAAAAGCCTGACAGACCAGAAAATCAGGCAAATTGTTCCTTTGTTAAAGGAAAAGATTCAGCACCAAGCTCTGCTATTGTCCCCCCAAAAATACAACGAAGTCATTGCTTCTGGCTACAATGCGGTGTCTGTCAAGGTTGCTCTTCACAATCAAGCCATTTATCTACTCTTGCAAACGGGAGTGCGGCCTGAAAAAATTGTTATTGATGCCTTCACAAGTGACAAAAATTATCAGAAATACGTCAAACAGGAACGCAATCATTTCTCAAATCCTCTCACTTTAGAGGAAAAAGCGGAAGGAAAATACTTAGCCGTAGCAGTCAGCTCCATGATTGCCCGTGACCTCTTTTTAGAAAATCTTGAAAATTTAAGTCAAGAGCTCGGCTATGAATTGCCCAGTGGAGCAGGAGCAAAGTCCGATAAAATCGCAAGTCAGCTTCTTCAAGCCTACGGCATAAAAGGCTTAGAAGCGAGTGCAAAACTGCATTTTAAAAATACTGAAAAAGCGAAGAAACTTCTAGAAAGGTAAGTTATGCAAACAAAATCAACTACTTTTTCAAAATTTATGAAAGAATGGGGATTGTTTATCCTCTTCATGGCCGTTCTTTTCTTATCACGCGCCTTTCTTTGGGTTCCTGTCAAGGTAGACGGGCATTCAATGGATCCAACCTTAGCTAATGGAGAATATCTATTTGTTGTCAAACACTTGCCTGTCAATCGCTTTGATATTGTCGTTGCAAGTGAAAAAGACGAAGATGGAAAAACCAAGCAAATTGTCAAGCGGGTGATCGGTCTTCCTGGAGACACTATCCGCTACGAAAACGACCAACTATATGTAAATGGCAAAAAGGCCAACGAACCTTATCTTAAAAATTACCTCGCGAAGTTTAAAGATGATAAATTGCAGGCAACCTATTCCTATAACAGTTTCTTTCAGTCTTTAGCAGATAAAGCTCAAGCCTTTACGCAGGATGCAAATGGGAACACTAGCTTTACCATTGAAGTTCCAAAAGACGAATACCTGCTTTTAGGAGATGACCGTCTTGTCTCAAAAGACAGCCGTCAGGTGGGAACATTTAAAGCCAATCAATTGCAGGGCGAAGCAAAACTCCGTTTCTGGCCTTTGAATAGAATCGGCACTTTCTAATCCCAAACAAGTCTATTTTGATTCGTTGGAGCTGGGCAAAAAGTATTCCAGCTTCTATCAGATTTAGGAATAAACGAATAACGCAGCTTCAACAATTTAGTGAATTGTTGAAGGCGGGAAATCAGCCTTGCATGGCAAGCCACCGTGATTGCTCAAAGCACTGCTTTGAGGTGGCAGATAAAACTTGCGAAGCAAGTATCAAAGCTGTTCGCTTTTCAAGCTCAGAAGAGCACCTTTGACGAAAACTTCGTTTTCTTCATCTGCAACCTTAAAGAGCTTGATAGCTGTTTAAGCACCCTTGCGGGGGTGGGACTACGAACTAAAAATTTTCAATTTTTAGTTCTGCCCCACTCCCATTCTTTTAACATTGATACAGGAAGATGATGGAATTTTACTTTTCAGGCACCATTGAACGCATTATTTTTGAAAATCCCAGCAGTTTCTTTCGGATTCTGCTGTTAGATATTGACGACACCGATGCAGATTTTGATGATTTTGAGATTATTATCACGGGCACCATGGCGGATATTATGGAGGGCGAAGACTACACTTTTTGGGGAAATCTCGTGCAACACCCTAAATATGGTGAACAACTCAAAATAACACGCTATGAGCGTGCAAAGCCAACCAGCAAAGGCTTAGTCAAATATTTTTCAAGCGACCATTTTAAAGGGATTGGTGTAAAAACAGCGCAAAAAATCGTGGATCTCTATGGCGACAACGCGATTGATAAAGTCTTAGCAGAGCCAGAAAAATTAAAGGATATTGCAGGTCTTTCTGCTAAAAACCGTGAAGCCTTTCTCACAAAACTAAGACAAAATTACGGCACCGAGAGAATCCTTGCCAAGCTATCTGAATACGGTATCCCGAACAAGCTTGCCTTTCAGATTCAAGATTTTTACAAAGAAGAGACTCTCGAAATTGTCGAACACTATCCTTATCAGTTAGTGGAAGATATTCAAGGAATAGGATTTAAAATTGCCGACCAACTGGCGCAAAGCTTAGGAATTGAAAGTACTGCTCCAGAGCGCTTCCGTGCAGGATTACTCCACACACTTCTAATCCAGTCCATGGAAAAAGGCGACACCTATCTTGAAGCTAAGGAATTGCTAGAGGGCACGATTGAGCTCCTCGAAAGTTCTCGTCAGATTGAGTTAGACTCAAGTTCTGTTGCGGATGAGCTGGCACATTTGATTGAAGAAGATAAAGTTCAAAATGTTGATACAAAGATTTTTGAAAACAGTCTCTTTTTTGCCGAAGAAAGGATTCGCAGCAGTCTCCTACGCATTTTAGAAAAAGGGAAGCAAAACAAATTTGAACCGAAAAAAATCGAAGCTGCTATTACCCAAATCGAAATTGAGTTTGCCATTTCCTATGATGTGATTCAAAAACAAGCGATTTGTGACGCTATCAATCACAAAATTTTTATCCTAACGGGTGGTCCCGGAACGGGAAAAACGACCGTCATCAATGGAATCATTGCTGTTTACGCTCTGCTGAATGGGTTGGATTTGCGTAAATCTCACGATTTGCCTATCCTTCTAGCAGCTCCGACTGGGCGTGCTGCCAGACGCATGAATGAATTAACAGGGCTTCCAAGCGCTACGATTCATCGGCATTTAGGCATGACAGGAGACGATGACACTAGCCATTTAGATGATTATTTGGACGCAGACTTTATTATTGTCGACGAATTTTCAATGGTAGATACTTGGTTAGCCAATCAACTCCTCAGCAATATCTCTTCCAACAGCAAACTTCTCATTGTCGGAGATGCTGATCAGCTGCCTTCTGTCAGCCCCGGACAAGTGCTGGCAGATTTACTGAAAATCCCTCTTCTTCCACAGACCAAATTAGAAAAAATTTATCGACAAAGCAAAGATTCCACTATCGTTACCTTAGCCAGTCAGATTCAAAAAGGCATCCTGCCAACTGATTTTATAGAAAAAAAGGCTGACCGTTCTTATTTTGAAGCGCGTAGTGAACATATTCCGCAGATGATTGAACGTATTGTAGAAGCTGCTATCCGCAGTGGCATTCCAGCTCAAGATGTGCAGGTACTTGCGCCTATGTACCGCGGACAGGCTGGGATTGACCACATCAATCAACTCATGCAAAATCTAATCAACCCTGCTGAAAAAGAACAACTCGTCTTTGAAGCAACGGATTGCCAATACCGACAAGGCGACAAGGTGATTCATCTGGTCAATGATGCGGAAAGCAATGTGTTCAACGGTGACTTGGGTTATATCACCGATTTGCTGCCAGCAAAATATACGGACTCTAAACAGGACGAATTGACTATCAACTTTGACGGCAATGAGATTGTTTATCAACGCAGTGAATGGTATAAAATTCGTCTGGCATACGCTATGAGTATCCACAAATCTCAGGGTAGTGAATTTCCTGTAGTCATTTTACCGATTACATCCAGCAGCCACCGTATGCTGCAACGCAATCTTATCTATACTGCTATCACCCGTGCCAAGAGCAAATTGATTCTTCTTGGGGAAAAGTCTGCCTTTGACTTTGCTGTCAAAAACACTGGCACAGCTCGCAATACCTATCTAATCCAACGCTTTTCAGACCTCCTAACTGATGAAAAAGTTATACACACTTCTGTGAATAATTTGGAAACAACTGTGGAAAAATATATCTTGACTGAGGAAAATTTCTTGAAAATCAACCCTATGATTGGAATAACGGATGAGGATATTCAAAGTGTTTTTGGAGAATGATAGAAAAAAGTGGCTCTTTGTCAACTGTAGTGGGGTAATGAAAAGCTAAGATTGAGAGAGGATGAGATTCTTCTCTCCATCCCTGGTATCGCTGAAACAACAGCCACCTCTATCATAGGCGAATTAGGAGATATTCGCCGTTTTCAGTCTGCCAATCAAATCAACGCCTTTATTGGAATTGATCTCAGACACTACGAATCTGGAAACTTTCTGGCTTAAGAACACATCACCAAACGGGGCAATCCTCATGCCAGAAAAATTCTCTTCAAGACCATTCACAACATTGCTTCGGCCAGTCATACCAATCCTTGCCACATTGCAGACTTTTATGAGAAACGAAAAAGACAATCGCAGACGACTTCAACTAAGCCTCATACGATTGCCTCAATGCATCGCCTCATAAGGACAATGTATTACCTCATTACGCATAACAAACTTTACGATTACACTTTAACCCAAAATCATTAAAGCCGTCTATGCATTATCATTGTAACACCTTACAAAAAATTTCGCTAGGTATGGTGTTGATTTTGTGTACTCTTTTTCTAATCAAAAAAACCGAAAAGGGCTAGGATAAACTATTAAAATCAAATCAATCATCAATTCTTTGACTGAAAAACATTGAATTGCTTGACAAATGGTAGAAAAAAGACCACCTCTTTGGTGGCCCTTATAGGGAGATTATTATGAAAAAGTTTAGGATTTCTATCAAACAAAGTTAGGAGGTCTTCATTTGATGATGCTATTATAAAATGATTTTCTTAAATGAAGCTTAAGCTGCATTTTAAATTTACAATTTCTGCAAAAGATACTGAAAAAGTTCTAGATTCCCTTTTTCTTCATTGACTAAAAACTCTGGGTGCCATTGAAGCCCAATGATCCGACTATCATCTAGCGACTCAATCGCTTCAATGGTTTTATCCCTAGGATCAAAAGCTGTTGCGCGAAAATTCGGTGCCAAATCTTTAATACTTTGTCGGTGGACAGAGTTAATCTGACTAGCACGACCGAACAATTCTTCAACAATGCTGCCTTTCTCAGTTTGAATAGAATGAGAAGTTCCAAAAGGTAAGCCCTGCCAATGGTTGTCAATATGCTGATTGAGCGTTCCATCAAAAGCAACATTGACCAACTGCAAGCCTCGGCAAATTGCCATAATTGGTTTTTCTTGTCGAATAGTTTCTGCTAACAGAGCCAGCTCAAATTCGTCTCGCACCATATTGTAATCATCACTCTCAATCGTCCGCTTTTCTCCGTAAAAAGTGGGGTGCACATGTTGTCCCCCAGACAAAATCAGCTTATCAATACTCTCAACATAATCCTTCACCAAGCTTTTATCACCAACAGGGATAATCATAGGCAATCCACCAGCGATTTTGATACTCTCAGCAAATTTACTAGAAACGGACGGGTGAATATTTTTACCTTCCTTATCAACAGGACAAAGATTAGCGGTCACTCCAACAATCGGTCTGCTCATACGATTCCCTCCTCATTGATATACACAATCTTACCACCCGTCCAATTGATTTTTTTAAAGGTCGTGATAAATAGTTTTTATACTGGCCACAACTCCTGCCTCATTACACTCTTTTTATGCACTTTAATCAGCCTTTATTCTTATAAAATAATAACTTATAAAAACAAGCTACTACTAAACAAGAAATTTATCGCTTTCTATGGTAAAATGAAATTAGAAAACTCTATAAGGAGAAGAACATGGAAAAACAAACAGTTGCTGTTTTAGGCCCTGGTTCATGGGGTACTGCCTTGGCACAAGTATTAAATGACAACGGACATGAAGTTCGTATTTGGGGCAATATTGCCGAACAAATTACTGAAATCAACGAGCACCACACTAACAAACGGTATTTTAAAGATATTGTTCTTGATGAAAAGATCACAGCGTATTACGACTTAAAAGAAACCCTTGATGGCGTGGATGCTATCCTTTTCGTCGTTCCAACCAAGGTCACACGTCTTGTAGCCAAACAAGTAGCCGAGGTGCTGGATCATCCAGTTAAAGTGATGCATGCTTCAAAAGGTCTGGAGCCCGACACTCACAAACGACTTTCCATGATTTTAGAGGAAGAATTGCCTGAACAATTCCGTAGCGAAATCGTCGTTGTCTCTGGTCCCAGCCACGCTGAGGAGACTATCGTTCGCGACATTACTCTCATCACAGCAGCTTCAAAAGACTTAGAAACAGCTAAATACGTCCAAAACCTTTTCAGCAATCACTACTTCCGTCTCTACACCAATACAGATGTCATCGGTGTGGAAACAGCGGGTGCACTCAAAAACATCATTGCGGTCGGAGCAGGGGCTCTTCACGGTCTTGGCTATGGTGACAATGCAAAAGCCGCTATTATCACGCGTGGCTTAGCAGAAATCACCCGTCTCGGTGTCAAACTCGGTGCCAGTCCTTTAACATATAGCGGTTTATCCGGAGTGGGAGATTTAATTGTCACAGGAACCTCCGTTCACTCACGCAATTGGCGCGCTGGTGACGCTCTTGGTCGCGGTGAAAAGTTAGAAGATATCGAAGCCAACATGGGCATGGTTATTGAAGGCATTTCCACCACCAAAGCTGCTTACGAACTCGCACAAGAACTGGGTGTCTATATGCCAATTACTCAAGCGATCTATCATGTGATTTATGAAAGCCTTAACATAAAAGACGCCATTTATGATATAATGAATAATGAATTCAAAGCTGAGAACGAATGGTCGTAATTAGCTACTACAAAAAAGGAGGGTCATATGACTCAAGTAAGAAAAGCTGTTATCCCTGCTGCTGGACTCGGAACTCGTTTCTTGCCAGCAACCAAAGCGCTCGCCAAAGAAATGCTGCCTATTGTTGACAAACCAACTATTCAATTTATTGTTGAAGAAGCGTTAAAATCCGGTATCAAAGACATTCTGGTTGTAACAGGTAAATCCAAACGCTCCATTGAAGACCACTTTGATTCAAATTTTGAATTGGAGTACAACCTCAAAGAAAAAGGTAAATCTGATCTTTTAAAACTCGTAGATGAAACGACTGGTATCGGTCTTCATTTCATTCGTCAAAGCCATCCACGTGGGCTTGGAGACGCTGTTTTACAAGCCAAAGCTTTCGTTGGGAATGAACCTTTCGTTGTCATGCTAGGTGATGACCTAATGGACATTACAAATGACAAAGCAGTACCACTTACCAAGCAATTGATGAACGATTACGAAGAAACACACGCTTCAACTATTGCTGTCATGAAAGTGCCACACGACGAAGTTTCTTCTTACGGTGTTATTGATCCACAAGGTGAAGGAGTAAATGGACTCTACAGCGTTGAAACTTTTGTTGAAAAGCCAAAACCAGAAGACGCACCAAGTGATCTCGCCATTATCGGACGCTACCTACTAACACCTGAAATCTTCTCCATCTTGGAAACACAAAAGCCAGGTGCCGGAAATGAAATCCAGCTGACAGATGCTATTGATACTCTCAACAAAACACAAAGAGTATTCGCTCGTGAGTTCACAGGTGACCGTTATGATGTCGGCGACAAATTTGGCTTTATGAAAACATCTATTGACTATGCCCTCAAACATCCTCAAATCAAAGACGATATGAAACAATACGTTATTGAGTTAGGCAAGAAATTAGACAAAAAAGAAAACTAACAGATAGCTGTGATGGGTGGCACCTATTCCTAATCAATTGTTCCACGGAACTCTAATTGATTAAAGTCAAAAGTGCTTTTCCAATCACTACATTTGTTGGGAAAACAATAGCTTGTAAAAAGTTTGGGATAAAAAGATTTCAATTTTTAAAAATCTTAATTATTAAGCCCTTCAAATCTATAATTAAATGCGAAAAGCGAACAAAGCAGAATTCTGATTACCAGAAAACTAGTTTTGTTCGCTTTTTATACTTGAGGTCGGACTTTTGTCCCTGCCTTATTTTTTGATATCCAAAATTCTTAACGAAGTAGATAATTGCTCAAAGAACTGACTTGAGGTTATAGATAGAGTTTGCGAAGTAAGTCTCAATACTGCTAAAAGCCCCTTTGGAAATGAAAATAGTAACCGCAAATCTACTTTATAACAAGCTCTCATCCTGCTCAATCTAAATAAAAAGCTCATTAAAATCCTGAATAGTCTGTTTTAGATCTTAAACGGTTATTTTAACTAAAACTCCGCCCTAGTGATTTCCTAAGACAGAGTTATTTCTTTAAAGTTAAAAGATAAATCGCAGAATAGCTACCAATATCACACTAAAAACTACAGCCATCACTAAGTTGCGATAGCGAAAAGCAATGTATATTGTCGGAAAAACGGCTACTAAATCTAGCCACTTGAAGGTTGGCAAGTGTCCTACTTCTCCCTTGGTAATACTGGATAAAATCAATGCAGAAATAATAGAGACTGGTAAATACTGTAAAAATCGTTCTACAACTTTAGGTAAGCCGCGATATTTTACCAAGATAAAAGGAGTCACCCGTGCTAGCCACGTCACCAAGGCTGAGAGAAGAATGGCGACAAATATATAATTATTTATCATCTAGTATTACCCCCACAGCACAGCTTAATAAGGTTGAAAATAACACAGCTAATGAAGAAGAGATTACCATTATCAGAGCAAAGAATGACAAAGTGACCACAACTAAAATCACCAAAAGTTTTTGAAGTTTTGTTTTATGGAGCATCACTAAAAATTGGGAAGAAAAAATCCCAATAAACATGCCCACCAGCGCAAAATCCAAGCCAAACATTTCTGGATTTGGCAAAAGACTTCCTAATGTCGTTCCGACCACAGATCCGACAATCCAAGCAAGGTAGCTCGTAATGTTATTGCCGTACATCCACTGAAGCGAAATATCCTTTGTATGGACACGCTCACTTAATAAAACGCCATAGGTCTCATCTGTCAAGAGTATTCCGATACCGATGTTTTGCAAGAGACTTGCATGCCGAAAAAAGGTTGATGTATGAAGGCTCAGCAAAAACAACCGCAAATTGATTAAAAAAACTGTCAGAGCAATAGCTGTTACCGGTGCGTGAATCGCAAGAAGTGCTAGCATAGCAAACTGAGCACTTCCTGCATAGACTAAACTGCTCATGAGTGCCATTTCAAGAGGACTGACATAAGAAGCGCCAATAATTCCACAAGCTAGTCCAATACTAATATACCCAAGAGCCGTTGGCATCGCTGCCTTAGCCCCATCCTTAAAACTTTTTCCAATCATATTTATTCTTCCATTGTGTCAAATGCCAGACTTGGCTTAGCATTCAAGCTCAATGTTGCAAGATTCCCTTTATTCCACTCACTGACGCTCGCATAAGCAATCATTCCTGCATTGTCCCCACAGAGACGCAAAGGCGGTATGACTACCTTGATATCTGTCATTTCAGCTACTAAACGTTCACGTAAACCTTGATTAGCAGCAACACCGCCCGCAACGACTAAGGTCTTAACAGGATATTTCTCCAAAGCTTTTTTTGTTTTTGCCATGAGAATATCTAAAACAGCAGCTTGAAAACTAGCAGCCAAATTTTCTTTCGACAAACTTTCACCCCTTTGCTCCGCATTGTGACAGAGGTTGATAAAGGCAGACTTCAACCCAGAGAAAGAAAATTCTAAATTATCCTCTTTAATCATCGCTCTCGGAAAATCATAAATATCTTGTCCTTTATGGGCCAATTCATCTATCTCACGCCCAGCTGGATAAGTCAATCCCATCACACGACCAACTTTATCATAAGCTTCTCCAACTGCATCATCGCGTGTTTCTCCGACAATCTGATAATCACCAGCTTCGCTAACATAAACCAATTCCGTATGTCCTCCACTGACTAATAATGCTAAAAGAGGGTATTCTAATTTCTCAACACTCTGAGCCGCCATCAGATGACCTGCCATATGATTGACAGGAATAAGCGGTAAATGATGTGCCCACGCAAAAGACTTGGCAGCTGCCAACCCGACTAAGAGGGCGCCTACCAGCCCTGGTCCATAAGTTACTGCTACTGCAGTCACTTCTTTTTCTGTAATACCAGCCTCCGCAAGAGCCTCCTCAATGCAAGCTGTGATAACTTCCACATGGTGACGGCTAGCCACTTCCGGTACCACGCCACCAAAACGTTTATGGCTCTCAATCTGGCTGGCAATAACATTGGATAAGAGTTCAGCGTCATTCTTTAAAACTGCCACGCTAGTCTCATCGCAGGAGGTCTCAAAAGCTAAAATATATCTGTCATTCATTGTTTTCTCTTTTCATTACAATCGCATCTTCCACTGGCTCATGATAGTAATTCTTACGCCGAGCGATTTTTATAAATTTCTCTTTTTGGTAAAATAGCAGAGCTGCTTTGTTGGATTCTCTCACTTCGAGAAAAATCTCTTTGTCAATTGGCAGATGTTCAAACAAAGCGGTCGCAATTTTTTGTCCTTGATAGGCTTTCTTAACCGCAATTTGTAAAACTTCCGCTTCAAAATCCGACCCTTGAAAAGCCAGAAAGCCAATTAAATTTTGAGCTTCCAAAGCTAAAACATAAACCGACAAAGGATTTTGTAAATCTTTCTCAATCTGCTCTATATTCCAAGGACTGACAGCATACACATCTTTTAATACTTGGTAAATCTGCTCTGCCAAATCAGCAACCTGCTTTTTTTCATCTTTTTTAATCTCAATCATAAGCGCTTGATGTAAGAATCGCTCGTTTCTTGATGGTTTTTGAGCCAATTCTCTTCTGCTTCCACTCGCTTGAGGTAATTCGGCACAAAATCATGAACAGAACGATCCGATAGTTGCAGACCGATTTTAGCAAGGAGCACAGCGCTTGGCAGGGTTGCTTTGATAAGAGCTGCTGGCAAAGCGGATTGAATCTGCTCCGCAAAATTTTCCACTTCTCCTACAAAAGTTACCTGAGAAGCAGACTTGGCTTTTTCTAACACTTCTTCAAAAGATAAATGAGCTTCTGGCTGAACTGCTCTGCCATTTTCATAAAAACCAGCATAGACATGATTGCGTCTAGCATCCATGAGAGGAATGACCAAGCCGTCAATGTCCTCTGGCACCAGAATTCGCAAGCTAGAAACTCCTACCAAATCTATTTTAAGCGTATGTGCTAACGTTTTGGCTGTTGCCACAGCAATTCGCAAACCTGTATAACTACCCGGACCTTCTGCAACCACAATGCGTTCTAAGTCAGTTGGTTTTAAATCCAAACTTTCCATTAAAAAATCAATAGCCGGCATCAATGTAACGCTATGATTTTTCTTAATATTTATCGTCATCTCAGCAAGCAAACTCTCATCTTCTAAAATCGCAATTGCTAGGGCTTTGCTGGATGTGTCAAAAGCTAAAACTTTCATTCTTATCTTTCCTTTGTGATAATCTACTTTCTATTATACTACAAAAAATACGGATTTCCTCAATATGATTTCCAAAAAAACAAGACCTTTTGAAAATCGTTTTCCTAGTTTTTCTCACTTCTTTCTTTTACTAAATAACCTTTTTATGATATAATGATTATAATTGTAACGTATCAAAATCAATTTATTACCCAGAAAATCAAATAGATGGAGACCGCCCTTGAAAATAAGGTGGCTATTTTCTGGTAGATTGATTATGAATGAGAAAGGAATTGAAATGATTTACAAAGTTTTTTATCAAGAAACAAAAGAACGCAATCCACGTCGGGAAAACACGCATTCTCTTTACTTGGATATTGACGCCAAAGACGAACTAGAAGGACGCATCAAAGCCCGGAAACTCGTCGAAGAAAAAACACCTTATAATGTTGAATTGATTACACTTTTGTCTGACAAACATTTAGAATACGAAAAAAAATCAGGCAACTTTACAATTACGGAGCTCTAAACCATGTCATATACTTTAAAACCCGAAGAAGTCGGTGTATTTGCCATTGGTGGTTTAGGAGAAATCGGAAAAAATACCTATGGGATTGAATACCAAGATGAGATTATCATCGTTGATGCAGGGATTAAATTTCCTGAAGACGACCTCTTAGGGATTGATTATGTCATTCCTGATTATTCTTATATCGTAGAAAATATTGACCGTATCAAAGGAGTGTTGATTACTCACGGTCACGAAGACCACATCGGAGGGATTCCCTTCCTTCTCAAGCAAGCAAATGTTCCCATTTATGCTGGACCACTTGCCCTTGCACTGATTCGTGGTAAATTGGAAGAGCACGGACTTTTACGTGACGCTAAACTCTACGAAATTAATCAAAATACCGAACTTCAATTTAAAAATTTAAAAGCAACCTTCTTCCGCACAACTCACTCTATCCCAGAGCCTTTGGGAATTGTCATCCACACACCTCAAGGGAAAATTGTTTGTACGGGTGACTTCAAGTTTGACTTTACCCCCGTTGGCGAGCCAGCAGATTTACATCGAATGGCAGCTCTTGGGGAAGATGGCGTTCTAGCACTTCTTTCTGATTCCACCAATGCAGAAATTCCAACTTTCACAAATTCCGAAAAAGTCGTTGGTCAATCTATCATGAAAATCATTGAAGGCATTCACGGGCGGATTATTTTTGCCTCCTTTGCCTCAAATATCTTCCGTCTTCAACAAGCTGCGGATGCTGCGGTTAAAACTGGCCGAAAAATTGCTGTTTTTGGACGCTCAATGGAAAAAGCCATTACCAATGGAATTGAGCTAGGTTACATCAAAACACCTAAAGGAACCTTCATCGAACCAAACGAAATCAAAGACTATCCCGCAAATGAAATTCTAATCATGTGTACAGGAAGTCAAGGAGAGCCAATGGCAGCTCTTTCACGCATTGCGAATGGAACACATCGTCAAGTGCAGCTTCAACCAGGTGATACAGTGATTTTCTCTTCTAGTCCTATCCCTGGAAATACTACTAGTGTCAATAAACTCATTAACACCATTTCAGAGGCTGGCGTTGATGTTATCCACGGGAAAATCAATAACATCCATACATCTGGACACGGTGGACAACAAGAGCAAAAATTGATGCTTCGTTTGATAAAACCTAAGTATTTTATGCCAGTTCATGGTGAATACCGCATGCAAAAAGTCCATGCCGGGCTTGCAATGGATACAGGTATCCCTAAAAAGAATATCTTTATCATGAGCAATGGAGACGTTTTAGCCCTAACTGCTAATTCTGCTCGCATTGCAGGAAGTTTTAATGCCCAAGATATTTATGTTGATGGTAATCGTATCGGAGAAATCGGTGCCGCAGTCCTCCGTGACAGACGGGATCTTTCCGAAGATGGCGTTGTCCTTGCAGTAGCTACCGTTGACTTTAAATCAAAAATGATTTTGGCTGGTCCCGATATCCTTAGTCGCGGTTTTATCTATATGCGTGAATCAGGCGATCTCATTCGTCACAGCCAGCGTATCCTTTTCAATGCGATTCGTATTGCATTAAAAAATAAAGATGCTAGTATTCAGTCAGTCAATGGTGCCATCGTAAATGCTCTCCGACCATTTTTATACGAAAATACAGAGCGTGAGCCCATTATCATCCCAATGATTTTAACACCAGATGAAGAAGTCTAGCAATACAATCCTTACATAGTAAAAAACAACTTGATTTGGGTAAAGTCAAGTTGTTTTTATTGTAGCTTGGTCATAACGACCAAACGAGTGGAAACTCTGGAGTTTTATCAACATTCTAATTTAATTTTTGTACATATTCAACTCCCAACTTCCACAAGTCTGAGCCGAGGAGCGAATGACAACAAAAAAGAGAGGCGAACCTCTCTTCTCTATACTGATGAATTATTTAGCAATTTTTGCAAAGTATTCAAGAGTACGTACAAGTTGTGCAGTGTATGACATTTCGTTATCGTACCAAGATACAACTTTCACCAATTGTTTTCCGTCAACATCAAGAACTTTAGTTTGAGTTGCATCAAACAATGAACCAAATGACATACCTACGATATCTGAAGATACGATTGGATCTTCTGTGTAACCGTATGATTCGTTAGCTGCTGCTTTCATAGCTGCATTTACTTCATCAACAGTTACATTCTTTTCAAGAACAGCAACCAATTCAGTAACTGATCCAGTTGGAGTTGGAACACGTTGAGCTGAACCATCAAGTTTACCGTTCAATTCTGGAATAACAAGACCGATAGCTTTAGCAGCACCAGTTGAGTTAGGAACGATGTTTGCAGCACCAGCACGAGCACGGCGAAGGTCACCTTTACGATGAGGACCGTCAAGGATCATTTGGTCACCAGTGTAAGCGTGAATTGTTGTCATCAAACCTTCAACGATACCGAAGTTGTCTTGAAGTGCTTTAGCCATTGGAGCCAAGCAGTTTGTAGTACATGAAGCACCTGAGATAACTGTTTCAGTACCATCAAGAACATCGTGGTTAGTGTTAAATACGATTGTTTTAACATCGTTTCCGCCAGGAGCAGTGATAACAACTTTCTTAGCTCCACCTTTAAGGTGTTTTTCAGCTGCATCTTTCTTAGCAAAGAAGCCAGTTGCTTCCAAAACGATTTCTACACCATCAGTAGCCCAGTCGATTTGTTCTGGGTCACGTTCAGCAGAAACTTTAACGAATTTACCGTTAACTTCGAATCCACCTTCTTTAACTTCCACAGTACCGTCGAAACGACCTTGAGTTGTGTCATATTTCAACAAATGTGCAAGCATAACTGGATCTGTAAGGTCGTTGATACGAGTAACTTCAACACCTTCTACGTTTTGGATACGACGGAATGCAAGACGACCGATACGACCGAAACCGTTAATACCAACTTTAACTACCATTCGTGATTTCCTCCTTATGAAAATCAAAAAATTTTTATGTGAAAAGAGTAACTTGAGTTGCTACAAATCACCTTTCAACATATCTATTATATACTTTATCCCTTAAAATTGCAACTGATTTCAGCATTATTAACAAGGAATATCATTTCTTTCAAAGATTTTCATTTCTCTTTCATTTTCGGAAGCTAAGTGGGAGATATGCAAAAAGAGAGTGGGACAGAAATCAGTAGTTTCGTAAAAACTTGATTTCATCGTCCCACCTCTGTACGGTTGAGTAGAGCTGTAAAAGTTGATTTATCAACGTATTAGAGTCCACTCAGCAGTGATTAATTGGCACTAAAGTGCCTAATTAATTGTGCATGGGAAACTCTACATTGACTAAAGTGAATAGAGCTTCTCCAAACCACTGCATCTTATAATTCTGACTATATAAACAAAGGAAGCTGAGTACATTGTCCCAGCTTCCTTTTTTATAAAAAACGCCCGCAACTGCGGACGCATGGGCTTGACTTGATTAAGCCTCACCTTTATTTTTCTTAATGATTTCTTCTTGTACTGACTTCGGTACATCTTCGTAGTGGTCAAATACCATCATGAAAGTACCGCGTCCTTGTGATGCTGAACGAAGAACTGTTGCATAACCGAACATTTCAGCAAGTGGAACATAGGCACGAACGATTTGGCTGTTACCATGAGCTTCCATACCATCAACACGTCCACGACGAGCTGTTACGTGTCCCATAACGTCACCGAGGTTTTCTTCTGGTACAGTAATTGTAACAAGCATCATTGGTTCAAGAATGGTTGGTTGCGCAGTCTTAGCAGCTTCTTTAAGAGCAAGAGAGGCAGCAACTTTGAAGGCTGTTTCTGATGAGTCGACATCGTGGTATGAACCATCATACAGTTTTGCCTTCACGTCAACGATTGGGTAACCAGCAAGAACACCGTTTGCCATTGACTCAATCAAACCTTTTTCTACAGCTGGGATGAATTCACGTGGAACGACACCACCAACGATAGCATTTTCAAACTCGAATCCTTTTCCTTCTTCATTTGGAGTAAATTCAATCCAAACATCACCGAATTGACCTTTACCACCTGATTGACGTTTGAAGAATCCACGTGCTGATGTTTGTGCACGGAAAGTTTCACGATAAGATACTTGAGGAGCACCTACGTTTGCTTCAACTTTGAATTCACGACGCATACGGTCTACAAGGACATCCAAGTGAAGTTCACCCATACCAGAGATAACTGTTTCACCAGTTTCAACGTTAGTTTCAACGCGGAAAGTTGGATCTTCTTCAGCCAATTTTTGAAGGGCAATACCCATCTTATCTTGGTCAGCTTTTGACTTAGGTTCAACCATCAATTGGATAACTGGTTCTGGAACTTCGATAGATTCAAGGATAATTTTTGCCTTTTCATCTGTCAATGAGTCACCAGTTGTAGTATCTTTCAAACCAACAGCCGCAGCAATGTCACCAGAGTAAACTGTTTCGATTTCATTCCGGTGGTTAGCGTGCATTTGCAGGATACGTCCGATACGTTCACGTTTCCCTTTAGAAGTATTCAATACGTATGAACCGCTGTTCAAGACACCTGAGTAAACACGGAAGAATGTCAAACGACCTACAAATGGGTCCGTCATAATCTTGAAAGCAAGTGCTGCAAATGGTTCTTCATCAGAAGCTGGACGAGTTTCTTCTTCGTCTGTATCTGGGTTTACACCTTTAATAGCTGGAATATCAAGTGGGCTTGGAAGATAGTCAATAACTGCATCAAGCATCATTTGAACACCTTTGTTCTTGAAGGCAGAACCAGCAAGAACTGGGAAGAATTCAACATTGATCGTTGCTTTACGGATTGCAGCTTTCAATTCTGCTTCAGTAATCTCTTCACCTTCAAGGTATTTCATCATCAAATCTTCATCAGTTTCAGCAACTGCTTCGACCAATTTTTCACGCCATTCTTGAGCTTGTTCAAGGTAATCTGCTGGAATATCTTCTTCAAGAATATCTGTTCCAAGGTCATTTGTATAGATTTCAGCTTTCATGCGAACCAAGTCAATGATTCCACGGAAGTCGTCCTCTGCACCAATTGGTAATTGAATTGGATGAGCATTTGCTTGAAGACGATCGTGAAGAGTGCTTACTGAATAAAGGAAGTCAGCACCAATTTTATCCATTTTGTTAGCAAATACGATACGTGGAACACCATATTCAGTTGCTTGACGCCAAACTGTTTCCGTTTGAGGTTCAACACCTGATTGTGAGTCAAGGACAGTTACGGCACCATCCAATACACGAAGGGAACGTTGTACTTCAATTGTGAAGTCCACGTGTCCTGGTGTGTCGATAATGTTGACACGGTAATCTTTCCATTGTGCTGTTGTTGCAGCAGATGTAATGGTAATACCACGTTCTTGTTCTTGTTCCATCCAGTCCATTTGTGAAGCACCTTCGTGTGTTTCACCAATTTTATGGATTTTACCGGTATAGTAAAGAATACGTTCAGTCGTTGTTGTTTTACCAGCATCGACGTGAGCCATGATACCGATGTTACGAGTTTTTTCAAGTGAAAATTCGCGAGCCATTTGGTTGTTTCTCCTATTATTTTATTTACAGTTTATTATAACATATTTTAAGAAAAGCGAGTAGGCAAATCCTACCCGCTTGTTGATTACTCATGCTAATTAGTAAGAGTACTAAGCCTTGGAAAGAGCTTTTGCAATTCTCTAAAAAGAGAAGCAATCTTACCAGCGGAAGTGAGCAAAAGCACGGTTAGCTTCAGCCATACGGTGAGTATCTTCACGTTTTTTAACAGCTGCACCAGTATTGTTAGCTGCATCCATGATTTCTTTTGCAAGGCGATCTTGCATAGTGTGTTCTCCACGTGAACGTGAAATAGTTACCAACCAACGAAGTCCAAGAGTTGTACGACGTTCTGGACGAACTTCAACTGGGACTTGGTAGTTAGAACCACCAACACGGCGAGCACGTACTTCAAGTACAGGCATGATATTTTCCATAGCTGTTTCAAATACTTCAAGTGCATCATTTCCAGTAGCTTCTTTGATTTGTTCAAAAGCACCATATACGATTGAAGCTGCTGTACCACGTTTCCCATCAAGCATAACGCGGTTGATAAGACGTGTCACTAATTTTGAATTGTAGAGCGGATCTGGCAATACTTCGCGCTTAGGCGCACGGTTTTTACGACTCATTGATCTTTATCCCCTTTCCTTATGCTTTTGGTTTTTTCGTACCGTATTTAGAACGGCCTTGTTTACGATCAGTTACACCTGCAGTATCAAGTGCACCACGAACGATATGGTAACGTACCCCTGGAAGGTCTTTTACACGTCCACCACGAAGAAGCACAACACTGTGTTCTTGCAAGTTATGTCCGATACCTGGGATATATGCAGTCACTTCGATCAAGTTGCTCAAACGTACACGAGCAAATTTACGAAGAGCTGAGTTAGGTTTTTTAGGTGTCATAGTACCAACACGAGTTGCTACACCACGTTTTTGTGGTGAGTTTTCACGAGTAGGGACACGCTTCAAACTATTATAACCAACGTTTAAAGCTGGTGATTTAGATTTTTCTACTTTTGATTTACGCGGTTTGCGAACCAATTGGTTAATTGTAGGCATCTACATTTCTCCTGTATTTTTTTAATTTTGGTGATGATACACTTGGTGACAGCTATCATCTGCGTGTACTTTTGCAACATTTGTCAGCACGTCTCTGTACACTTTTGAGAGACCAAAAGTAAAAAGTACCGTCTATTAGTATAACACGACGGCACTTTCTTTGTCAATATATTTTTTATAGTTTTCCTATTGAAATCCCAGTTACTGCCCCGTAGTATTTGCGGCTGGAGTTTGAGCTGAATTGGTCTCAGCCTGTCCTGTGGTAGCTGAAGTTGCTGGCGCTTGATAGGTTTGAGGATAAGTTTGTTGATAAGTTTGTTGATAAGTTTGTTGGTACGTTTGCCCTGCATCTGTTTGAGGCGTCACAGCATTTTGACTTTCTGTAGCAGCTGCTTCGCTAGCTGCACGCGCCGCAATCGCATCACTGACTGCCTTAATCCGCTGTTGAAATTGAGTCTTTTGTGTTTCGTCTTTTACCTTATCTACTTTTTCCTGAGCAGCTGTTACATTAGCTGTTGTCTGCTCCGCTTCCAGTTTTTTAACAGCCTCTTCTGCTTCTTGCACAATTTTCGCTTGTTCTTTTTTGTCCTTTTCTGCTTTCGACTCTGAGGTTTTTGACGTTGAAACTGTTCGTCTTACAGTCGGAGCGGCTGCACGCGCCGCGTCATCTTGCTTTTTAACGAAAAATAATCCCGCAGCAAGAATGAGTGCCAAAACTGTAACAATCGAAACTCTCAGCCACAAGGAGCTTTGATCCAATTTATCCAATATATTTTTCAAATTTTCACCTCATCTATTTGTCAAAAATATTCCCAACTTCTACGCTGATTTTGTTGGACTTCACATCAATAGCTGTCACTTTCAACAATGATTTGTAATCCAAATGTTCACGTTCTGTCTGTGCATTTTCCGCGAAGACCGCTACACCAGCCAATTCCGAATCAAATTCTCGTAAAAGACTAATCATGCCATTGACTGTTCCGCCACCTTTTAAGAAATCATCTACGATTAACACACGGCTTCCAGCTTTCAGGCTGCGTTTCGACAAAAACATTTTTTCAATACGGTCACCACTTGAACCAGACACATAATTGACACTAACCGTTGAACCCTCTGTGATTTTCAAGTCGCGGCGCACAATGACAAATGGAACATTTAACACATTTGCCACTGCATTTGCCAACGGCACTCCTTTTGTGGCAACAGTCATTACGGCATCAATTTTTTGATTTCGAAACGTCTTGGCAATAATGCGTCCAATGTTGTTTAAAATAGAAGGCGTACTCAGCAAATCCGATAAGTAAATGTAGCCACCGGGTAAAATTCGATTGCTTTCAGACAATTTCGTACGGAGGTCTTCCACCATTGCTCTAGCTTCTTTATCCGAGATAGAAGGAGTAAAAATAACGCCTCCTCCTGCTCCTGTAATGGTTTCGATATGCCCGATTTCCATTTCTTCAAAAGCACGTTTGATAATGACAATATC
This sequence comes from Streptococcus periodonticum, assembly GCF_003963555.1. Classification (NCBI taxonomy): domain Bacteria; kingdom Bacillati; phylum Bacillota; class Bacilli; order Lactobacillales; family Streptococcaceae; genus Streptococcus; species Streptococcus periodonticum. The sequence continues at coordinate 1,662,091 of NZ_CP034543.1, forward strand.
TTCGGAAATGGAAGATTTTGCGGACTCATACTTTTCAGCAAATGTATTGAGACTTGTTAATTCGTACGGATGATTGATTAGGTAGTTAGAAATGACTACCATGCGTTCACTTCTTCTTAATTTCATTTTTTCACCAATTTATTTTATTTTCTTCATTATATCATAATCAGTCCAAAAAACGAACATTATTTTTGCAATAACATTCGTTTTTCGTTTTTTACTTATCAAAATTAGGCTTATAGAAAGAGCGGTTGTCCATAGCAAAGATTCGATTGGTCATCTCACCCTCGCCAACCAAGGCTAGAGCCGAAGTCATCATCATCATTTCCGCATCTAAATTATCAATCATGTGGATAATTTCAGCTTCCATGATTTTCGGACGCACTGGACTACCGTATTCCAACAAACCGTGATGACTTAGCAAAACATGACGGAGAACAATGACATCTTCTTTAGTGTCGTCAATTTTTAATTCTGCCAACACCTTTGTTATTTCTTCATCAATCAAAGCGATGTGTCCGATGAGATTGCCTCGAACGGTGTATTCTGTTTGCTCTGGACCTGTCAATTCCAGCACCTTTGCTAAATCATGGAGCATAATTCCTGCATAGAGCAAGCTCTTATTTAATTGCGAGTAAATCTCACCAATGGCATTTGCCAGCCGCACCATTGTAGCTGTATGAAAAGCAAGTCCTGCCTCAAAAGCGTGGTGATTGGTTTTCGCTGCTGGATAGGAGTAAAATTCTTTATCGTATTTAGCATACAAAGCCCGCACCACACGCTGCCAAACTGGATTTTCAATTTTGAAGATCATTTGTGCCAGATATTCACGTAGTTCTTGGACATCAACTGGTGGTTTTTCCTTAAAATCAGCTGGATTGTTTGGCTCGCCAACTTTAGGCAATCGCAAGGTAATTTGATTGACTTGAGGGGTGTTGTTATACACTTCTCTGCGCCCTTGCATGTGCACGACTTTTCCAGCAATAAATTCTTCTACATTGTGAGGTTGAGCATCCCATAATTTTCCTTCAATCGTTCCCGTATCATCTTGAAAGGTAAATGCCAAATAATTTTTTCCAGCCCTTGTCTGACGTAGTTCAGCGGATTTGATGAGATAAAATCCCTCAAACAGCTCGTCTTTTTTCATTTGGTTAATCTTCATATTCTTCCTCTTCATCTTGGAAATCTAGCAGACCATTTAAGTCCGACTTGTCCGAAATTTCAATATGGCGCAAAGTTCGCTCGATAGCATTGGTTCTGCGCGTCAGCAATTCATCAATATTGCCAGAAGCGTGTTGCAAATGTTTTTGCGCCTTGAGCAAAATGCCACCAAATTTATTAAATTCTGATTTGACATTGCCCAAAACCTTGCTGATGTCATCTGCACTTCTTTGAATGTTGAGCGTTTTAAAACCGACCGAAAGCGAATTGAGTAGGGCAGACAACGTAGATGGTCCTGCGACCACAATCTGCTCGTCTCGACGCAAACTGTCAAAGAATTCCGGATTGCGAACGACTTCTGAATAAAGCCCTTCCGTTGGTAAAAACATCACGCCAAAGTTTGTTGTTGCAGGAGGCGCTAAATATTTCTTATTGATGTCCTTGGCAAAACGTTTGACACTAGCCAACAAAGACTTGCGGTACAAATCAATCTCTTCTTTGTTTCCTGACTCATAAGCATCCTCTAAGCGATAGTAGTCAGCAAGCGGAAACTTGGAATCAATTGGCAAATAAATGTATTCTTTTTCTACTTGCCCCGGTAATTTAATCGCGTACTCTACGCGTTCACTAGAGCCTGCAACTGTCGCAAATTCGCGTTCGTACTGGCTCGGTGTCATAATATCTTCAATAATCTGACCGAGTTGCAATTCACCTAAAATTCCACGCGTTTTGGTATTGGAGAGCACTTTATTTAGAGTGCCCACATCACGCGCTACATGTTGCATCTCGCCTAGACCACGATTGACTGACTCCAACTGTTTAGAAACCGTTTCAAAGGAGGTTTGCAACCGCGTCTGCAGCGTTTTCTCTAATTTTTCTTCTACTGTTTGGCGCATTTGTTCTAAACGACGGTCATTTGACTCCTGAATCTGACGCATTCGTTCGTCTGTCTTATCACGATTTTTGGTTAGATTCTCGCTTATCTCTAACCGCATTTCTGTTAAATTTCGATGTAAATCCGTGCGCACCTCTCCCAAACGATCTCCCAGAGTTAATTCCAGCTGTTGCTGTGCTAAAAGGCTCTGCTGCCGCTCCTGTTCAAAACGATAATCCAACTGATCAGATAACTGATCGGCTTGATCTTCAAAAATCTTCTTCGCTTGATCTGTCTGTTGCTGATTCTTTTGCCACAAAAGAAAGGTCACAATAAGATTTCCCAGCAATAAGAAGATGATTACAAACTCCATACTAACTCCTGTCTTTGCTATAAATGATAATAACATAACCTGATTGGCACTCTAAAAAAACGGGCTCATCTATAAATTCGTTAGAAGCATACACTTTTTTGAAAAAATAATTGGATTCGTTTAAAGGATATTTGGCGCCTTCAATGCTCAACCGACTATTGTCCGCAGGCATAAAAGCTAAATAGTTCATACCAGCTACTGGCTTTACCTCGTGCCGCCCTTGAGGACAATAGCAGAGCTGATTTTGTGCATTGTGCAGTCGAATTTGCTGCATATAAGGAGTAATTTCTGGATTACTCGGCAAGAAAATATTTGCCAAAGTATGATCCAAGCGCCCGCCAAAAGCACCAAAAATCGTCACTTGCGCCTGTGGAGAACGTGCAAAAACAGCTTTGACAGCCAACTCTAAATCCGTATCATCTTTTTCAGGTTGTGCTTGAAGTACCTCTTTCGATTGAGAACAAATCAAAGCCAACTCTTCCTCCGAAACAGAATCAAAATCACCGACCGCTAAATCTGGGCAAATGCCTTGTTCAATGAGAAACAAGCTTCCCCTATCTACCCCGATAAAGAGGTCAAAATCCATTTGAAAATTATCTATCGTCCCACCAGCAAAGAGAGCAATTTTAATCATGCAATGCTTCTTTCAAGGTTTGAACCTGATGAGCGACATCACCTTTGAAAACGTAACTACCTGCCACAAAGACATTGGCACCAGCTTCTTTGGCAATGCCAATGGTTTCATCATCAATACCACCGTCTACTTCAATATCAAAGTCTAGTTGGTTCACTTCTCTCAAAACGACTAATTCGCGTACTTTATCCATTGTTTCTGGTAGAAAAGCTTGTCCACCGAAGCCCGGATTGACAGTCATTACTAAGACTTGGTCAACTAGATTAAGTACGTTTTTCACCGCTTCAACAGGCGTTCCCGGATTGATAACAACACTTGCCTTGACACCAGCTGCCCGAATCTTTTGCAAAGCTCCGTGAATATGTGGTGTTGCTTCAGCGTGGATGCTGATAATATCTGCACCCGCACGAGCAAAATCTTCAATATGGTGTTCTGGATTGGAGACCATGAGATGACAATCAAACACCAACTTACTATGTGGTCGCATGCTCGCTACCACACCCGCACCGAAGCTGATATTGGGTACAAAATGTCCGTCCATAATATCAATATGAGCGTAATCTGCCCCTGTGGCTTCTAATTTTTTCAATTCTGATTCAAAGTTTGCATAGTCTGCACTTAAAATAGACGGTGCAATTTTATATGATTTCATTTGGCTTCCTCCTCATTTAGGCTGCTTTTTAACTACTTTTTTATAGGTTTCACGACGATGTTCAATTTCACTCAAAAATTGCAGGTAATCTTCAAATCGAAAGGCTGCAATTGTTCCATTTTCAACAGCAGGTTTCACTGCACAGCTCGGTTCATGCGTATGAGTACACGTTCGGAATTTGCAGCCACGACTGACTTCGGCAATTTCAGGAAATGCTCGGTTTAAATCCTCCGCATTGTCCACTTCGTAATCCAAGGAAGAAAATCCCGGAGTATCCGCAAGTTTTCCTCCATTAAGAGTGTAAAAACTGACAGCTCGTGTCGTATGACGACCGCGACCTAGACTCTCTGAAATCTCACCTGTTTCTAATTGCAAATCTGGTGCGATTTTATTGAGCAAAGTGGATTTGCCAACTCCTGTCTGCCCCATGAAAACCGTCTTTTTACTTGTCAAAAATGGCAACAGTTCTGCGACTGTTTTGGCAGTATCATAACCAATCGCTTGGTAAACATCAAGAAAAGCATCTAGCTCTTTGTCGTCCTCCAACAAATCCAATTTACTGATATAAATAATCGGATGAATGGCTTTCTGCTCCAAAAGAACTAAGAACCGATCCAAAAGATTGGGATTAAAATCTGGCTCTTTGGCACTCATTATCACGACAGCCTGATCGATATTAACGATGGGCGGCCTCACTAGACTGTTTTTTCGCTCTGCTATTTTTAAAATGTATCCTTCAGAATCTTTCTCAGCAGAAAATTCGACCTCATCTCCCACATAGGGAGTTTGACCTTTCTTACGAAAATTCCCTCTGGCTCTGGTCTGATACACCTTGCCTTCTGACTCTACATAATAGAAGCCAGCCAAGGCTTTCACAATTGTTCCTTTCAAATGGACTCCTTTAACGCTTAATAAGTTCATTATAACAAAAAAACCAGTATTTTGCTTTTCAGTGCAAAAAAAAATGATGAAAAACGTTTCTAATGTGGTATAATAGATACCGAGCGGAAATGGCGGAACGGCAGACGCGCATGCTTCAGGCGCATGTGTCCATTCGGACGTGAGGGTTCAAATCCCTTTTTCCGCATTTTTATTTTGTTAGGTGTTTTGGTATTGCAGCTTATGCTGCGCTTTGTCTTCTCGCCTAAAACGAAATAGCCTATTTTGAATGCTTCTATCGAGCCCATTCAAAAATTGCTTATTCTAAATTTTGGAAAGGTGGCCCAGCTTGGTACGGCACCGGACTCGAAATCCGGCAAATGGATTTTATTCATGCGCGGGTTCAAATCCCGTCCTTTCCTTATAAAGAACCTCACTAAGACGAACTTAGTGAGGCTTTTTGTTTACAATATTATTCAACTTATCTGAACCCTTCGTCATATAAGCTGTCTGCTAAACGTGCAAATTCTTGCAAATCAAGCGCTTCTCCTCGTACACTTGGAGATAACTCAGCATTGTCCAAAGCGGACTCTAGCTTTGTTTTGACTTCATTAGACTTCCCAAAATAACTGGTCAGATTATTCCAGAGGGTTTTCCGGCGGTGAGTAAAGCTAGCTTTTGAGACTTTGAAGAATAATGACTCATCTTTGACCTCAACTGCTGGCTGGTCTCTGCGGACCATCTTGAGGATAGCCGAATCCACATTTGGAGCAGGAACAAAGACTGTTCGTGGTACGATAAAAGCGACCTTGGCGGTCATATAATACTGCACCGCTATTGACAAACTGCCATAAGATTTACTATTGGGTTGCGCCGAGATACGATCAGCCACTTCTCGCTGCATCATCACGACAAATTCACTAAAAGGAATGCCACTCTCAATCAAGTGCATGAGGATAGGAGTGGTAATATAGTAGGGCAGGTTGGCCACCACTTTGATAGGAAGATTTGGATTAGCAAATTCCTTGATTCGGGCTTGCAAGTCTGACTTAAGAATATCTTCATTGACCACGCGCACATTGTCAAAATCCCGCAAAGTATCTGCCAAAATCGGCACCAAGCGCTCATCAATTTCAAAAGTCATAACTTCGGCTGCATTTTCTGCCAAAAACTCAGTTAGAGCTCCGATGCCTGGTCCGATTTCGATAACATTAACATTCTCATCAATCTCAGCTGTGTCCACAATTTTTTGTAAAATATTGGTATCCGTCAGAAAGTTCTGACCGAATGATTTTTTAAAAGTAAAGCCATGACGCTCTAAAATAGCTCGCGTCACACTATAATCCGCAATTCTCATAAATCTCTTTTCTATCTGTTAGCTGAATAAAATATATAAAATCCGCATAATTCCTAGCACAAGCAAAATCCAAAATGCTGGATGAATCCGGCGTTTGTTACCTTTTGAATCGGATTCAATCACATTATCTGCCTGCTTGCTTTCTTGATTTTGCCGCTTCTTCAACTCATCTTGGTAAGCAACCGAATTTAGAATATTATCTACTGGCAGCATGTCTGAAGCATAATCATCTGGGAAACCCATAGCTATCCCAAGCAAATCCTCGTTCGCTAAAGAAAAATCTAAATCTTCTGGTCGATTTTGCTGAATAGCTCGGACATTTTTTAAAAGTTTGTCAGAAGCAATAGGCAACTCGTCCATAGAAATAATTTCTAAAACGTCAAATCCTAGCGTATCGCCCTCTTTGATATTTGCAGTAATGTAACACACAAAGTCATCGTACAATTGCAAAGTCTGTGGAGCATGCTGCTCTAAAAAGGAGCGATTGCGACGAGCATTCTGATGAAAGTTTTCATCAGAAAGAGCAATCCCCGTATCCTGTGTCCGATAAAATTCTTCTGTCTTCTCTTTATCTTCTTTTTCAAGCTCTTCTGCTTTTTGCCACAAATCAATAGCCGCTTGCAGCTCTTCTTCACCCCAAAATAGTTGCCAGAAATAAGGAATCGTATAAATTCCCTCCGCTAAAACACGTACCTCATCTCCGTTTTTAAAATAAATATAACTTCTATTTGCCATCTCGCTTCCTTTCGTACTCTTTCATTACATTTTCAACATCTGTCAATCCAATCCCAAATAATTCCAAGCGTTTAAGCAATTGTTTCCCATTTGAATAGCCAATACGGAGTTCTTCACCTAAAAACTCACGACGTTTGCGGCTATCATTTCCAGCTAGAAATCCTAAGCGAATCAAATCTGAGCGCGTAATGTCAAAATCAGTCGTTTTCCCAAAATTCTTAGTCACCTGCGAAAGAGCTGTCCTCAAATCTTCATAAGAAGCATGCTCAATACCTAATGATTTTCCTTTACTTTTAGACTTAGGAGCTGCCTCATTGCGCTTTAAAAAAGCATGCTGAACGCTAGGAATCTCTGTCATAATCATTCTACGAATCCGCTCACCATTGACATCTGGGTCAGTAAAAACAATCACTCCATGCAGATTATGAAGGCGTTTGATGCGCTTTATATCTTCTTGACAAATCGCAGACCCTCTCGTTTCATAAGTTTCTACGTCAAAGTATTGTTTGAGGTTAGCTGTATCATCTCGACCTTCTACAACGATGACTTGAGAAATTTTTTCTTTCATCAATCTTCTTTCAAATTAAATATTCGCAGCGCATTTTCATAGGTCGCTTGCGCAACTTCTTCTGACATCAAGCCACGAAGCTCTGCAATCTTATCTACAACATAGCGAGTATAAGCCGTCCGATTTTCACGACCACGTTTTGGAACAGGAGCTAAGTAAGGTGCGTCCGTTTCAACTAGGATTTTGTCCAAAGGGAGATTTTGCGCAGCTTCCTGCACATCTACAGCCTTCTTAAACGTGACCACACCCGAAAATGAAATCATCATACCAAGTTGGATAAAACGCTCTGCCATTTCCAAAGAACCTGAATAAGAGTGCATAATGCCGCCACATGAACCTACACCTTCACTTTTAATAATCTCATATGTGTCGTCCAAGGCATCACGAGTGTGCACTACAAAAGGCAAGTCAAGATCTTTTGACAATTGAATCTGCCGTCGAAAAACTTGCTCTTGCGTCTCTTTCGGTGCTGTCATCCAATGATAATCCAATCCAATTTCACCAAGGGCAATAACTTTGGGATCATGCAAATGACTGACAAGCATGTCCTCCACTTCCTGCGTGTAAGAACCGGCCTCTGTCGGATGCCAGCCAATCGTACTGTAAAGCTCATCATATTGACGAGACAGCGCAAGCGACTTTTCAATGGTTTCTGCATCAAATCCCACAATATTCATCTTTGTGACACCTAACTCGCGTGCAAAAGCAATTTCTTCAGATTCTTTTCCTGCGAAATTGTCCACGTTGAGGTGTGTATGCGTATCAAAAATTTTCATCATTCATTCCTCTTTATATCAGTTTCTATTATATCAAAATCTCTGAGCAAATGCAGATTGTCCCTTTGTTCTCAAACAAAAAACCAGCGGTCTCGAGTTTCCGTTGGTTCTTCATTTTGTATTCGTTTGGATTATGCAGCCAAAACTTTGCGTCCTTTACGACGACGGCTTGCAAGTACGCGACGACCATTTTTAGTTGCCATACGATGACGGAAACCATGTTTGCGCGCACGACGGATTTTACTTGGTTGATAAGTACGTTTCACTTTGAATACCTCCTCTTAGATTCTTGTATTCGTTTAGCCGGCTATTGTGATCAGTTACTAAACATACTTTATTATTCTATATGATTCTACGCCTTTTGTCAATAGCAGCGCGAAATTGTTTTTGCTAAAGCCTCAAGAAAGTTTGTCTAAACCTCGTACAATTCTCTGGTTGCCTCATAGAACGGAATGAGAGTTGTCATAGTAGCCTGAAGCTTATCCAACACTTGCCTGATTGAAGTAGCTTGGGCTAAATCCACATCGTATTTTACTAAGACTTTACGGACTTGCCCTGTTTTTACTTGTTGGCTCAAATACTTCCGATTTTCTTCTGTTCCAGTAAATCGTTGACTGACTCCATTTATTTGAGCCAAATAATAAACTGGAACTGCGATTGGCACCTGCAAGACCCGATTTTGCTTGGTCAGACTGGTCTCATCTTTCTTACGCTCAATAAAACTAACTTCTAGCGACACCCCAAAGTCTTTCGGATTCCCATATAAGCGAAGGGCAAACATTGGTTCTGTGACATCGCCACAACCGCGCAAGTAGTTCCAAAAATGGGGACGCAAAATTTGAGCTTGATTCATCCAGTTGCTGGTACGCTCCAGAGTTAATTTTGGATAAAATCTTTGAAATTGCTTAACCAAGTCCGAAAATTCCGCGCGTGCTGCCTGACCTTTCTGTTTGAAATCAAGCATCATTTCTCTCAATTCTCCCGCTTTATCAGGAGAAATATATTTATGTCCTTGTAATGCTAAGTAAGTTTCAATAGCTGGAAAAATAGACATGTAAGCTCCTTTCTTCTCAATCTCAAGCACGTCAATTAGTGGACTAAACGGAAAGAAAGACTGAAAAGAAATTCTTCTCAGTCCTTAGTTTATTATTCACTGTCAATATCCACAACAACATAACGGTTTGGTTCGTCACCCTCTGAATAGCTGGTAAGCCCGTCCATTTTAGAAATAATTCGGTGAATAATTTTCCGCTCATTGTTAGACATAGGGTCGGTTTTTTGACTATGTTGGTATTCCAACACACGATCAGCTAGCTTCTGAGCGTAGCTTTGTAGAACTTCTGCTCGATGTTCTACATAATCATTGACATTGATAGAAATGTAAAAACTCTTAGAATAGCGATTATAAAGATAATTCTGTGCCAACAATTGAAGAGCTTTCAGCACTTTTCCGTGATAGCCAATAATGCGACCAGGCTCATTGGTATCAATCTGCATATTGATTGTCCGACGATTATGAGCACTTGCAATGCTAGCTTCAACATCCATTTCGTCCACGATGTTTTGCACATAGCCCGTCACACTCGCAACAACTTCTTCAACATCATAATTTTCTTCCACTTGAATGCCCAAATCTTCAAAATCAGCCGGCTCTTCAGCTATCGGTTGGACTTCCGAGCGCTTTTCTACAGCCTGGTCAAAAGAAATAATCTTGTCAGTTGTCTTTTCTTCTTGAGCGACCGATTTTTGAAAATTTACGATGTCACTATCTTTCAATAAGTCAATTGTGCCTGTTTCTTCAAGAATCGTGCTGGCTTCTTTTTCGTGCTTCAAAATTTCAGCTTTGACATCATCTGAGATTTCTTTGCCTTCTCCTTCGATTTTTTTAATGGCTGCAACAACATGTCCTAAGTCAACAGTTGCTTCACTCACGCTTTTAACGGGCTCATTTTGAGCGTTGATTGCTTCCGGAACACCTTTGACAGCTTTTTGGTTAGCTTTTACTACAGTTGTTTCGTTAATAGGTTCCACATCAACTTGGGCTAATTTCTTGCCAAATAATCCTAAAAATCCTTTTTTCTCACGAGAAATCACTTTGATATGTGCTTTCATCCGTGGAATATCTAACTCGCGCAAGCCATTTTGAATGGCTTCTTCAACACTCGCTCCTGTAAATAATACCATACAAGTGCCTCCTTACTTTCTCTTTTTTTGTGCTTTACGATAAGCACGTTTTTTCTTTTCTTCACGTTCCCGCTCAGCAGTCGCTTTCGCTTCTCTTTCTGCAATGATTTTATACGGATTGCTTAGTAAAAGCGTTTGGAACACCTGATACGCATACGATGTGCTCCAATATAAAGCAACCCCACTTGCTACACTCATGGCAAAGAAGAAAACAAACAGCGGCATGATAAACATCATTCCTGTCATCAAGCCATTGCGTTCCGCCATTCCTTTATTGCTCAACCAAGTACTCAAAAAGGTGAAAACAGCTGCTAAAACCGGCAAAATATAATAAGGGTCTGTCGCACCCAGATTCAGCCAGAGAAAATGCCCTACTTTGAGAAATTCAACACGCGTCAAAGCATGATACAAGGCAATCAACACAGGCATTTGAATGAGCAAAGGCCAAAATGATGCCGACGGTTTTACTCCTAATTCCTTATACAGCTTTTGAGTTTCTTCAGCTAAACGACTGCGACTTTCCATGTCGCGTCCCGGATATTTTGCCTGCAATTCTTTCACTAACGGCTGGGCTTCCTGCATTTTCCGAGAAGCATTGATCTGCAATTGGAAAACTGGCAGAAGAACCGTTCGAATAATTAAAGTGAAGAGGATAATCCCAATCCCCGTACTTCCGTTAAAGGAGAGAAACCGAATCGTTACGGCGAAGAAATACACAAATCTTTCCCATAAATCTGGCGAACTCGCTGTGACCTCACTCGTTCCACATGCAGTTAAAATGAGCAAAGCCAGAACTAAAAGCCCCGCCAACTTACTTTTCTTTTTCACAACTCAAACCTTCCTGATAAATTTTTGCTATTTTTAGTACATGAAGTAAATTTTGTTCCAATTCTTGATAGGTCAGAAATTCTACACCTTTCCGTGCAATGACGACAAAATCAAGGGTCGCTAGCTCTGCTTGATGAGCTATCAAAACGTGTCGAATACGGCGCTTAATCTTGTTGCGCATTACTGCATTTCCCAGTTTTTTACTGACAGATATTCCTACTCGAAAGTGTTTTTGCTTCTTTTCTAATGTATAAATGACGAATTTTCTGTTGGCAAAACTTTGCCCACTTTTGAAAATCGCATTAAAATCTTTCTCGCTCTTGACGCGATAGCTTTTCTTCAAAACTCAACTCCATCTACCAAAATTATATCTATTATACCATAATTTTCAAAAAAACCAATAAGAGCAGGCATATTCACCATTTTACTCTATCCAACTGATACAAAACGCATGTAATTCACTCTTAGTCTGAAAATTTAATGCTAAAAGAGTTAGTAAAGTAAAGAAGAGCGACTAAGATTGGCTCCTAATCCCTCTTCTCGTATCTTATACTAAATGATTACCGACACTTGTAATTCATAGTTATATTTTTCAACTATTTGTTAGATTCTTTTGCGAAAAACTGTGTTGCGGCAACTGCTGCTTTCCAGCCTTTATACAATTTTTGGCGCTCTAGCCCTGACATAGTTGGCTGGAATGTTTCCCCAACCGCATTTAATGTTTTGAGTTCTTCCATATCTTTCCAATAGCCAACCGCAAGACCTGCCAGAAAAGCTGCTCCAAGAGCTGTCGTTTCCAAATTTGCCGCACGCGCTAATTCAATTCCCAGAATATCTGCTTGAAACTGCATGAGGAAATCATTCATGGCAGCACCTCCATCTACCTTCAGGACTTGGATAGCTGTATCTGTGTCCATTTGCATGGTGTCAATGATATCGCGCACTTGATAAGCAATGGATTGCAGAGTTGCTTTGATAAAGTCTTCTTTACTCGTTCCACGCGTCAATCCAAAAATAGAGCCTCTTGCTTCTGGATCCCAATAAGGCGCTCCAAGCCCTGTAAAAGCTGGAACAACATATACTTCATTTTCATTGGTGGATTTTTTTGCATATCTCTCAGACTCAGGTGAGCTAGCAATCATACGAAGACCGTCACGAAGCCACTGAATGGCACTACCCGCAATAAAAATCGAACCTTCCAAAGCATAAGTCACTTTGCCATTTATCCCATAACCAATGGTCGTCAAAAGATTATTTTTGGATAAATTGCACTCCTGACCAGTATTCATAATGATGAAAGAGCCTGTCCCATAAGTATTCTTCACCATTCCCGGCTCAAATGCTAATTGCCCAAAGAGAGCAGCTTGCTGATCGCCTGCCATTCCTGCAATCGGAACTTCTCCGCCATAGAAATGATAAGGTGCTGTTTTGCCATACATTTCTGAGTTTGAGCGAACTTCTGGTAGCATAGCCTTAGGAATGTTGAGCAAGGATAAAATCTCGTCGTCCCACTTCAAATCCTTGATGTTGTATAACATGGTCCGCGCTGCATTGGAATAATCAGTCACATGAGCTGCACCATCCGTTAATTTCCAGACTAACCAGGTATCAATCGTACCAAAGAGCAATTCTCCTCGCTCTGCACGTTCCTGCGCTCCCTCTACCTGATCTAAAATCCAGCGTACCTTGGTCGCAGAGAAATAAGCATCTATGATCAAACCTGTTTTTTGATGAAAGAAATCTACATATCCATCTTGCTTGAGCTTTTCTGCTAAAGGAGCTGTTTGCCGAGACTGCCAAACAATGGCATTGTAAATGGGCAAGCCCGTTTCTTTATCCCATACAACTGTTGTCTCCCGTTGATTGGTAATGCCGATTGCTTCAATCTCTGTGGGCTTGATGCCACTTTCAATAAAAGCATTTGCAATGACCGACTGCACAGAATTCCAAATCTCATTTGCATTGTGCTCAACCCAGCCCGCCTGTGGAAAAATCTGAGTAAACTCTTTTTGACTCGTGGCAACCTTCTCACCCTTTTTATTGAAAATAATCGCCCGCGAGCTGGTTGTCCCTTGGTCAATCGCCATAATATAGGTTTCTTGTGACATAAAACGCCTCCGTTGTATAATCTGCTTTTATTATACACAATAAAGCGCTTTCTTTCTATCTTTTTCTTCTGTTTTTGTGAAAATTTCACTCAATTATATGCTTGGCGTATAAAAAACGACTCCTTTTCAGAAGTCGTTCCATTGTATACAAATTACAAACGAGCGTTCAATTCTTTGCTCAATTCTTCAAATCCTGGTTTTCCAAGAAGAGCAAACATATTTTTCTTGTAAGCTTCTACACCTGGTTGGTCAAATGGGTTAATAGCATTCAAGTAGCCAGAAATAGCAATAGCCAACTCAAAGAAGTAAATAGTATAGCCAAGAGTAAAGGCATCTTGCTCAGGAAGTGTTACATACATATTTGGCACGTCACCGTCAGTATGAGCCAGAAGTACACCGTCTGTCGCTTTCTTGTTAACAAAGTCAACATCTTTTCCTTGAAGATAGCCAAGTCCGTCTAAGTCTTCTGCCAATTCAGGAATCGTTACGTTTTTGCGTGGTTTGTCCACACGGACAACTGTTTCAAACATAATACGCGCACCTTCTTGGATAAATTGTCCAAGAGAGTGAAGGTCTGTTGAGAAATTAGCAGATGTTGGATAAATACCTTTTTGGTCTTTTCCTTCTGACTCACCAGCTAATTGTTTCCACCATTCTGAGAAGTATTGCAGAGATGGTTCGTAGTTAACCAAAATTTCAGTCGCATAGCCTTTGCGATAAAGGATGTTACGAAGAGCTGCGTACTGATAAGCTTCGTTTTCTGCAATCTTATCTGAAGTGTAGTCCTTACGAGCAGCATTAGCACCTTCCATAAGGGCTTTGATGTCTGCGCCTGATGCTGCAATTGGTAGAAGTCCTACTGCTGTCAATACAGAGAAACGTCCGCCAATGTCATCTGGCACCACAAATGTTTCCCAACCATTGGCATCTGCTTCCACCTTAACTGCACCTTTTTGGCGGTCAGTTGTCGCATAGATACGTTTGTTAGCTTCAGCTTCACCATATTTTTTAATCAAAAGTTCTTTGAAGACGCGGAAAGCAATAGCAGGTTCTGTCGTTGTCCCTGATTTAGAAATCACATTAACTGAGAAATCTTTATCTGAAACGTATTCTACCAAGTCTGCAAGGTAAGTAGATGAAATAGAATTTCCAGCATAAAGGATTTGTGGAGCTTTGCGTTCTTCTTTGGTTTGCAAGTTTGCAAAATGATTGCTCAAGAAATCAATCGCTGCTTTTGCTCCAAGGTATGACCCACCAATCCCAATCACGACCAAAACATCGCTGTCTGATTTGATTTGTTCTGCCGCTTTCAAAATGCGAGCGAATTCTTCTTTGTCATAGTTTTCTGGAAGGTCAAGCCAGCCACGGAAGTCACTTCCTGCACCAGTTCCTTTGCGCAACAGTTCATCTGCCGCAGAAACTTGTGTTTGCATGTAATCTACTTCATGCGGTGCAACAAATTTTCCAAGCACGTTTGAGTAATTAAACTGAATATGTGTCATTATAGTCCTCCAATTTTTCTTCTCTACTATGATACCGCTTTACTACTTTTTTATCAAGCAATTTTCTTGAATAAAACGTTTCCAAATTGTTTTTTTATAATTAACTTTCAAAAATCGCAATCTCATACCAACCTTTAAAGCAATCGTTTGCGTAAATAGCGAAAATTCTGGAAATAATAAGTCCGAAAAAGTTAAAAAAACGCTTTCAATTTTAAGTATGAACAAATTTTATCTAACAGCAAACTATAATCCGCACTCTAGAATAACTATTGAAGAGCATAATTCCCACTCCTGCTAAACTATTTCTATATTTCATTTCGCTTTTTATGTTCGTTTTTGCAAAGCAAAAAAGAGCACACAATTCACACTCGCTTAGGGCTGCTGGATTCCTCCCCTGACCCGCTTCACGCAGAATTGTTGCTCCGATAAGTATTATACCATAAACTCGTTTCTATGCCAATTAAGATTTTCTTTTTCTCAAAAAAGAATAGATATTCAGAGCAAAAAATTGCTAATCTAACAATAATAACATTAACTCTGCTACTATCTGGATAAAACCATAGCCTTCTTAACAAAATGCCTCATTTTTGTCTCCTCTTCCTAAAAAAGTCTTGCATCATCTGAGCACATTCTACTTCCAAAATCCCACTTTCAAGATCAACTCGATGATTGAGTCGTTCATCTGTTAGAATATCGTAGAGGCTACCGGCAGCACCAAATTTTTGATTCTTTGCACCGTAGATAACCTGCGGAATGCGAGCCAAACCAATAGCACCGCTACACATGACACAAGGCTCAATAGTGACAAATAGAGTCGTATCTAGCAAGCGCCAGTTTTTTTCATAAGCGTTGGCTTCTTCAATCGCCATTATTTCTGCGTGCATGACAGCTCGCTGCAGCTCCTCACGCGCATTGTGCCCACGACCGATAATTTCCCCGTTCTTGACAATGACACAACCAATCGGGATTTCATCATGGTCAAGTGCAATTTTTGCTTCTTTCAAAGCCTCCCGCATAAAAAATTCTTTTTCTTCAACTGTATAGTTCATCTTTTAACCATCTAATCCTCTGTATGATAAAAATCTCCTAATTCATAAGTCGTGACTTCTCTGACATGAAGTTTATATTTGGCAACTAGATCCGCAATATCTTCTCCATTAATTAAAGTAATGACTCTAGTTCCTTGACGAGCTGCTTCAATGGCACTTCTTGAAAAATCAGAAGTTGTAATAAAAATACCATATTCTGCATTGTATTTATCCATTGCACCGCGGAATTTATCAATCTCCGGAGAAGGAACATTGTTTTCCCAACGCTTTGCTTGGATAGCTACGCGATTGGTTCTGAAGTCATCTGTACTAGTAATATAGCCAAAACCATCTAAACCACCATCATTAGTATAACTAACCCCAATTTTTTCATCTAGTTTGACACCCATCTCCTTGACTAGACCACGAGCAAAAGTTTCAAATTTTTGTGGTGACATAGATTTTAAAGCCCTTGTCAACTCAACTCTCCAATTTTCTTTTGAGTCATCTAGTGAATGTTTAAGTTCCTTTTCAAAGGATAACTTGAAGAATTGTTTTGACTTCTTCTCATTTTTCCAAAATTGAATGGCTTTCTGTTGAATATCGCTAGCAAAATGCTCATCCAGTTTCACTTTTCTACCTAATTCTGTCAATTCAAAAGTCGATTGCTTGGGTTTAGAAAGATAGCCCGTGGTAAGTAAACTTTTGGCTGAAAAATTAAAAGTGTAATCACTAGGTTTATAAATTTTTCCACTTTTTTAAGACACTTTTTCTTCCTCAAAAAAATTTCTCCTCTATCGTATTTTCTCCCTTTTTAATAGCATCTAGCAACTCTCGTTTGGTTGCATAGCCACCTAGCTTTTTTAAATTCCTGATAATTTCACTTATCATTATTTTTTCCTGCTCTTTATTAGATAAATCTGTAAAGTTCATTATTTATCTCCTTTGCTCTCCATTTATTATATCATGTTATAAACCTGAAAATATAAAAAAAGCCACCTTTCGATGGCTTTCAGGAGATTATTATGAAAAAGTTTAGGATTTCTATCAAATAAAGTTAGGAGGTCTTCATCTGATGATTTTAGTATAACCCAGCTGGCTTAAAATTAACTTAAGAGAGAATCATTATTTAAACTTTTTTATTGCGTCAATAAAAAGCGAGTCGAAACCCGCTTTGTCTGCTTCTATTACAAACTTGACCAAACACTTTCCAAGATATTGGTTTGCTCGCGACCTGGTCCAACAGAGAAAGTGGAAATGCGGACACCGACAAGTTCACTCACACGGCGGACGTAGTTGCGGGCATTTTCTGGCAACTCTTCTAAACTGCGAACACCTGTAATGTCTTCTGACCAACCTGGTAATTCTTCATAGATTGGTTTGCAGCGTTTGAGTTGCTCTAAACTAGCCGGGTAATGGTCAATACGTTCTCCGTCTAGGTCGTAAGCTACACAGATTTTAACCGTATCCAGTCCCGTCAAAACATCAATGGAATTGAGAGAAAGGTTGGTAATCCCAGACACACGGCGACTGTGACGCATAACAACTGAATCAAACCAACCAACACGACGAGGACGCCCTGTAGTCGTTCCATATTCATGCCCGACTTCACGAATGCGGTTGCCTACTTCATCAAACAGTTCTGTCGGGAATGGCCCGTCACCAACACGACTGGTATAGGCTTTACAAACCCCAACAACCTTGTCAATTTTGCTTGGACCCACACCGGAACCAATCGTCACACCACCTGCAACAGGATTAGAAGAGGTAACAAATGGATAAGTGCCCTGGTCAATATCTAGCATAACTCCCTGCGCTCCTTCAAAAAGGACACGTTTACCTTGATCGAGAGCATCGTTCAAGATAACCGACGTATCGGTCACGTATTGTTTAATCTGCTGACCGTATGCGTAGTATTCTTCAAAAATATCGTCAAATTGGATAGCTGTGCTGTCGTAGAGTTTTTCAAAGAGACGATTTTTTTCAGCTAAGTTGCGCTCCAAACGTTCTCTGAAAATATCTTTATCCAACAAATCCGCAATGCGGATTCCCACGCGAGCTGCTTTATCCATATAAGCAGGACCAATTCCCTTAATAGTCGTCCCGATTTTGTGATCACCTTTGGCTTCTTCCTGTAAGCGATCTAACTCGATATGATAAGGAAGGATAACATGGGCTCGATCTGAAATCCGAAGATTATCTGTCGTGACACCCTCCTCGTGCAAATAAGCCAATTCCTTTACAAGAGACTTGGGATTGACTACCATTCCGTTTCCGATAACAGAGATTTTCTCTGGGAAGAAAATACCGGATGGAATCAAGTGCAATTTATACTTTTTACCGTCAATTACAATGGTATGACCGGCATTATCTCCGCCTTGATAACGTGCAATAACTTCGGCATTAGCTGAAAGGAAATCTGTAATCTTTCCTTTTCCTTCATCTCCCCACTGGGTTCCTACAACTACAACTGATGTCATAATTTTGTCTGAGCTAAGCGCTCGTCCTTTCTTGTCTACATGGCAGGAGTTTCACCCGCAATTATGTCTTACACTTTATTATAAGAAAAATTCCTTCTTTTTTCAAGATAAGACTATCGCAGTTGTTTGCAAATGACGAAGTTTGAGTCCCCCTCTTTTGGAAAATTCTTATCCTATCTAAAATAGAATCGTTTTCTTTTAAAAAAGGTTCGGAAAACGTAGTAGAAATTTGTTTTCTGAGCATTTTTATAATAGACTAAAAGTATTAGAAAATAAACAGGTATTTCCCATGAACATCAATCACTTATTCGAAAAATTAGCAACAGATGCACCTATTTTACAAGCTACTTTCGGATTGGAAAGGGAGGGCTTGCGCATCAATCAAGACGGAAAATTAGCTCAAACTCCTCATCCCCAAGCATTTGGCAACCGCAATTTTCACCCGACGATTCAGACCGATTTTAGTGAGCAGCAATTAGAACTCATCACCCCGATTGCAACTTCTACAAAAGAAGCAAGGCGTTTTCTCACTGCTATTACCGATGTAGCTGGACGCACCATTCCCAAAAACGAAGTGATTTGGCCACTCTCTATGCCCCCAAAATTATCGCCAGCAGAAATTCAAATCGCTCATTTAGAAAACGATTTTGAGCGCTATTATCGAGAGGGGTTGGCGAAAAAATATGGAAAAACGCTACAAGCCATCTCAGGCATTCACTACAATGTGGAATTAGGAACAGACTTGATTCAAGTCCTTTTCAAGGTCAGTGATTACCCAAATATTCGGCTTTTTAAAAATGACCTCTATCTCAAATTGGCTCGAAACTTTTTACGGTTCCGCTGGTTTCTGACCTATTTATACGGGGCAGCACCAATTGCTGAAGAAGGGTTTTTGACGAGAAAGATTTCTCAGCCTGTACGCTCTATCCGCAACAGTGATTTAGGATATGTAAACGATAAAAAGATTCACATTTCCTATGCTTCACTAGAGTCTTATGTAAGCGATATAGAGAAATACGTAGCACAAGGCGATTTAATTGCCGAGAAAGAATGCTACACACCCGTCCGCTTCCGTGGGCAAAAAGAAAATCGGCATTACCTAGAAAAAGGAATTACCTATTTGGAATTCCGCTGTTTTGACCTCAATCCTTTTGAAGTGCTAGGAATCAGCCAAGAGACCATGGACACGGTTCATCTCTTTTTGCTTGCCTTGCTCTGGCTAGATGATATAGCATACCCTGATGAGATCCTAGAGCAAGCTCATGCTCTAAATGAAAAAATAGCTCTCAGCCACCCTCTGACTCCTTTGCCTGTTGAAGCTGACAGCGATTTGCTCCTTGAAGCTATGCAAGCTGTCATTCACCAATTCGGATTAAGCTCCTATTATCAAGACCTGTTTCATCATGTAAAAACTGCAGTTGCGGACCCCAGTCTGACCCTTTCCGCTCAGCTCTTGCCTTATCTTCGAAACCAGTCTTTAGAAGCCTTTGGTTTAGAAAAAGCCAAAGAATACCACAACTACGCTTGGCATGCACATTATGCGCTAAAAGGCTATGAAAATATGGAACTCTCCACTCAAATGCTCCTCTTTGACGCTATTCAAAAAGGGGTGCAAGTAGAAATCTTGGACGAAAGTGACCAGTTTTTAAAGCTTCAACATAAAGATCATATCGAGTATGTCAAAAATGGCAATATGACCTCAAAGGACAACTATATCGTGCCTCTTGCGATGGCAAATAAGACAGTAACTAAGAAAATTTTATCTGCTGCTGGCTTTCCTGTTCCTGCTGGAGCCGAATTTTCCACTCTGGAAGAAGGAATAGCTTACTATCCCTTTATCAAAAATAAGCCGATTGTTGTCAAACCCAAATCCACCAATTTCGGGTTAGGAATTTCTATTTTTCAAGCACCTGCCAATCGAGACAGTTACCAAAAAGCATTGGAGATTGCCTTTTCAGAGGACAGCTCTATCCTTGTTGAGGAATTTATCGCAGGAACCGAATACCGTTTCTTTGTCCTAGACGGAAAATGTGAGGCAGTGCTTCTGCGCTTAGCAGCCAACGTTATAGGAGACGGTCAGCATACTATTCGAGAATTGGTAGCTTTTAAAAATACCAATCCCCTACGAGGTCGCGACCATCGCTCTCCACTGGAAATGATTGATCTTGGGGAGATTGAGCTACTCATGCTAGCCCAGCAAGGTTATAAAGCAGATGATGTCCTACCGCAAGGAATTCAAGTTTTTCTTCGCCGTAATTCTAATATTTCTACTGGTGGAGACTCAGTAGATGTGACTGAAACCATGCACACCTCCTATAAGGAACTAGCAGCAGAAATGGCAGCTGCTATGGGAGCTTGGGTCTGTGGCGTGGATTTAATTATCCCGAATAGCACACTTCCAGCCAGCAAAAACAATCCTAACTGTACCTGCATTGAGCTCAATTTCAATCCTTCTATGTATATGCACACTTATTGTGCAGAAGGTCCCGGTCAAAGCATTACACCTAAAATATTGGCTAAACTCTTCCCAGAAATCCATTAAACTTCATTACATAAAAAAACGAGCAAAATAAACAGCTCGTTTTTTTATGTATAACTTTCAATGAAAAATAGAAATATCTGCTAGAATTTCTCAGCTACTCCCAGTCTCTTCCATGACCATGCTTGATTTCAAATTCAAAATAACCGTCTTCTTGGATTTTTTTGAAAATATCACGGTAGGCTTCTTCATCAAAAAACGGTCCTTTATAAAGAATTTCAAAGCTTAAACCGTCGTATTCTAAGTAGGCATGCGAAGAGCGAAAGCCGTTTCGCTGGTAGAAATCCATACGAGCTTTTCGCTGTTCCAGATTATCACAAGGCTCGTCAAGGCGTTCTACCTCTAAAACCATGGTTCTTTGATAAAAATCCACCAACTTATCAATAATTTTGCCACCATAACCGTGGCTGCGTAAATGAGGCATGATCGCAAAAAAGCTAACATAAAAGGCTTTGTCATTGTAGACTGAAAAGGCAAAACCGACAAATTCATTCTCATCATAAAAGGCAAAGAAATGAGAAAATTCTCCATCTCCATAGCGTAGCAGCTCTGATAGCGGTGCACGCTCCTCCTCAGGAAAGGCTTCTATATTCAATTGCTCTACTTTTTCTAAATCTGGAAATTCAGCTGTAATAATCTGACTGGTTAAAGACATGACTTTCTCCCTTTTTAACTGCTTTTCTTTTATTTTATCAAAAATGAAGGTATTTGAGAACTATTGGACTAACATTCCCAATCATAAAAGAGGTCGGATTCTACCAACCTCTTTCGGAATTCTTAATTCATCACAATCATGGCTTTAATCGTTTTTCTGTCAGCCATGTCTTTGTAGGCTTGGTCAATGTCTTCCAATTTGTAAGATTGAGTGAAAACTTTACCAGGATTGATTCGACCATCTAGAACTGCTTTTAGCAAGATTTCTTTGTCATAAGTTGTACAAGAAGCCGGTCCGCCAGCCATTGCCAAGTTGACCATCCAGTGGTCACCGATATTGATGTCTCCTGTATGAGGCACACCGACGCGTCCAACAACAGCACCTGGGCGAGAAATTCCAATCGCGGTCTCAGTTGATAAATGCGTTCCGACACATTCCAAAATAGCATCGCAGCCAGCACCGTTGGTTAATTCTTTGACCTTAGCAATCCCTTCTTCACCACGTTCTGCAACAATATCTGTTGCACCGAATTCAAGAGCTAATTTCTGACGATCTTCATGACGGCTCATGATGATAATGCGTTTTGCACCACGTAATTTTGCAGCAATAACAGCACAAAGTCCAACAGCTTCGTCACCAACAATAGCAACTGTATCACCTGTTTTCACATGTGCTACACGCGCAGCGTGGTAACCTGTTGGCATCACATCCGCAAGCGCCATGAAGTTGGCAATCATGCCTTCCGTATAATCACTTGGTTGTTCCGGAATCTTAATCAATGACCAATTTGCATATTGATAACGAACATATTCTGCTTGGTAGCCAGCAGAGAAGTTTTCACTCATTGCATGTCCTTGACAATCCCCTTCAAATCCAGCTTCACAAGCCGCACAATGCCCACAGCCATGAATGAATGGCGCAATGACAAAATTTCCTTTTTTAAAAGTCGTAATGTCTTCGCCTGCTTCTTCTACGATACCGATTACTTCGTGCCCAGAGTTCATGGAGCCTTCTTCTTTAGCATCATCCCCCGATAATTCCACAAATCCGAACCACAGACACAGGTGCGAACCACTCGCAAAATCACATCATCTTTTTCCATAATCTTTGGCATATCTACTTCTTTGACAGCTACTTGACCAGGCTTCATAAAGACAGTTGTTCTCATTTTATTTCTCCGTTTCCTTATTAAAATAGAAGAATTATATATCGCTTTACATCAATCACAATACATAATACTTGTAAATGCAATTCACATTAACATTATTTCAGTAATCACAGGTTGTGCTTGTATAAATGGGTAGATAATTCTCAAAAACAGTATACTACTTGGAGTTCACTATAAGCCAAGAGGTTCTATTTTTCACATATTTTATTTCCAAATCTCTTTTGCACGGTTAAATGCAGACCAAGCCTTAGGCCAACCCATATAAAAGGCTGCATGGGTAATGATTTCGGCTATTTCTTCCTTGGTTACCCCATTTGACTTGGCGAAAGCTAGATGATGTTCCAACTGCTCGAAATTGCCAGCAGTCATCAGAACCGATACTGTCACAATGGAACGAAGTTTAGGCGACAGCTCTTCCTCTCTTGACCAAACTTGTCCAAAGAGGACATCATCATTTAACTCTGCAAATTTAGGAGCAAATTCTCCTAGATTGTCGCGACCCGCTGTTTGTTTTTTTGCCATTATTCGTCTCCTTTTTCTTCAAAAAGCTCTTTTTCTATAGGAACAATCTTCTTTTTATAATTTTCAATTTTGTAATTCAAACGATATAAGGTTTGCTGTAGCTGATTGACACGCTCTTCCAATTTTTCTTTCTCATCTTGTAAAATAGCCAAGCGAGCTGAAATACTAACCTCTCCTTTATCTAGCAAACCAATATAATCAATCAAACTTTCTACGGACATTCCAGCCTTTTTAAAGCAACGGACAAATTCCAAAATATCAATATCATGCTGGCTAAAATCCCGAATGCCTGCTTGATTTCGTGGAACAGGAGGAATGAAACCGATCCGCTCATAATACCGAATCGTATCAGCCGTTATCCCTGTCAATTCACTCACTTTCTTAATATTCATTCAAGACCTCTTTTGTTATTGTCCGATGATAACCAACGACTTAATTGCTTCACGCTTGTCCATTGCTTCATAGGCTTCTTGAATCGTATCCAAAGTAAAGCGTTTGGTAAAGACTTTCCCCGGTTCAATGCGACCTTTTAAAACGGCATCTAGCAAAACTTCTTTGTCATAAGTCGTAACAGACGCAATTCCTCCGCGCAGCCCAATATTCTTCCAGAAAAGATTATTGGTGTTCATTTCTGCTTTTTGCGGTACTCCGACACGACCAACAACCGAACCTGGACGAGCAATTTTAGTAGCCGTATCCACAGATTGTTCTGTTCCAACACATTCTAAGACGGCATCTGCGCCTACTCCATCGGTCAATTGAAGGACTTTCTCAACAGCTTCATCACCCCGCTCTGCAACAATATCAGTCGCACCAAATTCACGTGCTAGTGCCTGGCGATCTGCATGGCGGCTCATCGCAATAATCCGTTTAGCCCCTAATAGCTTGGCAGCAATGACACCGCACAAACCAACGGCTCCGTCTCCCATAACAACGACTATATCTCCTGCCTTTACTTCAGCTGTCTTTGCCGCATGATAACCCGTCGCCATTACATCAGCCAAAGTCAAGAGTGAATTCAACATATCATCAGAATAATCCTCTGGCTGTCCTGGAATTTTAACCAAAGCCCAATTGGCATTTGTAAAGCGAAGGTACTCCCCTTGGTAGCCAGCATTTCCTCCACCTTCCATATTTAAGCAATTACCATCAAAGCCGGCACGACAAGCCGCACAATGCCCGCAGCCATGAGTAAAGGGTGCAACGACAAAATCACCTGCTTTTATATCCGTCACAGCTGATCCAACTTCTTCTACCACACCAATCGCTTCGTGACCCGCTAATGTGTTTGGCTCACGCTTAGAAATACCACGGAACCACCACAAGTCAGAACCACATACACATGCTCTGACAATTCGGATAATCGCATCCGTTTCCTTTTCCAACTGCGGACGCGCAACCTCTCTTACCTCCATTTTTCCTGGTTCTACAAAAACTGCCGCTTTCATCTTATTGCTCCTTTCTCTATTAAAAAGATGATGCTCCACATTCATTAAAAAGATAAAATATTTACACTTTTATTATATACCTTGGAGTGCACTCTAAGTCAAGATATTTTTGAAAAATCTGAGCAGTCCATGATTATTTTCAGCCAAACTTTTTATTAAAAATATCGTTCAGTTCCGTCTTTGATGCTTTTTTATGCTAAAATAGACTTAGAAATTTCAGAAGAAACGGGATTAGATAATTTATGTCCAGAAGAGATTATAGAAATGTACGTTCTAGAAGATGGATTGGTATACTACTTATTTTTATCGCAGTCGGTATTATTATGCAGTACCTCATCCCGATCCTCTTTGCTGTCGGTATAGGCTACGGAATTTACTACTATGCAACCCATCAGCCGAAAAAAATCACAGGACCTAGCGCCAGTCAGCAAATTGAAGATTTGAAAGAGGAAATCGGTGCCGCAGATAGCCGAATCAAACAATTAGATGCTTATCTAGAAGAAAAGGCTTATGAAAAATACCAACAGTTAGCTGAACAGCTCTTGCCTCAATTAAGCTATATCCAAGGTCGGACTGATACCTTGAGAAAACATATCTCACCTGAGATTTACCAGCGGATTCAACGGAAAGTGCAAGACGTAACAGCAGATATTCATGCTCAACTTTACAACCTCCGCACGCAAGATGCTGAGAGTACAAAGTCAAACCTTGAAGAATTAGCACCAGAATTGCTCGAAACCATTCACAATATCCAAACCGACCATGAAGCTATTCTCAAGAAAATTTCTCAGTCAGAAAGCAACAACAAGGAAGAATTAACTGCGATCCATCAGTCTCAAATGGAGCATTATGAGGATATTTTAGAAGGCTACCTAAAAATCAAGGCTTCCCCGAAAGATTTTTACAATGCCAAGGAACGGCTCTCCAGTGCCAAAGCGGCTATTGAGCAGTTTGATTTAGACTTGGATGAAACACTCCGTCAGCTCAACGAAGCTGACCTGCGAGACTTTGATATCAGCTTGCGGATTTTAACTAAAAAAGAGACGAACACAGAACTATAACATCAAAAGGAGACCTTATGAGCCAAGAATTTAACTTCGACATTGACAAAATCGCTAACAATGCCATTACGAAAACGGATAAAACCACCGAAATCATTGAATCAACCAGAACTCAAGCAAATGGGCAGTTAACTTTTTTGGAGAAATTAACTCCTGAACAACAAAATGCTATCATAGCAAAAGCCCCTCAGTTGGTAGATAACTTTATTTCCGACCAAAATGCTCTTTTAGATTTTGGACAAGCCGCGGTCGAAGATGTTAATAACACTGTCAACCGTATTTTAGCCGAACAAAAGAAACTTCAAATCCCACAAGTAGATGAATTGCTAAAAAACACTAATAAAGAGTTAAATGGTTTTGTTGCTAAGTACAAGGATGCTCAAATTGCAGAACTAGATAAAAAGCCAAATTTCTTAGAAAAACTCTTTAAACAAAGTAAGAATACCTTGCAAGAGTTCTATTTTGATTCACAAAATATCGAGCAAAAAATGGACGGAATGGCTGCTACTGTCGTCAAGCAAGAAGATGTACTCGCACGCAATATCGTTTCTGCTGAGATGTTGATTGAAGATAATACCAAATCCATTGAAAACCTAGTCGGTGTCATTTCCTTTATCGAAGCCAGTCAAAGAGAAGCCGGTGCGCGTGCCTTGACTCTTCAAAATGAAGTGGCACAATTAGATACTGCCACTCTAGATTACCAAACCAAATCACAAGAATTGGCTCGCTTGACTGAAGTTGTCAATACATTGGAACAGCAACACACTGAATACATCAGCCGTCTATATGTTGCTTGGGCCACTACCCCGCAAATGAGTAATCTCGTGAAGGTATCTTCTGATATGCGCCAAAAGCTCGGCATGCTTCGTCGCAATACCATTCCAACCATGAAGCTCTCTATTGCTCAACTAGGCATTTTGCAACAATCAATGAAATCTGGTCAGGTAGCGGACGCCATTTCTAATGCCAACAATGCAGCGCTTCAAATGCTGGCTGAAACCAGCAAAGAAGTCATTCCACAAATGGAGAGAATCTCGCAAAATCCAACAATTGCTGTCGAATCTGTTACTAAGTTGGCTGAAAGCTTAGTTGCTCAAAACCAAGGTATTATCGAAGCCATTGACAAAGGACGGGAAAAACGCGCTCTCCTTGAAGCGACTGTGATCCAATCCGCTGAAACCATTAACGACTCTGTTAAACTACGCGACCAAAAGATTATCCAGGCTTTGCTAGACCAGGGAAAAGAAACTCAAAAAGAAGTGGATGAACGGACTACAAACGAAAACTAATGGACTGGAACAAGAGTTTAGGACAAAAGTTTCCTAAATTCTTATAATATACTATTTTTTCACCGAAACGAAATAGGTGCTTGGTTGTTGTCATTCCTTGCTATGCAAAGAATGACAACAACCTCGTCAACTATGCGGGGTGGGACAACAAAATCAATTTCTTACGAAATACCGATTTTTGTCCCGCTCCCTTTTCTTTTTTTATGTTACAATAAAAGGTATGGACAAGATTATTAAAACTATTTCAGAAAACGGAGCTTTCCGAGCTTATGTACTAGACAGTACTGAAACCGTTCGGACAGCTCAAGAAAAACATCATACTCAGGCCAGCTCAACTGTAGCACTAGGTCGCACGCTCATTGCCAGTCAAATTCTTGCAGCAAACGAAAAAGGAGATACAAAAATCACCGTCAAAGTGCTGGGAACAAGCTCTCTCGGTGCTATTATCACCGTTGCAGATACAAAAGGTACGGTCAAAGGTTATGTGCAAAATCCCGGCGTAGACATTAAAAAAACCGCGACTGGCGAAGTGCTGGTCGGACCATTCGTTGGAAATGGCGAATTCCTCGTCATTACAGACTATGGAACTGGAAATCCTTATCATTCTATGACACCACTTGTATCTGGTGAGATTGGCGAAGATTTGGCATTCTATCTAACAGAAAGCCAGCAAACTCCGTCAGCTGTCGGGTTAAATGTTCTACTAGATGCCAATGACAAGGTCAAGGTTGCTGGTGGTTTCCTCTTGCAAGTCCTTCCTGGTGCCAAAGAAGAAGAAATCGCTCGCTTTGAAAAGCGAATCCAAGAAATGCCTGCTATTTCAACACTTTTAGAATCCGAAAACCATATTGAAGCCTTGCTTTCAGCTATCTACGGCAACGAACCTTACAAACGATTGTCAGAAGAAGAACTTCGCTTCCAATGCGATTGCAGCAAAGAGCGGTTTTTAAATGCCCTCTCAAGTCTACCTAAGTCAGATCTTGGAGAAATGCGAGATGAAGACCACGGTGCTGAAATCACTTGCCAATTCTGCCAAAGTACATATCATTTTGACGAAAAAGACTTGGAGGAACTCATTCGTGACAAATCTTAACACCCCTTTTCTGATTGGCGATGTAAAAATTCCCAATCGAACGGTTCTCGCTCCTATGGCAGGAGTGACCAATTCAGCTTTTCGGACAATTGCAAAAGAGCTTGGCGCAGGACTTGTCGTCATGGAAATGGTTTCAGACAAGGGCATTCAATACAACAACGAAAAAACACTCCACATGCTGCATATTGACGAAGAAGAACATCCCGTTTCCATTCAGTTGTTTGGCAGTGACGAAGATAGTTTGGCGCGCGCAGCCGAATTTATCCAAGAAAATACCCAAACAGATATTGTGGACATCAATATGGGCTGTCCCGTCAATAAAATTGTTAAAAACGAAGCTGGGGCAAAATGGCTCAAAGATCCAGAAAAAATCTATTCTATTATCAATAAAGTTCGTTCTGTTCTAGATATTCCGTTAACCGTGAAAATGCGTACTGGTTGGGCAGATGCCTCACTAGCTGTGGAAAATGCTCTTGCAGCTGAAGCTGCTGGTGCGGCAGCGCTGGCTATGCATGGACGTACACGCGAGCAGATGTATACTGGTCACGCTGATCTTGAAACCCTCCACAATGTTGCGCAAGCCTTAACCAAGATTCCTTTTATTGCCAATGGCGATATTCGTACTGTCCAAGATGCTCAACAGCGTATAGAAGAAGTGGGGGCAGATGCTGTCATGATTGGGCGCGCTGCTATGGGCAATCCGTATCTTTTTCATCAGATTAACCACTATTTTGAAACAGGAGAAATCCTGCCTGATCTCAGCTTTGAGGATAAAATGCAAGTCGCTTACGATCATTTGAAACGTCTAATTGACCTCAAGGGCGAGCATATCGCCATTAGAGAATTTCGTGGCTTAGCACCTCATTACCTCCGCGGAACAGCTGGTGCTGCCAAACTCCGCAGCGCTATTTCCCAAGCCAACAGTCTTGCAGAAATTGAAGAATTGCTACAAGTTTAAACATTAAAAAAACACCAATCATCTGGGAAATTATTCCTAAATGGTTGATGTTTTTTATTAGTCATTTCTACTAGGTATCCAGCCGAACCATTTCAGTCCTTGCTTGATTGCGGTAAATGAGATCTTCTCGAACAGAGAATCCTAATTTCTCCCAAAATTGATTTCCTTCTGTGTTTCTTTTGAAAACAACCAAGGCAACCTTATGAATTTTTAAATCATCTAGGACGGTTAAAACTATCTCAACCATCTGTCTTGCAATCCCTCTCCTGCGATAGTTCGGATGAACAGCTGTATGGTAGATATAGGCTCTTCGTCCGTCCGAACCAACTAAAATCACTCCGATAATCGTTTGATTTTCTACTGCCACCAGACAAGTTTGAGGATTTCTCTGCAAAAACCGAGCAATTCCCTCTTTTGAATCATCTAAATCATTCAATCCCATGCCTGCACACGACGACCACAGTTGATAAACCTGATCATAATCCGCTTCTATCATTTCACGAATGTTCATCTTTTAAGTCCTTATCTATCCCTGAACGTTTCAAGGAAAAACTCATAGCACTTCAAACTTCAGCTGCCCAGCTTTGACACCGACTTTCAAGCTTTGTCCCGTTTTTAGCTCACCTGCTAAAAGTAATTCGGATAAATGGTCTTCCACCCGAGTTTGTAGAATTCGACGCAATGGCCTTGCTCCCATTTCAGGGTCATAACCTTCTTTAGCCAGAAGTTTCAAAGCACTAGGTTGGAATTTAAGCTCAATTCCTTTTTCAGCAAGACTGACAATGAGTGGTTTCACCATAATTTTTACCACTTCCTGCATATCTTCGCTAGTCAGACTATGGAAAACAACCTTTTCATCAATCCGGTTGATAAATTCCGGACGATAACTTTTCTTGAGCTCTTCCATCATCCGTTTTTCCATGCTTTCATGATCAAAGCGGGCATCACGCGCTCCAAAACCAACCGTCTTATCATCCCGCAAACTTGTCGCACCAAGATTGCTGGTCATAATGATAATGGTATTGGAAAAATCCACCTTGCGTCCCTTACTGTCGGTCAGCACCCCGTCATCTAAGACTTGGAGAAGCACATTGAAAATATCAGGGTGAGCTTTTTCCACCTCGTCAAAGAGGAGAACAGAGTAAGGACGATTGCGAACTTTTTCAGTCAATTCGCCCCCTTCTTCATAACCAACATAACCTGGAGGCGCTCCATTAAGGCGACTGGCAGCAAATTTTTCCATGTATTCACTCATATCAAAACGAATGAGTGCTGTTTCATCATCAAAGAGAACTTCCGCCAAAGCCTTAGCCAGTTCGGTCTTTCCGACCCCGGTTGGACCCAAGAACATAAAGGAACCGATGGGACGTTTGCTGGTGCGGATGCCGGATTGATTGCGCCGAATCGCTCGACTGATAGCAGAAATTGCTTCATTTTGCCCAATGACCCGTTTGTGCAACTCCTTTTCTAAATGGAGGTATTTCTTCGCATCTGTTTGCGTTAACTTTTGCACAGGAATTCCCGATAAACCGCTGAGTGTTACCAAAATATCCTCATCTTTAACCTTTAGTTTGTAGACAATTGGCTGGCTTTCTTTCTCCAACAAAGTGCCAACCTTTTTCCAATCGCCTGCCATTAAAGCCTCGTCTGCTGCACTCAATTCTGCTTTTACATGATTTTGCGGACCTTTATTTTGTACCGTTGCAGCAGCTTCATCTAGCAAATCAATCGCCGAGTCAGGAAGATGTTTGCTTGTTAGATAACGATGAGCATACTTAACAGCCGTCTCAATCGCTGAATCTGTAATCACCACCTTGTGGTGTTCTTCATAGCTTTTCTTGAGCCCCTGTAAAATCGCAATACTATCAGCTACCGTAGGCTCTTCAATAGTAACCTTGGCAAATCGCCGTGAAAGAGCCGCATCTTTTTCAATATATTTCTGGTACTCTTCTTGTGTCGTTGCGCCGACCGTTCTAAGTGTTCCTCTAGCCAAAGCTGGCTTGAGAATGTTCGCTGCATCTAATGTCGAATCAATCCCACTGCCAGAACCCATAATAGTATGAAGCTCATCAATAAAGAGAATCACATGCCCGTCTGCTTCAATATCATTGATAATATTGTTCATCCGCTCTTCAAAATCACCGCGAAAACGAGTCCCAGCTACCACATTCATCAAATCCAGCTCCAGAACTCTCATCTTTGCAAGCTCATTTGGAACCTGACCAGCAGCCACACGCTGCGCCAAACCAAGGGCCAGTGCTGTTTTCCCAACTCCTGCATCTCCAACCAACACTGGATTATTTTTCGTCTTGCGACTTAAAATCTGAAGCATACGAGAAATCTCTTTATCACGTCCGACAACCGGTTCTAAAAGACCAGCACGAGCCATTTCGGTTAAATCACGGGTATAATCTTCTAGTCCGCCACTGGTAGAAGGAGGCATCCCCATCATATTGGCCATCGTTTGTTTCGCTGCAGCAGTATTTTTATTTAAATGGCGAATAGCCTTTATATCTTCTTTACCCCAGCTAGCCTTATGCTCTAAGTTTTTCCGAAGATCAGTCATGCGCAAAACGCCTTCTTTATCCTCATAGCTAAATCCTGTAAATTCAAGGAGACGTGCCGCCAAACTTCCTCGGTCAAATAGCATAGCTAACAACACATGCTCTGTCCCAAGATTCTTAGCATGCACAGCCTCTGCAATTCGCTCAGCTGTTAAAAACAACACTTTCATACGATGAGAAAATGGCCAAATGGTAAAGCTTCCTTCTTGTTGATAAATCTTTCCTGTGATATGAAAGGCTGCTTTCTCAAAATCATCAATTTCAAGCGGATAATCATTTAAAACAGAACCCGCAACACTATAAGGATTATTCGCCATGGCAATCAACAAATGCCAAGACTCTAAATAATCTGTTTCAAAATGGCTTGCTAGCAGCTGCGCCGACTCAATACTTTCTGTCAAAGCTTTTGAATATTTCATATATTAATTTTTCCCTTTTCTATCAACTTGTTGTAAAATTTTCTTTAACATCCGCGCACGAATCTGTGCAGCATTTACTCCCAATACCCTGTCTGTTGTCGTCGCTAAAAGAAGATTCCCTTCTCTTTCCGTCATGATTTTTTCATCAAACAATAGCTGAATGATATCTGTAAAGACCTGTTGACTAATCTGCTCGCCAACGCTATGCAGCAAATCACAAAGCAGCTCATGATGATTGGAAAACTCAATCCGACCAATCCGAATGTAGCCGCCTCCACCACGCTTGCTTTCAACAACATAGCCACGACTTTCCGTAAAACGTGTCTTGATAACATAATTTATCTGACTTGGAACAACCTGAAAAACATCCGCAATTTCACTGCGCTTCAACTCTGCAATCCCAGCTTGAGCTAAAAGCGCTTTGATATATTCCTCAATACTGTCTGACGTATTCTTATGGCTCATGACAACCCTTTCTTCCAGTTCTTTCTTTTGCTCCATAAATGAGCAACTGACATTGACTATCTTTGACTAATATTATACCGAAAATCTCTTATTTTTGAAAGAAAAAGACCTAAATGAAAAACTGAAAAGTCTGATTATTCAAGCAAGTGAAAAAGCTTATAGAATAGGAATAATTCGAGTGTAAACGCTTGCCTTTTAATTTTAAAGCGTTATAATATAGATGAAAATTTGACGATAATAATAAAAGGAGGCCAAATGAATGAAAATGGATTGGTTCAAATATACACGTCATGTACTGGTTTGGTTGGTTTCAACTTTATTCTTTTTTACAATTATTTCTGCTGACTATGTAGATGTTCAAGTCGCCACATTAGTCGCTTGTTTATTTGCCCCGTTTTTATTTGAACCGTCTTCAATAAAACCCAAAACAAAATGGACAATTGATTTAGCCATCGTTGTTACCAGTATTTTTGCTATTCTTTTTACACAAACTTATCGAATTGCTTTCACCTACTCCGAAATTACCTATCTACTAATTTCTTTAATCGTTTTAATCTTTGTAGACTCTGTGATTTCTCACAAGGGATTCACGAAAAAAATTGTAAAATAATCGCAGACACTATTAGAAAAGGCTAGAGAGTTATATCAGCTCTCTAACCTTTTTATTTATGATTTAAACACTAACTATTGATTGCCTTAGTTTTGTCCAAGAGCAGCAGCCATAGTTGCAGCTACTTCTGATTCAAAATCATTGGCAGCTTTTTCAATACCGTCACCTACTTCAATTGACAAAGAACCCTTAAAAGTCCACTAGATTTATCTAGTGGACTTTACTCGATCTATCTGATGATAGAATTACGCCTTCTTCTTTAACAAGTAAGCAGCTCCACTTAAGGTGAACAGACCTGCAAGTAATGCAAAGAATGAATTTTGACTACCTGTTGAAGGGAGAATTTTCTTCTTCGACTTCTCTGGTGTACTTGGTGGGGTTTGTGGAATTTGTGGCTTCTCTGGTGTATGACGATTCGTGATATTCATACCATCTACCTTCGCTGTGTAACCTTCTGGTACCGAAACTTCTTCCACCGTATAAGTGATTTCCTTACCTGCTTCATATTTGGCAAGTTTTTCAAAGCTATACTTCCAACCAGTTGCTTCACTTACTGTTGCTACTTTGCCTGTATCTTTACCATTTGCAAGCAATTTCACTTGAATCTCTTTTGGACGAAGACCATCTTTATCATTTTCGTCTTCCCAAGTCTTTTGACCGCTGACTGAAGTAGTAGCTGGAATGTGGTTATTAGTCAGATTCATACCATTTGGTTCAGATGTATAGCCTTCTGGCACTTTTACTTCCTTAACAGAGTAAACAATTTCTTTGCCATCCTTGTAACGATCCAAACCTTCAAAGCTGTATTTCCATCCAGTTGCTGCACTCGCTGTCGCCATTTTGCCAGTATCTTTGCCATCTGCCAATAAACGTACTTTGATTTCAGTAGGACGAATATTATCTTGGTTATTGGCGTCATTCCAAGTCTTTTGACCCGTTAAGTTTACCTTTTCTGGTGTACGCTTGTTGGTAATTGTGTATTTGCCATCTTGAGATTTTTCAACTATTGGCTTTTCGTAAGATTCTACGGCAACTTCTTTGACATCATATTTGATTTCTTGACCATTCTCATACTTCGGTAATGGTTTTGACTCAAAGGCCCAACCTTTTTCTTCTGAAGTTTCAATTTCATCAACGATTTCTTTGCCTTTCAGAATTTGGACCTTCACTGTAGCTGTTCGTTTGCCATCTTGGTTGTTAGCATCTTCCCAGACTTTCTTACCAGAAATAACGATTGTTTCTGGTTCATGGGTGTTTGTGATTTCTTGACCCTTGATAGATGTTTCATATCCTGCTACAGCATCTTCCTTGACAGAATAGACAATTTCTTGACCTGCTTCGTATTTTGGAAGATTAGTAAAGGTATGTTTCCAAACATTGCCATTCGCTGGGTCTGCTTCAGCGACTTTGATATCATATTTCTCAACTTCAGTGGTCACACCGCCAACTGTCTTCATCAAATGAACCGTGATATGATCTGGACGTTTGCCGTCTTGGTTGTTGTTATCATTCCAAGTTTTCGTCACTTGATAATCAATCATTTTTGGTGTGTATTTGTTGGTAATATTGAAATCATTGATTTCGCTAGTATATTCAGAAACTACTTCTTCGGTCAGGCTATATTTAATAACCTTGCCTGCTTTGAATTTAGGAAGTTTAGTAAATACTGTAGACCACGTTCCGTCAGCTGCCGCTTTCACTTCTTTGGAAGCTACTTTTTCACCATCTGCCAAGAGATTAACCGTAATATATTTCGGACGTTTACCATCTTGGTTATTAGCGTCATCCCAGTTCTTCGTTGCTTTAATATCAATTGTTTCTGGTGTGTATTTATTGGTAATAGTAAAGCCTGTTTT
The DNA here is from genome assembly GCF_003963555.1 of Streptococcus periodonticum. Lineage (NCBI taxonomy): Bacteria > Bacillati > Bacillota > Bacilli > Lactobacillales > Streptococcaceae > Streptococcus > Streptococcus periodonticum. Next base: position 1,696,877 of record NZ_CP034543.1, read on the forward strand.
AGCATCTCCGCTGATTTCAGTTGTATAACCAGCTACTGAACTCACTTCAACTACTTTGTAATCAATCGGAGCTCCGCCTTTATCTGCATCTAAATCCGTGAAGTTACCTGCCCAGCCATTGGCTTCTGATAGCTCAAGAGTTTTATCTGTATCTTGACCGTCTGCCAAGAGTTTAACAGTAATCTTAGTTGGACGTTTGCCATCTTGGTTATCGGCATCATCCCAGATTTTTTTCACTGGAATTTGCATTTTAGCTGGTGTGTATTTGTTAGTGAAGACAAGATCTTTCGCTTCTTTCGAAACCGTTGCTTTTAATTCAGTAGCACTGATTTTTTCAACCTTGACTTCTACTTCTCGAACAGTCTTATCATAAGTGATTCCTGCTTCAGATCCAGCAACTTCTGAGATGGTATACTTGTGAGTTCCCACTTGGCTCTCATCATATGAGATTGGTGAGAAGGTCACTGTTCCATCTGCAGCGTTTGTCACTGTTTCGACAACAGTTCCGTCTGCTTTCTTCAAGACAAAGCTGTATTTACCTGCTTCCAGTGTTTTACCTTCTAGCACTTTCTTACCAGCAATTTTTACTTTGGTTGCTGGTGCTGGTGTGTATTTGTTAGTGAAGACAAGATCTTTCGCTTCTTTCGAAACCGTTGCTTTTAATTCAGTAGCACTGATTTTTTCAACCTTGACTTCTACTTCTCGAACAGTCTTATCATAAGTGATTCCTGCTTCAGATCCAGCAACTTCTGAGATGGTATACTTGTGAGTTCCCACTTGGCTCTCATTATATGAGATTGGTGAGAAGGTCACTGTTCCATCTGCAGCGTTTGTCACTGTTTCGACAACAGTTCCGTCTGCTTTCTTCAAGACAAAGCTGTATTTACCTGCTTCCAGTGTTTTACCTTCTAGCACTTTCTTACCAGCAATTTTTACTTTGGTTGCTGGTGCTGGTGTGTATTTGTTAGTGAAGACAAGATCTTTCGCTTCTTTCGAAACCGTTGCCTTTAATTCAGTAGCACTGATTTTTTCAACCTTGACTTCTACTTCTCGAACAGTCTTATCATAAGTGATTCCTGCTTCAGATCCAGCAACTTCTGAGATGGTATACTTGTGAGTTCCCACTTGGCTCTCATTATATGAGATTGGTGAGAAGGTCACTGTTCCATCTGTAGCGTTTGTCACTGTTTCGACAACAGTTCCGTCTGCTTTCTTCAAGACAAAGCTGTATTTACCTGCTTCAAGAGTTTTACCTTCAAGAACTTTCTTAGCTCCGAGAGTAATGGATGTGTCACCTGCTGGGGTGTATTTATTTGTAAATACAAGATCTTTTGCTTCTTTTGAGGCAGTTGCTTTCAATTCAGTTGCGCTTACTTTTTCAACCGTTACTTCAACTTCTTGAACGGTCTTATCGTAAGTGATTCCTGTTTCAGTTCCAGCAATTTCAGAGATAGTGTACTTGTGAGTTCCTACTTGGCTCTCATTATATGAGATTGGTGAGAAGGTCACTGTTCCATCTGCAGCGTTGGTTACTGTTTCGACAACAGTTCCATCTGCTTTCTTCAAGACAAAGCTGTATTTACCTGCTTCAAGAGTTTTACCTTCAAGAACTTTTTTCGCACCAAGAGTAACGGATGTGTCACCTGCTGGGGTGTAGACATTATTGAAGGTTGTGCTATTAGCTGTACCATCACTGCTGTATTCAACAGCCGCATGCAATTTACCTTGACCATCATCGGTTACAGTTACTTTAGCTGTGACGGTCTTAGCATCGTAGGTGATACCATTCTCCGTTGTGCCAGCTTTTACTTCCTTGATGGTGTAAGTGTAAGTACCTGCTTCATCAAATGTCAACTCTGAGAATTTAACTTTTCCGTCAGCACCATTCTTCGCTTTTTCAACGTTACCAACTTGGTCTGTCAATGTAAATTCGAACATGTTAGCTTCGAGATTGCGATTGCTTAGTTTCTTATCTACTTCAAGAACAGCTTTGGCATTTTCAGCCTTATAGGTGTTTTCGAAAGTGCTGTCGTTATTGTCATAGGTAACAGTTGCTTCAAGCGCTCCCTTACCGTTGTCAACAACTTTGATCGTTACTTCGATAGTCTTGTTAGAATAAGTGATTCCTTTATCAGTTGTCCCAGCATTCTTTTCAACGATGGTGTAATGATAAGTGTCAGCTTTATTGAATTCTAAATCTTCAAACTTAATGTTTCCAGTTGCATCATTTGTTGTTGTTTGAATTGGATCTGTACCATTTTTCTCAAACAAGGCAAATTCGAATTCCCCACCTTGAAACTGAATTGGCTTATCAGTGTTCTTGTTGATGAATGATTTCGTCGCAGCAACAGGCACTTTGACCTTGGTAGCTTTGTACGTATTTGTGAATGTCTGAATTCCAGCATCTGTAATGGTGTTGATGGCCCCAGAGATTGGTGGTACAAGATTAGAACCAGGTGCTGAAGTTGAAAAATCAGCTGCTGGAAGTGCTACTTGAGAAATTTCGAATTTCTCAACCCAAGCAACCAGTTGACCTCTTCCATTATCATAGACGTGTACAATTACAGGAACTGTTCTATTATCATAGGTGATACCATTTTCAGTTTCACCTGCTTTTGCTTCCACAATGGTGTACTGATAATGTCCTTCTTTTGTAAATTTAATAGGATTGAAGACTACGCGACCAGTTCCATCAGCATTAGTACCTTTATTCTTGATTCTTTGAACTTCTTTTCCATCATTATCTTTCAAGATAAATTCAAATTCTTCGTCTTGAAGCTCTGTTGGACGACCTTCCAATTTTTTCTTAGCTTCAATTACAGCCTCAGCTGGTGAAGCGCTATAGGTATTTTTGATAGTAAGAGGGTCTATTTGGCTAGGAGTATAACCATCCACTTTAGTGATCAGTTCACCTTTGTCATCAACTTCTTTCACGCTATAGGTGTACTTCTTAGCGTTTTGATCTGTAGCCGGAAGACCTGTCCATTTAACCGTACCATCTGTTGTAGGAACTTTTTTAAGTTCAGCATTAGGTGCTGCTTCTTCAGTTCCACCTTCTAGTGTGCGGTAAAGTTTGAAGTAGGTAGTTGGACGAACACGTTCCTGACCGCCAACCCAGACTTTCTTAGCCGTCACGTTTGTTTTTGGAACTTCATAAGTATTGGTTACTTGAGTCTTGTCTGCATTGTAAGATACGACATAGTTATTCTCTCCAACTTTGACTTTCTCTCCTTCTTGCAAAGGAAGGTCTGTCTGGTCTTGAAGTTCGCGAACAGAATAAACTAATTCTGTTGTTCCATCGACATCGTACTTAGGTAGTTGATTTTTCCACTCGTAAGTATAAACACCATTGGACTCAGTTACTTCAGGAGTATAGTTCCCTGAGACAGGTTTTGAATCTGCAACAGTTTGTCCTTTCTTATGGACATACAAGCCAAGTTTGACTTCTTTGTAGTCAGTTTTCTTTCCACCTACCCAAGTCTTAGTGGCTTCAAAGTCAACTGTCACACGTTTATTAGAGATGTTGAGGGGAACACCTTTTCCACCTTTCATCTCCACTTCAAATTCTTGACTATTTACCTGATAGCCTGATTTCGGAGTCTTTTCTTTAACAATATACTTACCATCATTAAGATGATTTGAAACGGCAATCCCGTCCGCATCAGTTGTTACTTCCTGAACTTTAACCCCGTCACTTTTTCGTATGATTTCAAAGACAACGCCTGCCAACTTAACAGCCGCATCAGCTTTGTCGAATTTTGTGATTTTAATTTTACCAGCAATATCAGCTGTGACTGATGCACCAACAGATTTAACCGTCTTTAAATTAAACGTTGCTTCTGTTTTAGTTCCGGTACTACCTCCGTATTTTTCCCAAATAAGTTGTGGTTGGTTATCAATCAGGTACTGCGCTGAGTTACTTATCGTTGAAGTATCTGCTGGTGAGGACGTATCATACGTTAAGAAAAAGCTCTTTGTTCCCATATTGGTCGGCATGAGCAACTCAAATCCTCGTTTCCCATTGACAAAGGTCAACAAAGCCTTTTTATCTGAGTCAGCCTTGTATACCTTCGGATCGGTTGTGATTTCGTATTTATCACCTATATGTTTAAGAGCAGACGAATTCGTATTCGTCGTCTCAAATTCCACTTCATGCATAGAGAAAGTACCTTCTATGTAGCTAGCGAAGGCTTCCTTTGAGACGTCATCTGTAATCTTCACCACATGTCCAGTCATATCTTTCTTAGCGCGATTAATTTTCATTTGAAAATGTGCTATCGCCTTATTGTTATCGTTATAACCGTACTTTGTAATAGTTTCTCCAATCACGTCAGTCTTTTCATATTTATTCACTTTATACGTGATGGTCTGTTTTTTACCATCTGGTAAAACATAGGTAACCGTTTTTCCCTCTTTTTTGAGCGTTTCAGTTGCTTCTGCAACAAAGTTCCCACGGATATTTTGCTTGCCCTCCACCTTTTCGTTGAAAGTAAATACCAGCTGATGGTTAGCATTATTCACCTGGACAGTCCCCATTTGGGTATGTGATGTCGAATCAATCAAATCCAGACTACCATCTTTCAAACTCAAGTTATCTGGAGCCTTTACGATAAAGTAATCACCATTCTTGATTTCATTAGCTGCCACATTGGGAAATGAGAATTCACCTGAATATTTCAAGTTCATCGAAGTATCATTTGAACCATGAATTCCTTCAGTCTCGCTTCCTGTGGATGCTATAGTAATCTTCAAGTTGTCTATTTTGACTTTACTCGTAACATCAGCAGCAGAAACCCGCTGGACGTTCCAAAATCCTAAAACAGTAAAAATCGTTAGTAAAGATAAAAAGAAGCCTATCCATCTCTTTGCCTTCATTACAAATTTCTCCTTCTTCTAATTTTTTTATAAGCTTAGAGCATAAATATCAATATTATACTACAATTACTATTATACCTCAAATAAATAGAAAGTCCGTATATTCGTAAGTGTTTTTTTGACACAATGTAAACTTCAGTTTTCTAAAATAGGTTCCCTAATCCCAGAACTCTTAGTATTTTATTAAAACGAAAGGCTCTGGACAATGAGGAATCTATCACATATTCCAAATTTAGAAAAAGCCTCATACGAATCACCATTAAAAGCAACAAAGCTTTGGAAAGATTCATATGAGACTTCTTATAAATACCACAAAACAGGGAAAAGCAGGAATCCTATCTCATGTTATTTTATATGTTTGTTTTTTTATTCTTAGTTTTGTCCAAGTGCAGCAGCCATAGTTGCAGCTACTTCTGATTCAAAATCGTTGGCAGCTTTTTCAATACCGTCACCTACTTCAAAACGAGTGAAGCTTGCAATTGTCACACCTTGGCTTTCAAGAAATGCTTCAACAGTCTTGCTGTCGTCCATGATATAGACTTGCGCAAGTAATGTGTAAGCTTGGTCAACTTTTGTATTGTCCAGCATGAAGCGATCCATTTTACCAGGAATAATTTTATCCCAGATTTTTTCTGGTTTACCTTCAGCTGCAAGACCAGCTTTGATGTCTTCTTCAGCTTGTGCAATCACTTCATCCGTCAATTGAAGTTTAGAACCAAATTTGTAGTGTGGAAGCGCTGGTTTACCAACCATTGCACGACTTTCGTTGTCTTGATCAATTTTGTGGTTCATTTGAGCCAATTCATCATGGATAAATTCTTCACTCAATTCTTTGTATGAAAGAACAGAAGGTTTCATAGCGGCAACGTGCATTGCCACGTGTTTTGCAAGATCTTCGTCACTGCCTGAAAGAACTGTGATAACACCGATACGTCCACCATTGTGTTGGTAAGCTCCAAATACTTGATCATCTGCTTTTTCAACAACTGCAAAACGACGGAATGAGATTTTTTCTCCGATGGTAGCAGTTGCACTAACATAAGCAGCTTCAAGTGTTTCACCTGAAGGCATTGTCAAAGCAAGAGCTTCTTCGTTGTTAGCTGGTTTGCCTTCTGCGATTACTTTAGCTGTTTCGTTTACCAATTCAACGAATTGAGCATTTTTTGCTACAAAGTCTGTTTCTGAGTTCACTTCAACGATAGCGGCAACATTGCCGTTTACATAGACACCAGTCAATCCTTCAGCAGCAACACGGTCTGCTTTTTTAGCAGCTTTTGCCATACCTTTTTCACGAAGCAATTCAATTGCTTTTTCGATATCGCCATCTACTTCTACAAGTGCTTTTTTAGCGTCCATGACACCAGCACCAGATTTTTCACGCAATTCTTTTACAAGCTTAGCTGTAATTTCTGCCATTTTGATCCTCCAATTAAGATATTACGGTTTTATTTAATAAAAAGGGGAGGGCTAGGCCCCGCCCCATAAGTTCGTTACTTGATTATTCGTTTGAGCCTTCGACAACTTCAACGATTTCTTCGATAGAATCTGCTTGTGAATCAGTTGCAGCTAATTCTGCTTCTACTGATTCAACGTTATCTTCACCTTGGCGGCCTTCGATAATTGCATCAGCCATTTTCGCAGTGATTAACTTAACAGCACGAATAGCATCGTCGTTAGCTGGAATGATGACATCAATGTCATCTGGATCTGTATTTGTATCCACCATCGCTACAACTGGAATACCTAATTTCTTAGCTTCTTTCACAGCGATTTGTTCTTTATGTGGATCCACAACATACATCACATCTGGAATACGTGGCATTTCTTCGATACCACCCAAGAATTTTTCAAGACGAGCGCGTTGTTTGTTAAGAAGAGCGACTTCTTTTTTAGGAAGAACATCAAAAATTCCGTCTTCTTCCATACGTTTGATTTCTTTCAAACGAGCAACACGTTTTTGAATCGTTTCCCAGTTTGTAAGCGTTCCACCCAACCAACGGTGGTTGATGTAGTATTGACCAGCACGTTCTGCTTCTTCTTTTACAGCATCAGCAGCTTGTTTTTTCGTACCAACAAACAAGATAACTGCATCGTTAGCAGCCGCATCACGCATAAAGTCGTATGCTTGATCTGCAAATTTTACAGTTTGTTGCAAGTCGATAACGTGGATACCGTTACGTTCTGTGAAGATATACTTCGCCATCTTAGGGTTCCAGCGACGAGTTTGGTGACCAAAGTGTACACCAGCCTCAAGAAGTTGTTTCATTGAAATTACTGCCATGAGTAATGTCTCCTTTTTTGTTTTTTCCTCTCCCAGATTTCAACTCGCAAAACCACCCGTAGGCAACGGCTTCACAATTCATCTGAAATGAGTATTTGCCGATTACACGACATCTACTATCATATCAAAATTTCTTCCATTTTACAAGAGGGTTTCTGCTTTTTCATGCCAAATGCACGAAGAAAATCATTCGAAATTTAGAACCTTTAAAAAGGGAAAGTTCTGACTTGTCTTAATCGCTATAGTCTTTTAAGTAGGCTCTTAATTCTCGAATCATAGCTTGGCGGCCTTTGAACCGTTCGTCAGCTAGTAAGCGCTCATACTGCTCCTGTTTCTCTGGGCTCAGTTGAGCTTGGTAACTCTTTAGCTGGTCTCGGAGAATCACCAATTCATCCAGATATAGTTCTTTTAGGCTGAGCTTGTGACCAATCTCACTCACTTCCTCATAGGCTTGACGGTCGAGTTTGCGTTTTTGACTTTCCTGTTTACGGAGGATGTCCAGGATATGATTGCGGAACTTGGTCTTATAGTAAACATAGAGCTGATGATCTTCTTCTACTAGCTGCGGATAGCGACTCACCAACTGATAGAGCACCAACATCCCCTCTTGTTCCCAATCGCTTAATTCCCACAGGTGGACATAATATTCCCTCCGACACTTCAGCACAATTCCTCTTACCTTGCTATATAACTCCTTGAACTCCATTTCCTTCTCCTTCCTTTTACTTACCTTTTAAGGATAACATGAAGGAGAACCCTTTGGTTTTCTGGTAGCTATTCTACTCTTTTTGGTTTCTATTTCGTGCTTCTTAATACACCTATCTATCTCTTCAGGTACTTTTACATTCTTTTCAGCGGATAAAGTTAAAATTAACAGATGTCTGTTTGGGAGTTTTCATGATAAATTCAGTATTATAATTCTATAAATTCTGTAGTGAAGCACCGATTATGAAATTCTAAAAAACGCCTGCTTACGAAATTGTTTTTTTGTAAAAGCAATTTCGTAAACAAGCGTCTACGTTTCTTATCATAAGATGAGTGTTCCCGCTAGGAAAAATCCTAGCGGTAGACCAGAGCTAGACTAAGAGTAATATTACTCCATCATCATAACACTCAACAAAATTGATAAAAATTATACTAATTCAATGATTGCCATTGGAGCAGCATCACCACGACGTGGTTCAGTTTTAAGGATACGAGTATATCCACCGTTACGTTCTGCATAACGAGGAGCTAAATCAGAGAATAATTTTTGAAGAGCAGTAGTTGAAGTATACTTTTCTGTTTCTTCATCATAGTTTTCTGATGCAATTTCGTTACGAACAAAAGCTGCTGCTTGACGACGAGCATGCAAATCACCACGTTTACCCAAAGTAATCATTTTTTCAACTGTTTTACGGATTTCTTTAGCACGAGCTTCTGTTGTCACGATTGATTCGTTGATAATCAAGTCAGTGGTCAAGTCGCGAAGCATTGCTTTACGTTGTGAGCTAGTGCGTCCTAGTTTACGGTAAGCCATGTTTTCCTCCTTTATTTATCGTTTTTTAATCCAAGACCAAGATCAGCAAGTTTTACTTTCACTTCTTCAAGACTCTTACGTCCTAGATTTCTTACTTTCATCATTTCAGGTTCGGTTTTTTCTGTCAAATCAAATACAGTATTGATACCAGCACGTTTCAAACAGTTGTACGAACGAACTGACAAATCTAATTCTTCAATTGTACGATCCAACACACGATCATCTGAAACTTTTTCTGTTTCTTTCATCACATCAGTAGATTTTGCTACTTCAGTTAAGTTAGTAAACAGGTCTAAATGTTCCGTTAAAATGCGCGCAGAAAGCCCTAGGGCATCTTCTGGAATAATCGTCCCGTCTGTCATGATTTCAAGAGTTAATTTATCAAAACCATCATTGCTACCAACGCGAGCTGGTTCAACTTGATAATTAACTTTTTTCACCGGCGTATAGATTGAATCTACCGCAAGCGTCCCTACTGGTGCATCATCTTTTTTGTTTTCATCAGCCGGTACATAACCACGACCTGTATTTACGGTCATAATAGCTTTTAAGCTAGCACCTTCACCAATTGTAAAGAGATAATGATCAGGATTTACAATTTCAATATCACTATCCGTCAAAATATCACCGGCAGTGATTTCTGCAGGACCTTCAACATCCAGTTCAATTGTCTTTTCGTCTTCGACGTAAGATTTTACAGCAATCCCTTTGACGTTCAGAATGATTTGCATGACGTCTTCACGGACACCTGGAACTGTATCAAACTCGTGTAGAACACCTTCGATATTGATAGATGTCACAGCAGCACCTGGTAGAGATGCAAGAAGTACACGGCGAAGTGAGTTCCCAAGCGTTGTACCATAACCACGTTCTAGTGGTTCTACTACAAATATGCCATAGTCTTTATTTTCATCAATTTTTGTTATATTTGGTTTTTCAAACTCAATCATTTAGTTACTCCCTCTTAAACGAAAAGCAGTGTAATGGTTTATGATTATACACGGCGACGTTTTGGAGGACGAGCACCATTGTGTGGCACAGGAGTCACATCACGAATAGCTGTTACTTCAAGACCAGCGGCAGCAAGAGCACGAATAGCTGACTCACGACCAGAACCTGGACCTTTAACAGTAACTTCAACTGATTTAAGACCGTGTTCTTGTGCAGACTTTGCAGCAGCTTCAGATGCCATTTGGGCAGCAAATGGTGTAGATTTACGAGAACCTTTAAATCCAAGAGCTCCGGCAGATGACCAAGCAATTGCGTTACCATGCACATCAGTAATCATAACAATAGTGTTGTTAAATGTAGCGTGAATATGAGCAATACCAGATTCGATATTTTTCTTCACACGACGTTTACGTGTTGGTTTAGCCAAGACTTTTTACCTCCTTATATTATTTTTTCTTACCAGCAATCGCAACTGCTTTACCTTTACGAGTGCGAGCGTTGTTCTTAGTGTTTTGTCCACGTACAGGAAGTCCACGACGATGACGGATTCCACGATATGAACCAATTTCCATCAAACGTTTGATGTTTAAGTTTACTTCACGACGAAGGTCACCTTCAACTTTGATAGCATCCACTTCACGACGGATAGCGTCTTCTTGATCAGATGTTAAATCTTTCACACGAATATCCTCTGAAACTCCAGCAGCTGCTAAAATTTTCTTAGATGTTGGAAGACCAATACCGTATACATAAGTCAGTGAAACAACTACACGTTTGTCATTTGGAATATCAACTCCAGCAATACGAGCCATTTTTTCTCCTTTCTATTATCCTTGACGTTGTTTGTGTTTTGGATTTGCTGGGCAAATCACCATAACACGACCATTACGACGAATAACTTTGCAGTATTCGCAAATTGGTTTGACCGATGGTCTTACTTTCATTTCTTATCCCTCCAAGTATTTCGATTATTTAAAGCGGTAGGTGATCCGTCCACGTGTCAAATCATAAGGACTCATCTCGACAGTAACACGGTCTCCCGCTAAAATACGAATATAGTTTTTACGAATTTTACCAGAAACTGTTGCTAAAATCTGATGTCCATTTTCAAGTTCAACCGTAAACATTGCATTCGGCATTGTATCAACTACTTTGCCTTCAACTTCAATCACATCGTCTTTTGCCACGCAAAAGCACCCCCTAAATTTCGATTCATTCCTCTGAACACAGAGGTAACAATTATAAGTCAGACTAATTCATTGTATCACTACTTGTCAAATATTGCAAGTGTAAAAAACGCTTTTATTTTAACTTTAATAAGACTTTTTCAATATCTTTAAATACATCATCAATCTCTTGATTTCCTTGAATATCATAAACCAAATTTTGAGAACGATAATGCTCAATAATTGGTGCTCCTTGAGCGATATTGACATCTAAACGGCGTTTCACGGTTTCTGGCTTGTCATCCTCACGTTGATAATAATCCTCTTCATTATAATCTGCTGGTGGATTGAAGACTTTATGGAAGGTTTCTCCCGTTTTTTTGTGAATAATCCGTCCGCTCAAGCGCTCTAGCAAGCTGTTAGGATCCACTTCGATATTAACAACCCCGTCTAAAGTAAGCCCAAGTTCAGCAAGTATCTGATCCAGTGCATGAGCTTGATCAATGGTGCGTGGGTAGCCATCTAATAAAAAGCCTTTTTCTTTAATATCATCTTGTGCTAAACGTTCTTTGACAATCCCATTAGTCACTTCATCTGGCACTAATTCACCTTTGTCAATATATGATTTCGCAAGTACCCCCATTTCAGTTTGGTTGGCCATGGCTGCACGGAACATATCCCCTGTTGAGATATGCGCAACACCAAATTCCTCAACGATTTTGGCCGCTTGAGTCCCCTTGCCTGCACCTGGCAAGCCCATAATCAAAAGATTCATGATCCTTCTCCTTTTTTGTTTTTAAATAAATCTATTACAAATTCTTAATAAACTTGTTTAAAAACAAAATAGAAAGAGTGGGACAGACTTCAGAAAATCTATGATTTTCGATTTGCTCTCCCACCCCGCAACATAGTTGATTCAGGATGAAAACAAAAACTCATTTTCATCATCAACCACTGCGTTCGTACTTTAACGCAAATTGCTTTTAAAGTATAGAATATCTTTCTTTACTCTGTTTCTATTCTGTTGTATTCATAAAGCCAGTATATTTTCTCTTTAGAAGATAACCTTCAAGTTGTTTCATCCCTTCAATACCAGTTGCAATAATAATCAACAAACTAGTACCACCCAAAGCAACAGCATCTGTCAATCCAAATAAATCTTTTGCTAAAATCGGTAAAATCGAAATAAAGCCTAAGAAAAGTGAACCAACTGTTGCCAAGCGACGAAGCAGCTTGGACATGTATTCTTCTGTACCTTTGCCCGGACGGACACCATGAATATAGGCACCGCTCTTTTGCAAATTCTCTGCAGTTTTCTCTGGATTGATTTGTACAAATGTATAGAAAAATGTAAACAAAATAATCAAGAGTGCGTACATCACAATTCCGCTTGCGGTTGTTGTTGCAAACAAGGACTGAGCCACTCGAACCCACTGTGTATTGTGACCTGTAGCTGTCAAAAATTGGAAAATAGCTGCAGGTGCGGCAGTAATCGAACTTGCAAAGATAACCGGAATAACACCTGCCGGATTGACCTTCAAAGGAAGGTATGAGCTAGAAGGCGCACCTTGCGCAATCTTTGTATACTGGATTGGAATTTTGTATTCTGCTTGTTGAACGAAGGTTGTAAAGTAAACAATGAGCAAAACAGCTATAATTAGAATAGTCACAAAAATGATAGATGAAGTAATACGGCTGCTTGGTACATTGACAAAGTAGTCTACATATATACTCTTAATCATTCCTGGAATTGCTGCTACGATACCTGCAAAGATAATCATAGAAACACCATTACCATAGCCTTTATCTGTGATTTGTTCCCCTAACCAAGTCACAATCATAGAACCTGTTGTCAAAAGGAAACCAATCAGCAAATAAGTTTGCCAGTTAGGCGTTGCCACCAACTTAGCACTAGACAAGGTATGGAAACCTGCTGTAATACCGATAGATTGAACAAACGCCAAGACTAAGGCAATATAGCGCGTTGCTTGATTTAACTTTCTTCGTCCAACTTCACCTTGCTTGCCCCATTCTACAAACTTAGGTAAAATATCCATTTGTAGCAATTGAACAACAATAGAGGCGGTAATATACGGACTAACTCCCAATGCAAATACTGAGAAATTTCGCAAAGCATTACCTGACACAAGGCTGAGCATGTTTAGAAATGAAAGCCCGTTAAGAGCTTCCAAGCTTTTTGCATTAACACCTGGAACAGTAATCGTCGTACCAATTCGAAATACTAATACAATAAAAATTGTAAAGAGAATTTTTGAACGAACCTGTTTGATTTTTAATGCATCTTTTAATAGTTTAAAAAACATAGGTCACCTCGCTTAGATGACTTCCACTGAACCACCTTTAGCAGTGATAGCTTCTTCGGCTGATTTAGAGAATTTAGCTGCTTTCACAGTCAATTTCTTTGTCAATTCGCCGTTACCAAGAATCTTAACACCAGATTTTTCAGCTTTTACAATCCCTGCTTCGATAAGGACAACTGGAGTTACTTCTGCCCCGTCTTCAAAAACATTCAATTGATCAAGATTTACAATTGCATATTCTTTACGATTGATGTTCAAGAAACCACGTTTTGGCATGCGACGGAACAATGGTGTTTGTCCACCTTCAAAACCAAGACGAACTTTACCACCACTACGAGCTTTTTGACCTTTTTGACCACGTCCAGCTGTTTTACCATTACCAGATGAAGTACCACGACCAACACGGTTACGGACTTTACGAGAACCTGTAGCAGGTTGTAATTCATGAAGTTTCATTATATTTTTTCTCCTCTTTTGTAAAATGCTAGCGCTTATACTGAGAAAAAGGTGTCCTCAGGATAAACTCGCCTATACATATATTTAGTTTAAGGGGCTGAGAAAATCCTCTCATCCCCTAGTTTATTTCAATTTAAAGTTTTGTTAGCAAAATGATTACTTACTTAACTTCTTCAACAGTTACCAAGTGTGATACTGCTGTAATCATACCACGAACAGCAGCATTATCTTCTTTGATAACTGAGCTATTTAATTTGCCAAGTCCAAGTGCTACAACAGTTTTACGTTGTGACGGAATGCGTCCGATTGGAGACTTTGTCAAAGTAATTTTAATTTGAGCCATGTGAATCTCCTTTCTTATGCTAAGTCAGAAACTGAAATACCACGAAGGGCAGCAACTTCTTCAGCGCGTTTTAATTGTTTCAAACCTTCAACAGTTGCGCGAACGATGTTGATTGGAGTGTTAGAACCAAGTGATTTAGATGTTACATCTGCTACACCTGCCAATTCGATGACGGCACGAACAGCACCACCAGCAGCCACTCCAGCACCTTCTACAGCTGGTTTCAACAAGACACGAGCTCCACCAAATTCAGATGTTACTTCGTGAGGAATTGTTGTGCCAACCATTGGTACTTCAATTAGGTTTTTCTTTGCATCTTCAACGGCTTTGCGAATTGCTTCTGGTACTTCTTGAGCTTTACCAGTACCAAAACCAACACGACCATTACGGTCACCAACAACTACAAGAGCCGCAAAACGAAGACGACGTCCACCTTTAACAACTTTTGTAACACGGTTAATCGCAACTACGCGTTCTTCAAGTTCAACTGCATTGTCTTTAAATGCCATTTTTTAGTGTCCTCCCTATTAGAATTTCAATCCGTTTTCACGAGCTGCATCAGCCAAAGCTTTTACACGTCCGTGATATAGATATCCACCGCGGTCAAACACCACTTCAGTAATACCTTTAGCAACTGCACGTTCAGCAACAAGTTTGCCGACAACAACGGCTTGTTCAGTTTTAGTTCCTTTTGAAACTTCTTTGTCAAGAGTTGAAGCGCTTGCGAGCGTTACACCCGCTACGTCATCAATTACTTGAGCGTAGATGCCTGTATTAGAACGGAATACGTTCAAACGTGGGCGATCAGCAGTTCCAGAGAGTTTTCCGCGAACGCGACGGTGGCGTTTTTGGCGGACTTTATTTTTATCTGGTTTCGAAATCACAATTTTCACCTCTTAATTTTATTTCGTGCCTAAGCACAAAGTTGGAAATAAATATTTTGGTTAAAAAACAACCTTATAATATTATTTACCAGTTTTACCTTCTTTACGGCGGACGAATTCACCAACGTAGCGGATACCTTTCCCTTTATATGGTTCAGGAGCACGCAAGCTACGGATATAAGCAGCAGTTTGTCCAACTACTTCTTTTGAGATTCCGTTCACAACAATAGTCGTTGGATTTGGAAGTTCAAAAGTAATACCTTTAGGAGCTTCCACTTCATCTGGATGAGATTTACCAACTGAAAGTACCAATTTTTTTCCTTGAAGTTGAGCACGGTATCCAACCCCACGCATTTCAAGTTCTTTCTTGAATCCTTCTGATACACCATGAACCATGTTGTTCAAAAGAGCACGAGTTGTTCCGTGGATTGTTTTCATTTCTTTTGTATCGTTTGGACGGTGAAGAGTTACTTCAGTTCCTTCCACACGAATATCAATATCTTTAGAGAACGTACGAGTGAGTTCTCCTTTAGGTCCTTTTACAGTTACGACATTGTCTTTGTTTGTCAATTCGACACCAGCAGGCAATACGATAACTTTATTACCAATACGTGACATGTTATTTTTTCTCCTGTTAAATTGTCAGGTCGTCCGAGGACGGCCAGTTTTCACGGGGCAACTATCATAGCAGTTTGTATGATAGTTCTAACGTTTTATTCAAATATATCATTCAAATCAGTTTTGCCAATCTGAACACGAGCTACGGCCTGTGTGGAAAAGATAAATCTATCTTGAATGTGAGCATTCATCGCTAGATTTCCTATTTTCACTTTGTCCGTCACGCTCTTTGTATCATGCAATTACCAAACGTAGGCGATTACTTCCCCACCAACATTCTTTTGGCGTGCTTCTTTGTCAGTCAACAAGCCTTCAGATGTTGAGATAATCGCAATTCCAAGTCCATTCAAGACTTTTGGAAGATCTTCACATTTTTTGTAAACACGAAGTCCTGGTGTTGAAACACGTTTCAAACCAGTGATAACTTTTTCACCGTTTTGACCGTATTTAAGGAATACACGAATAACACCTTGTTTATCATCTTCAATGTACTCAACGTTCTTCACAAAACCTTCGCGTTTAAGAATTTCAGCAATCCCTTTTTTGATATTTGATGCAGGTACTTCTAGCACTTCATGTTTTGCTTGATTCGCATTACGAATACGTGTCAAAAAGTCTGCAATTGGGTCAGTCATAACCATTTTGTTTTTCTCCTCTTACTAGTAGTTTGATAATTCACTTGCTAGTTAATGATTGAGCTAGGCTCAGAATATTATTTTATTTATAAATTTCATTTTCTAAGTGAGCCTAGGCATTCGCTCGCAAGCATAACTTGGGTTAGGCAAGAGCGAATAACGACGACTCACGGCGAAAATGGAAGCTATAATTACCAAGAAGCTTTGGTAACGCCTGGAATTTGTCCTTTGTATGCTAACTCGCGGAAGCAAACACGGCAAAGTTTAAACTTGCGGTAAACTGAATGTGGACGACCACAACGTTCGCAACGAGTGTAAGCTTGCGTAGAGAACTTCGCAGGGCGTTTGTTCTTAGCAATCATTGATTTTTTAGCCAATTTATTTACCTCCTAGATTATTTTGCAAAAGGCATTCCAAGGCCTGTAAGCAATTCACGTGATTCTTCATCCGTGTTAGCAGTTGTTACAATAACAATGTCAAGACCGCGAGTCTTGTCGACATCATCAAAGTTGATTTCTGGGAAAATCAATTGTTCTTTCACACCAAGTGTGTAGTTTCCGCGTCCATCAAATGATTTTGTTGGAACACCGTGGAAGTCACGAACACGTGGAAGTGATACAGTAACCAATTTATCCAAGAATTCATACATGCGTTCACCGCGAAGAGTTACCTTAGCACCAATCGCTACACCTTCACGAAGACGGAAGCCGGCGATAGATTTTTTAGCTTTAGTGATAAGTGGTTTTTGACCTGAGATAAGAGCAAGCTCTTCAGCAGCTTTTTCAAGATTTTTAGCATTTGATACAGCATCTCCAACACCCATGTTCAAAACGATTTTATCCACTTTTGGCACAGCCATAACAGATGAGTAGTTAAACTTTTCAGTCAAAGCAGGAACTACTTCATTAAGATATTTTTCTTTTAAACGATTAGCCATTATACTTCTCCTTTCCTTCGTGATTAGTCAAGCACTTCGCCTGATTTTTTATTGTACCGAACTTTTTTGCCGTCTACAAACTTGTAGCCAACACGTCCTGCAACACCATTTTTGTCCAACACTTGAACATTAGACACATGGATTGGTGCTTCTTTTTCCACGATAGCACCTTGAGGATTTTCGTTATTCGGTTTTTGGTGTTTCTTGATGATGTTCACACCTTCAACAACAACTTTATTTACTTTTGGAAGTGCGGCAACGACTTTGGCTTCAACACCTTTGTCTTTACCAGCAATCACGCGAACTTTGTCGCCAGTTTTTACAAACATTGGTTTCTCCTTTGATTTCTTACGCCCTGAAGGGCACCCTATCTGTCGAAGATAGGGGACTTAGTTTGTTTTTGACTAAAGTACTTCTGGAGCAAGTGAAACGATCTTCATGAATCCACCTTCACGCAATTCACGTGCAACTGGACCAAAGATACGTGTTCCGCGAGGAGTTTTATCATCACGGATAATCACTGCAGCATTTTCGTCAAATTTGATGTATGAACCATCTTTGCGACGAGCACCTGATTTAGTACGAACGATAACCGCTTTTACAACGTCACCTTTTTTAACCGCACCACCAGGAGTAGCTTGTTTTACAGATGCAACGATGACATCACCAATGCTAGCGAATTTACGCTTTGAACCACCAAGAACTTTGATTGTCAAGATTTCGCGGGCACCGCTGTTGTCAGCAACTTTCAAACGAGTTTCTGTTTGAATCATTTAAGTTTTCTCCTTTCTGGTTTGATTAGATGATAACTGCTTCTTCTACAACTTCTACAAGACGGAAGCGTTTTGTAGCTGAAAGCGGACGAGTTTCCATGATACGAACAATATCGCCTTCTTTAGCGATGTTATTTTCATCATGCGCTTTGTATTTTTTAGAGTAGTTAATACGCTTACCATAGACTGGGTGGTTACGTTTTGTTTCAACTACAACTGTGATTGTTTTATCCATCTTGTCAGAAACGACGCGTCCAACAAGCGTTTTACGTTGATTACGTTCCATTTTAGAATTTCTCCTTTCCCAAGTCTATTATTTCATTTCTGATTGAACAGTTTTGATACGAGCGATTTGCTTTTTCACTTCTTTCAAGCGTGCAGTTTGTTCTAATTGACCTGTTGCTGCTTGGAAACGAAGATCAAACAATTCTTTCTTCAATTCTCTTTCACGCTTCGCGAGTTCTTCTTGAGAAAGACCACGAAGTTCTTTAACAAATTCTTTTACTTCATTAAGTTTCATGCCTTCTCCTTATTCAGCTTCACGTTTCACGAATTTTGTTTTAACTGGTAATTTGTGGCTTGCAAGGCGAAGCGCTTCACGAGCAACTTCCTCAGGCACACCAGCGATTTCAAACATCACTTTACCACGTTTAACTGGCGCAACCCAACCTTCTGGAGCACCTTTCCCAGATCCCATACGAACCCCGATAGCTTTGGCAGTGTATGATTTGTGTGGGAAGATTTTAATCCAAACTTTACCACCACGTTTCATGTAACGCGTCATAGCGATACGAGCAGCTTCGATTTGGCGGTTTGTGATCCAATGGCTAGTAGTTGCTTGAAGACCATATTCTCCAAACGCCACTTCCTTACCACCTTTAGCTTCACCGCGCATTTTACCACGAAATTCGCGACGGTGTTTAACACGTTTAGGTACTAACATTGGTTATTTACCTCCTTTAGTGTTTTTACGAGCTGGAAGAACTTCTCCGCGGTAAATCCAGACTTTAACACCAAGTTTACCGTAAGTAGTATCTGCTTCTTCCCAAGCGTAATCAATATCTGCACGAAGCGTATGAAGCGGAACAGTTCCTTCAGAATACCCTTCACTACGAGCGATATCAGCACCATTCAAGCGGCCAGATACTTGAGTTTTAATTCCTTTAGCTCCCGCACGCATGGTACGTTGGATTGCTTGTTTTTGAGCACGACGGAAAGCAACACGTTGTTCTAATTGGCGAGCAATTCCTTCACCAACAAGATGAGCATCCAAATCTGGTGATTTGATTTCAATGATGTTGATGTGGACTTGTTTACTAGTCAATTTGTTAAGCTTTGCACGAAGTGCATCAACGTTTGCTCCACCTTTACCGATAACCATACCTGGTTTAGCAGTGTGAAGAGAAACGTTTACTTTATTTACTGCGCGTTCGATTTCAATAGTTGAAACAGCTGCGTCAGCTAATTCTTTTTGAACGAATTTACGGATTGCAAGATCTTCATGAAGGTAATCCGCGTATTCTTTTTCAGCATACCATTTGGCATCCCAGTCACGGATGATACCGACACGCATACCTATTGGATGTACTTTTTGACCCACGATTTTACCTCCTTATTTTTCTGCAACGACCACTGTGATGTGGCTAGTGCGTTTGTTGATTGGTGAAGCTGAACCTTTTGCACGTGGACGGAAACGTTTCATTGTTGGTCCTTCGTTTGCGTAAGCTTCAGATACTACCAAGTTTGCTTTTTCCAAACCAAAGTTGTTTTCTGCATTAGCGATTGCTGAGTTCAACACTTTTTCGATAATGCCAGCAGCTTTGTTTGGTGTGAATTTCAAGATTGCGATTGCGTCAGCGACGTCTTTCCCGCGGATATTGTCAAGAACTAGACGAGATTTACGAGGTGAAACGCGCACAGTACGAGCCATTGCTTTAGCTGAAGTAATTTCTGCCATGTTTTTCTCCTCTCTTATCTACGTGTTTTCTTGTCGTCAGCAGCGTGACCTTTGTAAGTACGAGTTGGTGCAAATTCACCAAGCTTGTGCCCTACCATGTCTTCTTGGATGTAAACAGGAACATGTTTACGTCCATCATAAACTGCAATTGTATATCCGATGAAACTTGGGAAAATCGTTGAACGACGTGACCAAGTTTTGATGACTTTTTTCTTTTCGTCGTTGGCTTGAGCTTCAACTTTTTTCATCAAATGCTCATCGACGAAAGGTCCTTTTTTAAGACTGCGTCCCATTTTTATGTTTTCTCCTTTAAAATATGTACCACAACGGCTTGCACTGACAATCAGCGCTACCGAGTTGGCGGATAGATTGTTTTAGATTATTTCTCGTTGCGACGACGAACGATAAGTTTGTCGGATTTCGCTTTCTTGTTACGAGTTTTAAGTCCAAGAGCAGGTTTGCCCCATGGAGTAGATGGTGCTTTACGACCAACTGGTGCTTTACCTTCACCACCACCGTGTGGGTGATCGTTCGGGTTCATTACAGAACCGCGGACTGTTGGGCGGATGCCTTTCCAACGGCTACGTCCAGCCTTACCAAGGTTAACCAATCCATGTTGTTCATTTCCAACAACACCGACAGTTGCACGGCAAGTTCCAAGAATCATGCGAACTTCGCCTGATTGCAAACGAACAAGAACATATTTGCCTTCTTGACCGAGCACTTGAGCAGAAGCTCCAGCAGCACGTACTAATTCACCACCATGTCCTGGTTTCAATTCAATATTATGAATCAATGTACCAACCGGGATATTAGCAAGTGGAAGAGCATTTCCGACTTTAATATCCGCTTCTGGTCCAGAAACGAGGCGTTGACCGACTTCAAGACCTTTAGGAGCGATGATATAAGCTTTCACACCGTCAGTGTAATGTACAAGAGCGATGTTTGCTGAACGATTTGGATCGTATTCAATTGTTTTAACAACTGCTTCAACACCGTCTTTGTTACGTTTGAAGTCAATCAAACGGTAATGGCGTTTGTGTCCACCACCTTGGTGACGAACAGTGATACGACCGTTGTTGTTACGACCAGCTTTGTTGTTCAAAGAAACAAGCAAAGTTTTTTCTGGAGTGCTCGTTGTGATTTCAGCGAAATCCAAAGAAGTCATATTACGGCGACCATTTGTAGTTGGTTTATAAACTCTGATTCCCACGATATTTCCTCCTTAGATTATT
This sequence comes from Streptococcus periodonticum, assembly GCF_003963555.1. Lineage (NCBI taxonomy): Bacteria > Bacillati > Bacillota > Bacilli > Lactobacillales > Streptococcaceae > Streptococcus > Streptococcus periodonticum. The sequence goes on from NZ_CP034543.1 coordinate 1,717,828, forward strand.
CTGCTTCAGCACCGAACAACTCGATTGCTTTAGAATCAGCTGTAAGAGTGATGATAGCTTTTTTAGTTTTATTTGTAAAACCAGTATAACGCCCTACACGTTTTGATTTTGGTTTTACATTGATTGTGTTCACATTTGCAACCTTCACTCCGTCAAAAGCAGCTTCAACCGCTTGTTTGATCAAAAGTTTATGAGCGCGAGTGTCCACTTCAAATACGTATTTGCCTTCTTCAAGAAGAGCCATTGTGCTTTCTGTGATGATAGGCTTTTTGATTACGTCATACAAATTCATTATGCAAGAACCTCCTCGATTGTAGAGATAGCTTCTTTAGTAACAAGAAGTTTGTCGCTATTTACGATATCAAGAACACTTGCAGTTGTTGCTGTTGCAACTTTCACATTTGGAAGGTTACGTGCTGAAAGTGCAGCAAATTCGTTTCCTTCTTCAAGAATTACAAGTACTTTTGAATCAATGCTAAGTGCAGCAAGTACTTTCGCAAACTCAGCAGTCTTTGGAGCTGTAAATGAAAGGCTGTCTACAGCTACGAATTTGTCCTCAGCAACTTTTTCAGAATAAACTGATTTAAGTGCCAATCTACGAACTTTTTGTGGAAGTTTGTAGGCGTATGAACGAGGAGTTGGACCAAATACGGTACCACCACCACGCCATTGTGGAGAGCGGATAGAACCTTGACGCGCACGTCCAGTTCCTTTTTGACGCCATGGTTTGCGTCCGCCACCTGATACTGCAGAGCGGTTTTTAACAGCGTGAGTTCCTTGACGAAGGCTTGCACGTTGACTGATAACAACGTCAAAGACAACTGATTCATTTGGCTCAATACCAAATACTGCATCGTTAAGAACTACTTCACCAGCTTCTTTACCAGTTTGGTCAAATAATTTTACGTTTGCCATTGTGACTGATTTCCCCTTTCTTTATTATTTACCAGCTTTAACTGCTGACTTGATAGTGATAAGAGATTTCTTAGCACCAGGCACGTTACCTTTGATGAGGATAACGTTTTTCTCTGGAACAACTTGTGCGATTTCAAGATTTTGAATCGTTACACGGTTGCCACCCATGCGTCCTGCCAAGTGTTTGTTTTTGAAAACACGGTTAGGCGCAACTGGTCCCATAGAACCAGGACGACGGTGATAACGAGAACCGTGAGCCATTGGACCACGTGATTGACCGTGGCGTTTGATAACACCTTGGAAACCTTTACCTTTTGAAGTTCCTGTTACATCAACAACATCGCCAGCTTCGAATGTATCCACTGTGATTTCTGCACCGACCTCTAAGCCTTCAATGTTTTTGAATTCACGAATGAAGCGCTTAGGAGCCGTGTTAGCTTTCGCTACATGTCCTTTAGCAGGTTTGTTGCTCAATACATCACGAAGATCGTCAAAACCGACTTGAACAGCGTTATAACCATCTGTTTCAACTGTTTTTACTTGAAGAACCACGTTTGGTGTTGCTTCAACAACAGTTACAGGGATCAATTCGCCAGCTTCAGTGAAGATTTGAGTCATTCCCACTTTTTTCCCTAAGATTCCTTTTGTCATGAGAAAATGTTTCCTTTTCTATATTTTTTCAAAAAGTTTTTAACGAGCGTTTTTTATGCTCAAGATTAAGATATTAAGGGCGTTAAGAGAGTCTGGCAAAAATAGGAAACTGACGCAGTGTTCGACGAACACTAGGAAGTTTATCTTTTTTGCAGAGTTCTTAGCCCGTATTCAGTTAAATCCGAATACTTTTATCTTGCATCTGATTAAAGTTTGATTTCCACGTTCACACCACTTGGAAGATCCAACTTCATCAAAGCATCAACTGTTTTTTGAGTTGGGTTGATGATATCAATCAAACGTTTGTGTGTACGCATTTCAAATTGTTCGCGAGAATCTTTGTATTTGTGAGTCGCACGAATGATTGTGTAGAGGCTACGCTCAGTTGGAAGTGGGATTGGTCCTGCAACTTCTGCACCTGTACGAGTAGCAGTTTCTACGATTTTTGCAGCCGCTGTATCAAGTGTACGGTGTTCGTACGCTTTCAAACGGATACGGATTTTTTTGTTTGCCATCTTTTTCTCCTTTTCGTCTATTTAAGATAATAGGCTAGCTCCACAAGAAAACCGACAGGTGGTTGCGTGGCAATGCAACCGAGCGTGTCGCAACCTCTTGCATCAAAGCTAAAGACTGTTTTACACAGCACCATAGTATGATACCACACGCGCGGCAACATTGCAAGGGATTTGGGAAGATTTTTTAATTTTTCTTAAAAAATTGGTAATTTAAAGAAAAAGAGTCTGAGACAAAATAGTTCTCAGTCACATCACCTGTAAAAAGGATTTCCTCTTGCCAACCGAGAACGTCTTTGTCAAGCCACCAACACTTCATATCAGCAGGACTAAATTCAGCTACTTTTGAACGTGTCGCATGTCGACGAACTGTTTCTTTAAAAGTCAAATCGTAGTAATAAGCGAAAACCTTGTTATCAAAAAGCTGCCGCAAGCGCTCCAGCATGTCACCATAAATATCCGTTTCATAAAAACCTTCAACAATTACCAGCAAATCATGCTCATGACCATAATGAGCAATCGTTTCTGTTAGAAAAATAGATAAGTTATCTGGTTCCACCTTTTCCTTGAGCATCTCACGCCGGACAAGGTCTTGTGAAATCACAAGCGTCCCACGACCAAAATGATTTTGTAATTTTTTAGCTAGGCTGGTTTTCCCAGAGCCGGAATTACCCCGAATGATGACTAGTTGCGCCATTAGTCAATCTCCTTCACCAAACGATTGTACTCGCGCTTGATACAACGGTTCATGACGATATGATTGCGACCTGCCGCCCGCAAAATTTCTTCCGCTTCTTGACTTTGAAGTCCCAGCTGCGCCCAAAAAATATTGGCATCCGTCTCAATAAAATCACGCGCCACATCCGGCAAAAATTCGCTTCGCCGAAAGACATTGACAATATCCACGGAAATAGGAATATCCTGCAAACGCGCATAAGCCGTCTCGCCCAAAATCTTTTGACCCGCTAACTTAGGATTGACCGGAATGATCTGATAACCCAGTCCCTGCATGATCTTTGAAATACGATTGCTAGTCGTTTCCTCGCGGTCAGAAAGTCCGACAACTGCAATCACTTTGCTCGTCTCCAAATAGGTCTGAATCATGTAATCACTAGGATTTTGAAATTCGTACATAAAATACCTCACTTATTTCCTTATGACCAGTATAGCATTTTTTGAAAAAGGAGGCAGAAATTGGGGCTAGGATTTTTTTAGGAACGAATCAGCAAATATAGCTGCCAATTATGATATAATGATTAGATAGATAAAAATATAATAGTCTTACCAGCGACAAAAATAATTGCTAACAACAAAGGAATATGATGAAAAAATTTTTTAATTTATTAACAAACTTAACGATTATAGCCGGTATCCTCATTATCAGCTACCCTGTTATTAGCCAAATTTATTACAATTACCAAACCAAACAAGAGGTTAAGGACTTTGACTCATCTGCACAAAAATTAACTTCTGAAGACGTGGCGGAACGAATAAAACTAGCTACTGCTTACAACCGCTCTTTGCAAAATTTGGCAATAACAGATCCCTATACCAAAGAAGAAAACGCTAAGGGGCAGGCAGAATATGCTCGAATGCTGACTGTTCATGAAAAAATAGGTAGAATCTCCATTCCTAAAATTGATGTTGACCTGCCAATTTATGCCGGTTCAAGCGAAGAAGTTTTACAAAAAGGGGTGGGACACCTTGAAGGAACCAGTTTGCCGATTGGCGGTCAGAACACTCACACTGTTCTAACTGCCCACACGGGTTTGCCCAACAATCGCCTTTTTACCGACTTGGATAAAATGAAGGTGGGCGATAAATTTTTCATTCAAAATATCGCTGAAACACTTGCCTACGAGGTTGATTCCATAACGGTGATCGAGCCGACCCAGTTTGACTCTCTAAATATTGTACCTGACAAAGACTACGTGACTTTGCTGACTTGTACTCCTTATATGATCAATTCGCACCGTTTACTTGTGCGGGGCCACCGGATCCCTTACAAACCAAGTGAAGAAAAAGTAAAAAATCCGATTAGTCATATTTCTATTCCACCGCTTTATCTAGTCGTTTTCGCAATTCTATTTCTCATTTTCATTATTTTGGCTTGGAATAAGTGGAAATCGAAAAAAGCATAGAAAGATCTATCATGACAAAAAAAAAGAAAAACAAAAAATGGCTACAACTAACCTATAAAATACTTACCATTCTGGGTTGTTTGATGATCTGTTATCCCTTTGTCAGTCAGATTTATTACCAATATGTGACTATGCAAGAGACAAAGCAATTTGATGACGAGAAAGGTAAATTAGCTGACCAAGATGTTGAAAATCGTATTGAACTCGCCAAAGCCTATAACAGCACCTTGTCCCCAGAAAAAATAGGAGACCCTTTCTCAAGTAGAAAAAAAGAGGAAGGCGTAGCCGAATATGCTCGCATGTTGCAACTGCAAGAAAAAATTGGCTATGTCACGATTCCTTCTATCAATCAAAAAATTCCCATTCGGGCAGGGTCATCTGAGAATGTCTTGCAAAACGGGGCAGGACACTTAGAAGGAACCAGCCTACCCGTCGGTGGAGTTAGCACCCATACGGTCATCACCGCCCACAGAGGACTTCCCACAGCCAGACTTTTCACCGACTTGGATAAGGTAAAGGTCGGAGATGTCTTTTACATCACCAATATCAAGGAAACCTTGGCTTATCAGGTAGATAAGATTTTAACTGTTGAGCCCACTGATTTCAAACCAATACTGGTTAAAGAAGGCGAGGATCGTGCCACTCTTTTGACTTGCACGCCTTATATGATTAATTCTCATCGCCTACTCGTTCAAGGCAAGCGCATTCCTTTCCGCGAAGCTGAAAAGAAGAAAAAAACAAAGATCGACTTTTTTGCCCAATATAAATGCTTTATCCTTCTTGCTGCCGGACTCATCCTCCTACTCTTAGGCTATCTACTCTTTAAAATGTTAAGAAAGAAAGGAAAAGAAACATCACTTTCATGAAAAAGAAAAAACAATTACTTGGGCTGAGTCTCCTGTTAATTGGAATTGCGCTCTTCCTCTTTCCTTTTTTATCCATGATTAAAGAAGACATTTGGCAATCCAATGCTCAGCGCACCTATCAGCAGACTAGCGAAAAAACATTCCAAAAACAACGAGCAGCTGTGGAACAAACCACCGTCACCGGAGCTATCCAAGATATTTTCCTAACAAAAAAAGATACTGATCCCATGCAAAAAACGCCCTACTCAGATCTGCTAGATACCAATCAAGTTGCGGGACGCATGAGCATTCCTGCTTTAGGACAACATTTCGACCTCTATCTTGACGCCGACTATGATAAACTCCTAAAGGGAGTAGCGACCCTCGTCGGAACATCTGCCCCCTTGGGTATAAAAGGACAGCGACCGATTATTGCAGGACATAGAATTAATTATAATGGCATGTCTTTCTACTTCCTCCCCTTCCTCAAAAAGGGAGATAGAATTTATTTCGACATTCTTGGGAAAAATCTAGAATACGAAGTGACCGATAGCGAGGTCATCGATGAATACGAAAGCGAAAAACTCAAACCGATTGAAAACGAGGATATGGTCACGCTTATGACCTGTGTAAACGAACCAAGCTATGACAAACGTCTGCTTGTCAATGCAAAAAGGATTGTTTCAGATAGCGAAAAAAAGCAAAACGTATCTGCTAATCCCTTGATTTCCTTTGTTAGCAACCAACATATCAAACTTGGTTTCAAATTACAAAGGCTTGCCCCTTATTTGATTGTGATTGTCGGAACAGCGATTTTTCTCTTTTTCACCAAGCGACTATGGAATATCATAAAAAAACACTGATTCATCAGTGTTTTTTCTCGCTTTTATAAAACTTATATCCTAGTCCGATTAAAACAATGGCAATTCCTAAAAACCAATAAATGGCTAAGGTTCCCGTTTTGATGATTGGTGTCCTTGGCGAGGTAGGTGGCACCAGAGTATTGGTAATCACCGTGCCAGTTTTATCTGACATGTTTTTATAAGTCGCTGTATAGCCATTAGGAACATCTTCTTCAGCTGTGTAGGTGTAGTCTTTCCCTGTCGCATCTGCTTTTTCCAAATTCATAAAGGTATGTTCCCAGTTATTGCTGTCACTCAGCTCAATTTCATCAATGACTTGCCCATTTTGTTTGAGACGAACAGTGATACTGTTTAACTTTTTACCTTTCCATTCTTTCCGAACTTTAAAACTCGTCTTGTCTTCTCTCTGTTTTAAAACCTGCTTGGGATAGACATGGACAGCATCATTTCCTACCGTAAAATAGCTGCCGTCGGGTTTGGTCACAGGCAATTCCACTTCTAATGGAACTGGTGTCGCATCACCCAATATCTGATTTCCTGCTAGCTTTGATTTTTCTTTATTAACGACGATATAGTATTTTCCAGCCTTCAAACCACTAAAGGTGAGTCGACCGCCATTTTCAGTTATCATTGTTTGAACAAGCTCTCCGTCTGCCTTATCCTTGTGGATGTCAAAAGCAACGCCATCAATGGTTGAAGCCTCACTACCAAAATAACTCTCAATGTCTAAAGGTTGCCCAGAATAACTATCTTTTCCTCCACCTTTAGGCCAACCATTCAAATCTTTTAGCTTAACTAAGGTTAAAATAATATCGTAGGTTGCATCTGACGACGCTTGATTTTCTTGAGATGAGACGGTTGTAAATGGCCGCAAAGTTACCAAAATAACAAAGGCCGTAAGTATGGATAGCAGACTGCTCAATATTCTTTTTCTTGTCATAGTATCCTCCTATAACATAGTACTTGTACTCTTCACTAGGATATTTAACTGTTTTAAATACCCTAGTGAAGAGGTAAGGATTGTCCTTACTTCTTCATTTTATTACTTAGCTGAACGACGTTTCGCAATGAAACCTAAACCGACAACCAAGACACCGGCTGCAATCACGAGCGCTGAACCAATACCACCCGTTTGTGGGATTGTTACCTTGTTGTTGACAACTTCAACAATTTTGTTAGCATTTGAATAGCTATCATGTGAAACGATAAACCCAATTACTTGTTGTAACAAAGCATAACCATCTGGTGCTTTGGTTTCTTTGATTTGGTATTCTGTCGTAGCAGAAGTGTCATCGTGTGCTTTCCCAGCAGTACCATAGGCAAGACCTTTGATTTCAAATGTTCCATCAGTTGCTGATAGCAAGTAGATTGGTTGACCTGCTGTTGGTTGCACTGTAGAGCTAGTCGCTGTAACCGTTGTATCACTAGTAGAGAATTTACCAGCGGCAATGGCATCTTTATTTGCTTTAATTAAGTCTTCTGTCCATTTGATTTGTTGACCAGATGAATCTTGCAACTCAAAGATAGCTCCTGCAAGAGGGGTACTATTTTTATCGTTTTTAATAAACTTAGCACCACCCGTGTGGAGTTCAGGGATATCAGTTGGTTTTTCTTCTTTCTTAAAGTTAGGGTTTGTACCATAATCAACTTTAACATCATTCTTATTAGCTTGACCCATAACTGCATCTTCGTTGATAACAGTATCATAGGTAATAGTGATAACATCATTAGCTTTCAAAGACTTAATAAATGTTTCTTTAAAAGCAACACTTATTGTACCAGCCTTTGTATCAACCGGAGAAGTTCCAGTTGTTTCATAGTCAGTTGTAGGAACTACATCATTTCCTTTTTTAACAACAAGATTGCCTTTATAAGTCAAACCTGCTGACATCTTATCGGTAAAGGTCAAGACTTTATAATCTTCAATTCCCTTAGGCATTTTAGAAGTTACTTTAAAGGTCTTCTTTACACCAATATTTGCAGTGTCGTGCTTGTCGTTATCGTTTACAACTTTATCTATGCTCGGTTTGTCAACAGTATTCTTGGGATATACATGGACAGCGTCAGTACCAGTTGTGTACCATCCACCTGTAGCCTTAAAGACTGGTAACTCAATTTCCATTGGAACCGCAGCAGATTCTGCAAGTTGTTCTTGCGATGACAATTCTGATTTTTCTTTGTTTTCAACAATCATATACTTGCCAGCTGGTAAATCCTTAAAGGTAATTTGACCATTTGCATCAGTTTGTCCTTCTTGTCCTGCTACAAGTTCACCGACTTTGTCCGCCTTGCTGTCATCATATTTGTGAACTTCAAACCAAACGCCTGGTAGTGTCTCTGAACCTGCACCAAAATAATTTTGGATGTTTAACTGTTGCCCTGTATATTCTGTACCATCTGCACCAGTTTGTTTTGGCCAATCAGTTAAGTTCGCCATTTTAACCTTAGTCAAGACGATGTCATATGTAGCTTCCGTAGTCGCAAAAGTTTTATCTGCTCCAAATGCTAAAAGCACGATACTAAGAGCTGCTAAAAACGAGAGGAAATATAGTTTTACGTTTTTCATTGTGTTGCCTCCTAAAAAGCCTTTCTATTTTTTTGCATATAATGTAAAATTACTGCCAATGTTAATGTTAAAGTTCCCATCAAAATATATGGTAGGATACCTGAGCCACCCGTATTTGGATAAGTCGGGTTCACCTTGTTCTTCACCGTCAAGGTTGCTGTTTCTCCGACATTTGCATCCGTAAAGGTTACTTTCTTTTCAGACGCCTTACTGATTTCCAAATAATACTTTGGAACAACCTCTTCAATGTAGTAGGTGTAGTACTTACCGGTGGTTTTGTCCTTAGGTGGGTAGTGTTTTGTAGATTCCCAGAGATATGGAGCAGTTGCAGTCCGCTCTAACTGAATCGTCTCAACAAGCTCTCCATTTTGAGTTTGCCCGTCCGTTGTCCGGTACAACTTAACCTCTAGTTTCTTCGGTAGCTGGTCATTTGTAATCTGATTGCCGTCCTTGTCATACCAGAGCTTCTGGATCTTGATTGGCGGATACCTCGTGTTGGTGATGACAAAGCCATTCCGAGCGTCACCACTGTAATCGACATCATATTCAGGCGGAATCTCCTTTTCCCTGACCACGTACTTAAAGTCGGTGATTTTCTTCTCTGCTGCTTCTTTTTGTAATAATTTAGCGGCAGATTCTTCATCTGGTATCGGACTAAAGGTGTCTTTCCAGTTATTGCTGTCAGAGAGATCTTTTTCTTCCTTAAGCTCTTCTTTTGCAACACCGTCTTCCTTCCAAGTAGCATAAAGCTGTGCCGTTATTTTAGAATATGTTGTTTCAGAGTCACGCCACTTCTTCTCAACCGGAATGGTAATTCGCTTGTTGACTTTGTTGGTAACTACATTGGATTCACCAAATTTTGGTTCGGTATTGTATTTTACTTGGAAAGTATTAACAGCCGTCTTGCCACCAATATTATTATCCTTGTCATAAGCCGGAGCTTTCATATTCATGATTGCATGCAAAATGGTGTACTTATGAATGACCGTTGTTGGTTTAGAAACAATCTTGATCGCTGTTACATCTTTGTAGTCGCTTGGGTTCTTTGTCCAATTTGAACTATTTACCTCTGTGTCAGCATCCGTAGTCGGATATTTATCTGTTCGATAGTAAATATCAAAATCTGCCGTCTTATCTTCATCACCAACTTTTACAGTAATTGGACCTGTCAAGGTGTTTGAAAAGGCAGATTCGGCACCACCCGCAGTCGTCCGATCGCTGTCTCCAACGTGAGGAAGAACATCGTAAATTTCCACCCTCGTCAGATCTCTATCGTAGTAATTTCGCACTTGCAGATCATATTGGAAATGCCCCGAAGTGGAAGTTATTCCGCTGTACTCTGTTTCAATACCGTCTTTATTGAAACTTCGACCATAATATTGAGGTCCACCTTCCACCAGCGGCTCTGTGCTACGGATCGTCTTGACACTCTGCAGACTCTCTGTTACATTCCCTATAACATTTGAAGTAGCCTTTACGACCTTGTCCGTAGTGTCGCCGTTCATATTGATATCTCTTTCGTCATCCACAATCTGATTTGAATCGGAATGAATGGCATCCGGGAACGGTTGACCATTGTCTTGGTAGAAATAAAGTTCATTCGTGTTATTGAAAGTTGGGGTCTCTGCCTTACTAGGGATAATGTCACTATTGATTTTTAATCCCTTTAGTTTGAAAGCATAAGCTCTTCCATTATTTAAGTCTTTTACCAGACCCGATTTTAATTTGATTTTGACCGCTGTGCGACCACTACCATTGTAGTTTTCAATGACTGAAAATTTATCAATCATATCCAGATTTGCCAACCCAACTGCTTCGAGCATATCTTCTGCTTTTGTTTTGTCTACACCTGGTGCAATACTAACCCCCTTAGGAAGAAGATCGACAAGCGTTGGATTCTTTAGATAGCGGGCTTTGGAAAGTTGTTCAAGTTCTAACCTTAAGAAGAAGAAAAGTGATTCTCCTTCAACGCCAGAAGTTTGTCCATCCGTATTCTTTGATAGACCAATCTTTTCTACAAATGGTACAAACTGTTTGCTCCATTCAGCGGATGTATTAATTGGAACATCTTGATTTTGAGAGTTTTTCACTTTAGCTTCAAGACCGACCACATTTTTTATATCCTTTGCAGCAGAATAAGGAACATGATATGGATCTTTGAAAGCCATATGGACAAAACCATCAATAATCGTCCCAACTGGTAAAGCGTAATCTTTGAAGTGGATGGTTATTTTAGTGTATTTTGGAGTGACAACCGGTGCGTCCGCTTCTGTTAATTCTCCGTTTCGGATCTTTTCAGCCGCAGCATTTAGTTCGTCTTGTGCCTCCTTATTGATCTGCTGTCCTGGAGAAAAAGTATCATAAGTCCCATCGCTCTTATAGGCGCGGATTTCCATCTTATCATTGAGAGGTTTAGCATTTATCCCTTTTCTTTCAAAGAAAGAATCAACACTAGTGAAATACAGTCTTGAGTCAAACTTGCTGGCATCTTCAACCAGAGTGATCTCTTGCATCGGTTTTGATAGCTTGTTTTCTACCTTGACTGTATAGTCTAGTCGCTGTGCATAAAGTCCAGCTCTATCATGTTGCACCGTCTGATGCTCTGTCCTCTTGGCAAGAATCCCTGTACCACTAAAATCATCTGCAATGAGGTTAAAAGTTATGTCGTCACTAGTTTTATACTCTTCATTTGCCGACGGATTGAAAGGAGTAGCTGTAATGTCTGCCTCATTCTTAAAATTAGGTTTAGTCCCACCATTTTTGTATTGAGCATCTGGGAAGGATAGGTACAGAGTAGCCTTTCCGACATCAATATTATGACGAAAGTCCCCATCAAAATCACTTTCTAAGAATTCCTTTGTGTAGGTTGCCGTTCCAGTGCTACTATCGTAGGTCCAGTCAGGATTAAGGGCTTGGTCAAACTTGGCAGTAACTAACTGACCTTGGCTATTCATATAAGTCGGCAGCTTATCCTTGATGACGACTTTTTTCATCATTCGCTGCTGACCTGAATTTGCCTGCACTTGATAGGTGAAACTGAACGGTATAGGCTCTGCACCGGTTTCAGAAATCCTAGTTGAATCTCCTGTCTTAGCTGTCCCTCCGTAGAGAAGCTGACCATCTTCGCTACTAGTAGCAACTACCTTTGTTAGGTTCATATTTGGATAAGTTGGAGTATACTCCTGATCATTTCCTGTGTATAGAACTCCACCATTCTTATCCTTAAGAGTAACCTTTGGTTGTAACTTATAGTCTTTCGGAACTAATCCATCTGTAAAGCTAAAAATATAAGGGATGCTAATCTTTGTTGTTGATGTAATGGAATTGAAACGGATACGATAAATTGTCTTCCCATTTTCCACTATTTTTTCTGCACTTTTGATTAGAGGGATACCTTCGGTCGGAACTGTAAAGTTATCTAGATAAGCATCTGTGTTCAGCACCTTACCACCCGGATACAGAGTAGTTGGCATTTCAATATCTAGATAAGGTCCTTCTATGTCTGAGGTTAAACTAGTTCCATCAATATCCACATAAGTGGTAATCTGTTCATCTGTACGATAAGCCGTCTTTGCATTTGGCTTTATCGTGACAGTTGGAACTGTTGCCGTTGGCGTAGGAGGAGGTCCCGGTGGTAATGCATCGTCATCATCTTCTGATGTAGCCGTAGCTGAAGTTGTTTGACTCGTTGAGCTGCTACTTTCTTGACTAGAACTACTAGGGGTTTCCTGACTCTCGTTGACAGTGCTTTTCTGAGTTTCACTACTAGAACTTCCCGAGTCTTCTTTTTTGGCAGTTTCAGCAGGATTACTTACTAGAGCAGAAGACGGGCTGGTCTGTTCTTGTGCGAAGGCAAGAGAAGCACCACTCACTCCTTGTAAAATTGTGTTCATAAGCAGAATCAGAACTAAAAATATACTGCCTTTTTTCTTCATTGCCTCTCCTTTTCTAAGTTTATTTCACATTCCGGACGAAATTTAATATATATATATTAAAACATTTCATAAAACAGCTCTTTATGAAATTTATTTATGTATGGAAGTCATGCTATTCCCTCTAGGACCCTGATTTAACGAAGTCCAAAAGAAAATCCCAACAAACGAGAGCCCCTCATGCTGTTAGTCAACTAAAACAAGTTAACGCTTTCTTACGCACTGAACACTTTCAATCATTGGTTGTGTTACATACTTATACAAGTGTGAAAGCTTGATAAATATAACTCTGACTATATTGTAGCACGTTTATTTAATTAAGACAAGCAAGTCAAAAAAGTTAAATGTATGTGGTTGTAGCGTTACAATAGATGTGAGACCTGAGTACCAAAAAAGAAGAAACCTTGATATGATTAGTTCTGATACAACCATCAAAAAAGGAGTCTTCTCATGAATAGTATACCACAAAACATCCGCTACCTGCCACATACTTTGGATACACGCTATCACGCTGTCAAAACCTATCGCAACGGTACCTCTGTCGCCTTTATCTGTCGGAGATACAAAATCTCAAAAGCCTCTCTTATGCGTTGGAATAAACGGTTTGATGGAAGCAAAGAATCTCTATGTGACAAATCCCATCGCCCTCTGACCCCTCATCCAAATAGTCACACCAATGAAGAAATCAATTGGATCAAACAGTGTATCCGCCGCAATCCTAAGGCTACTCTGATTGAAATCTTCTACAAACTCAAAACAAACAAAGGATACCACAGACATCATTGCTCCCTCTTTCGTATCCTGAGAAAATTAGGCTTCTTCAAAGCTCCTAAAGAAAAGAAAAAAACCTACAAACCAAAACCCTACCATACGCCGACCGAAATCGGAGTGAAGTGGCAAATGGATGTCAAATATGTCCCAAAACACTGTTACACCGGCTCTATCCCTGATAAATTCTATCAGTATACTGTCATCGACGAAGCTTCCAGAGAGCGATTTATCTATCCTTTTAAGGAGCAAAGCTCTCATTCTACAGTTCAATTTTTGAAATTGGCTATTCGTCATTTTGGTTATCAGCCCAAAATCCTGCAAACAGATAATGGTGTTGAATTTACACACTTTAGAGAGACCAAGCAAGCCCATCCGCTTGACCTTCTTTGTGAGGAGTTGGGGATTGAGCATAAGTGTATCAAACCTCGAACACCTCGACACAATGGCAAGGTAGAACGAAGCCATCGCAATGACAATAAACGATTCTACAAACATCTCCAGTTTTATTCCTATGACGATCTCATCAAACAGATGGAGCGCTATCTCTACAAATCCAATCGATTGCCTATGCAAACTTTAAACTGGATGTCACCTATCGAAATAAGAAAAACGAGTCTGGGACAAAACTCTTGTAGAAGGTATAAAAAACGAACAAAGATGGATTTTCAAAGTTTCGAAGTCCATCTTTGTTCGTTTTAATTTCAGTTTTTTCATTAAATTTATAGTAGATAATAAAGAATTTCTAAAACGAAAATCTTTTTGTCCCAGACTCGAATACCATATCAAGTTTTTTGATAACTTTCGTTTGGTCTCACATCATTGACAAACGTACATTTGAGCAAGTTTTTTTAATTTTTTATTTGAAAACGTTCCCTTTTCTTATTGATCTTTTATCATCCTATGGAAAATCAAGAAAGTGGAAATTGAAAACCCTATTAGTCGTAACGATAAACACAAAAAATCAAGTCTCATTTAACATGAGGCTTGATTTTTACAAATCATTTTTTCTTGATATAAAAGTAGGTAGAATTACTTGGTAAGAAGACAAACTAACCCTTCCATTCTTAAAGTCAGTTTGTTTCCTACTGGCTTAGTTAAAGGACTTGTATAGATTTTTTAACCGCAAGGATGACGCCCCCATGCCTCAGGAACTTATTTGTGCTTTACAGGTCCATCTGCTGCTTTTGCGACAGCCTTTTGGATTTGCTGCGCATAGAGCCGACCACCCGCAGCAATCGTGTCTGCATCTTCTCCAAAGTGGATATTATCACTACCCACCCAGATTTCTGGGTGCTGCTTGGCAGTAGCGTTCCAGTCTGCAATACTAACGTAGGCATATTTCTTGGCTAACTCTCTGGCATATTGCGCATGTTTTTCGGCGACAGGATTGTCATATTTGTCTGAGTTACCATCGTATGGAGTTACCAGAATAAGCCGGTGTCCCTTCGGTAAAGCCTTGACCAGCTCATTCAGCTCTTCTTCATAGTTAAAGACAATATTAACACCGGTTGCTACCACGACGGTCTTGAGCAAGCCGCCAGCTGCAGCATTATTGCTCAGAATTTCACGAGCCTGAGCTGTGTTGCGACTGCCTTGGGCATCGACTTGTGCATCTGGCAGAACTTCCTTGAGCGGGGTGCTAGCCCGCAAGGTAACAGAATCGCCAATAATCGTCACACCGTCTGCAATATTGTATTTACTGGCTTCTCCTTTTTCTGCAAGACTTTTAGTCTGATTTAGCTTGGCGTCTGCCTGATGAAGGCCATTGACTAGCATATCTGTCTCAAACGCCCCAATCTTCGGAGCGAGTCCGATAGCCAACAGGCTGATGAGAAACAAAACTACCGAACTGATTGCCAAGACCTTTTTCAACTGCGGAAAATGCAAGTCCCAATCGAGAAAAGCAGGGGCTTTCCCAGCAATGATTGGCTCAATAACATAAAAGGACAGGCCGGCAAAAGCAAGGGAAAGAAGACTTGTTAACATCACCGCAGGCAGATTGCCCATCAGTTGTGAAAAAATTGTGTAGAAAGGCCAGTGGAAAAGATAGATTCCATAACTCGTATCAGCAATTACTGTTAAAACCAGCGGTTCTTTTAGGTCAGGAGTCTTCTCATGCAAGACCCGCGTAGCCAATATCATAGCCGCCGCTGACAAACTGGCCAAAAGAAAGCCAAATAAATAGGTAAAAAGCGAATCAAACTTGACCCAAAGCATCATCACGACTAAGAGACCCGCTCCCGCTGCAAAGACCAGACAAGCTTCTCGCAAAGGCCAAGAGCGAATCACTTTCTTTAACAAGCCTGTCGTCTGTTTGATACCAGTCAGGGTCGCTAGAATACTACCGACAAAGAAGGGATAAATGTGAGTCCATGTTGAGAAATAAAGCCCCGAAAAACTGAGTCCTAAAAGGCCGCCAATAAACATACTGAGAAAGCTGATAAGCAAGCCCAACGAAGACAGCAAAAAGATGCTGCCCCTCAGCTGACCGGCTGTTTTGCAGTATTTGGCCAAGTACCAGACAGCCAGCCCCCAAAGTAGATAATAATGAACCTCTACAGCCAGACTCCAGTTATGAACAAATAAATGTGGGATAAACTGGGCCTCGTAGCTTCCACCCGTCATCATTTCATAAAAATTGGTCACAAAGCCCATGACTGCCGCAATCTGCGTTCCGATACCGGCCACAAAATCCCGTCGAATCAAAAAGGTAAAGGGCATGACCACCAATACCATGACAATGACAGGGGGAACAATCCGATAAAAACGCCGTCGAAAGAAGGCTAGAAGCTCTATTTTTTTACTCCGAGAAAACTCATCAACCAAGAGCGCTGTAATCAGGAAACCCGAAAAGGTGAAAAAGACATCTACGCCGAGAAATCCCCCGGGGAATAACTTTTGAAAAAAGTGATACAAGAGAACCAGCAATAAGCCTGTCACTCGAACCATTGAAAACCATTTGATACGCATATTTCTCCTACATCCTGTTCACTACTGCTGCAGACCGACCAACTCCTGCAAACCTAGAACACTGCTGAGGCAAGTAAGCCAAAAATTCTGTGAATTGCTGCATTTAGCAACGTTACTATAAAATCTATTTTACCAAAAAATAGGCCCAAAAAACCAAAAGACCTGGAATTTTATTTCCCAAGTCCATTGCTTATTTTATCTATTTTAAAGCCCTCTTCAGTCTGGCTGATGAGAAAATCAGCCTCTTCCTGATACATTTTATAGTAGTGTTCATATTGCTGGCGGCGGCTGGTGTGCGCTTGCCGAATCCAGTGCACATCGCGACCTCGAACGGCTGTATCTCGAGCCAAGCGGCGCTCTAATTCCGTCGCTGTATTGGTGTAAAAACAAATGGACAAATCAAACAATTCTTTCGGCAGAAAAGCAACTGACATGCCTTCCACAATTAGAATTGGTTTTTCCGCTGAAAGTCGCTGACCTGGTGCCCAAGGCTAGTCAATCGTCACTATATCGCAGCCAGATTGCAAAGCTCTTATATCACGTTCCAAGCTCTTCAATTCATGAGCCACTGGAAGACAGGCTGTCACTTTTTGCTCAGGAAATTCTTTAACCGCCAGCAAGTCACGATATTCCCCGTCTATTATATAAGGGTCAGCCGCAAGTAGATTGACTCGTTCTTGCCCCAGTTCTTCTACTAAACGTTTGGCAAAAGTAGATTTTCCAGAAGCACCGTGTCCGTAAATCGCAAGCGTATGTTTTTTCCCATCCAGCAAATAATTCTTGACTACTTCTACTAACGACTTCTCACCGTGATTCATCTAGAAATTCCTCTTTGAATGATTGTAACCATAGCGCTCG
The DNA here is from genome assembly GCF_003963555.1 of Streptococcus periodonticum. Lineage (NCBI taxonomy): Bacteria > Bacillati > Bacillota > Bacilli > Lactobacillales > Streptococcaceae > Streptococcus > Streptococcus periodonticum. Next base: position 1,734,852 of record NZ_CP034543.1, read on the forward strand.
ATGAAATCTTCACGAAATTCAAGCAAATTGTCATCTAGAATGGCTTGGCGGACATTTTTCATCAGATTGATGAGGAAATAGAGATTATGATAGCTGGTTAGGCGGAGTCCAAAGGTTTCATCAGCCTTGAGCAAATGACGAAGATAAGCGCGCGTATAGTTTTTGCAGGTGTAGCAATCACAGTTATGATCGAGCGGTGTGAAATCCTCTGCAAATTGAGCATTTTTCACGACCAAACGCCCCTCACTGGTCATGCAGGTACCATTTCTAGCAATTCGTGTTGGTAGCACGCAGTCAAACATATCCACACCACGTATTACCCCGTCAATCAGACTGTCTGGCGCTCCAACTCCCATGAGATAGCGAGGCTTGTTTTCAGGCAGCATCGGAGTTGTAAAGTCCAATACGGCATTCATCTCTTCATGAGATTCACCTACAGCTAAACCACCAATGGAATATCCTGGAAAATCCATACTAACCAAATCATGGGCTGACTGGCGGCGCAAATCTTCAAAACCAGCACCCTGCACAATCCCAAAGAGACCCTGGTCATGCGGACGGCGATGCGCTTTGAGTCCACGCTCTGCCCAGCGGCTGGTCCGCTCAATGGATTTCTTGACATAATCGTACGGTTGATAGAACTGCGGGCATTCATCAAAGGACATCATGATGTCACTGCCTAGATTGTTTTGAATAGAAATGGCCTTTTCTGGGGAGAGAAACATTTTTGCGCCGTTCAGGTGATTCTTGAAGGTCACCCCTTCTTCGGTGATGTTACGGCTGTCTGCCAAGGAATAAACTTGAAAACCACCGCTGTCTGTCAGAATAGCCTGATCCCAGTTCATAAATTTATGAAGTCCACCAGCACGCGCAATCAGCTCATCACCCGGCCGCAACCAGAGATGGTAGGTATTGGATAAAATAATCCCTGAACCCATTTCTTTGAGTTCTTCTGGCGACTGGGTCTTGACGGTCGCCTGGGTTCCAACCGGCATAAACATGGGAGTTGGAAAAGTGCCATGCGGCGTGATAATTTCTCCCAAACGAGCACCTGTGTGCTTCTCTTTTTTAATCAAACGATATTGAATCGGTGAATCTGACATTTTTACCTCCGATACTGGGAAAAACAGTCCCAGACCTTCATTTTACAGTGTGTGAGTTCATTTGACTCACAACATCCTGTATGATTTTATCAAAAAAAGGAAGAAAGATAAAGTAGATAAAAACTTTTCTTTCTCTTAGAAGAATATGGTATAATATTTTTCAATATAGGAGGCAAATATGAACTTAAGTGAATTGCGAGCAGAGGCTCGTCGTATCCAACGCCAAACCAAGGGAATCTACGCACTCTTTTTAGTGCCAATTGTGACTGCGATTGTTTCCGTTGTTTACAATTATTCTTCAGACACCTTGTCCAATAATATCTTACAATATGGCATCCAAAATACGGTTGTCCACGGGATCAATCGTTCTCTTTTTCCAATTGCAATTGGTTTTATCGTATCTTTCTTTTTAACTGCTGCCTTTTGGACCTTACTGGAAGTCATTCGTGGAAAACGACAAGAGGTGCATTTTACAGATTCCATTCGGACTTTTGACAGTAAAATAATTGGTCCTGTTTTCATGACGCTTTTGCTCAAACGCGTATTGATATTTCTGTGGAGTATTTTCGTCTGGATTGGGAGCGGTATGATGATTCTTGCTAGTTTTAGTATCATTAAACTCCTCCCCAATTCTCAAGATATTTCACAAAACGTTGCGCTTCAAACAACTATTGGAACTTTATTGCTCTACATTCTTATCGGTTTTCTCTTGATGATTATAGGCGTTCTGATTGCACTTCCTCAGTACTATGCCTATTCTCAAGTGGAATTTATCCTCTGTGACAGCTTGGAAAACAATAGCTACGATGGCGCCTTTAAAGTAATCCGTGCGAGTCGTCAGATGATGAAAGGTTATAAGGGCAAGAGATTTGTTCTTGATTTAACCTTTATCGGTTGGTACTTGCTAAGTGCCATTACCTTTGGAATTGCTTCTATTTATGTTTATCCCTACGTTTATACAGCTCAGACTTTTTTCTATGAAGCTGTCAGAAAGGAAAAAGAACAACCTCCGATTTTCTCTTAGTTTTTCTAACTCTGAAAAATAAAATTAACCTCACAAAGACTTGGACAGTTGTTCAGGTCTTTTAAGTTGCTTTCAATTCACTTTACATAAGTCGCCCTCAGGAAATACCATAAACTCTACACAAAAAGCCACCAATTGGGTGACTTTATTAGGGAGATTATTATGAAAAAGTTTAGGATTTCTATCAAACAAAGTTAGGAGGTCTTCATTTGATAAATATAGTATAACCAAGTTAGCTTAAACCAAACTTAATTTTTTAGAACAAATTGATTTTTTTAGAAATTTCTTGAAAGGCATCTTCCAGCGAATCTTGATCTGTAAAAGTTGCTACTTCCCAACCTAAGAAATCACATTCTTTCCACCAACGTTTCATGTCAGCTGGACTGAAATCTGCTTTCTTGCTCCTAGTTTGGTGGCGACGAACCGTCTCTTCAAAAGTCAAATCATAATAGTAAGATAGAACTTTTGGATAAAAGAGGTCACGCAGTTCTTCTAGCATTTGCCTGTAAATGTCTGTTTCATAAAATCCTTCAACGATAACCAACAAATCTCGCTCATAGCCATAACGGGCAATGGTTGCCGTCAAAGAGATTGACAAATTGTCCGGACCGACTTTTTCTTTTAGCATGTCACGGCAAACGACATCTTGAGAAATGACAAGTGTCCTTCGTCCATAATACTCTTGCAATTTCTTTGCCAGACTCGTTTTTCCTGAACCAGAATTACCTCTGATATCACCAACGTTGGCATTTACCCTCCTAAAATCAGACGGGTATGCTCCTGCTTGATACAGCGGTTCATGACAATATCATCGTGCCCAACTGCACGAAGGATTTGCTCGGCTTCTTCATTTTCCAAGCCCAATTGTGCCCAGAAAATCTTAGCATTCACTTGCAGAAAATCACGCGCCACATCTGGCAAAAACTCACTGCGACGGTAGACATCAACAATATCCACCGAGAAAGGAATGTCCTTGAGACTAGCATAGACGGTTTCTCCTAAAATCTGACCGCCGGCTGCTCGGGGATTGACCGGAACAATCCGATAGCCCCGTTCTTGCATCTCCTTGGATACACGGTGGCTGGTTGCTTCTTCACGATCTGACAAACCAACAACCGCAATCGTCTTACTATTTTCTAAATAATGTTTGACAATCCCGTCGCTGGGATTTTTGAAATGATAGGTCATAAAATTTTCTCCGTAATCTTTTATGTATCGTAAGCCATGCTGTTCCTTTTTGAATCAGAAACACAAATACTTTATAAAGTTGAATGTACTTGCTTTAAAAGTTTCTTATCTGAACTGAGCACAGCTAAAAAATCAGAGTGATATCCTCTTTTGGGTACTTTTGATTCTACTTTGCTTCATACCAGGTCTTGCCTGCGCTTTCGTCCGCTTTCAAGGGAACAGAAAGTTCAATAGCAGATTCCATGATGTCTTTGACCAACGTTTTGATAGCGGTCAGTTCGTTTTCGGGTACTTCTAGCACAATTTCGTCATGAACTTGCAATAGCATTCTGGTTTTAAAATTCCCATCTATCAGAGCTTGATCCAGTCGAATCATTGCAATTTTAAGAATGTCTGCGGCTGAGCCTTGAATTGGCGAATTGATTGCCGTCCGTTCTGCAAATCCTCGAACATTGAAGTTACGAGAATTGATATCCGGAATCTCCCGACGACGGTGAAAGAGAGTTTCTACATAGCCCTTGTCTCGTGCCTCTCGCACTACATTTTCCATATAATTCTTGATACCCGGATAGCGCTCAAAATAAGTATCAATATAGGACTTCGCTTCCTTACGGCTAATCCCCAGATTGTTGGCAAGTCCAAAGTCAGAAATTCCGTAGACAACACCAAAGTTGACAGCTTTGGCATTGCGGCGGTCATTTGGTGTCACATCTTCTGGTCTTTCGATATTAAAAACCCGCATGGCTGTCGAAGTGTGAATGTCCGCTCCGTGTCTGAATGCCTCAATCAGATGTTCATCACCTGAAATATGCGCCAAAACCCGCAACTCAATTTGCGAATAATCAGAGCTAAGTAAGACACTGTTCTCCCACTCTGGCACAAAAGCTTTCCGAATCAAGCGCCCTTGCTCTAGGCGAATTGGAATATTTTGCAGATTAGGGTCAACACTTGATAGTCGTCCTGTCTGAGTCAAATCTTGAAGAAAGCGAGTATGAATCTTTCCGTCCGCCAAAATCCAGTCCTGTAGCCCCATGACATAGGTTGATTGAATCTTAGCAATTTGCCGATAGTCCAGAATTTTTTCCACAATTGGCGCGATTGGTGCCAAACGTTCCAATACATCTACTGCCGTAGAGTAGCCCGTTTTGGTTTTCTTAGTAAAAGACGTTGGCAAACCTAGTTTTTCAAAGAGAATACCCCCCAACTGTTTAGGTGAGTTAATGTTAAACTCCTCGCCAGCAAGCTCATAGATGTCCTGCGTTAGTTGGGTAAGAAGCACCTCATTTTCAGCCTGCATGGTTTGCAATGTTTCGCGCTTTACCTTGATACCAGCAATTTCCATTTTAGCTAGTACAAAGGCTAAAGGTTGCTCCATTTCGTACAGCAGATTAAGCTGGTCATGCTGGCGCAGCAAGTCTGTCATAGGCTTTTCCGTTTCAACGAGAACTGTGACTTTTCTGGCTAAATGGCTCAATAAAATAGCTTTTTCAGGCAGTGCCCGCTTAGCGCCTTTCCCATAAACCGCCTCATCTTCGGCGAGTTTGGTCTTGCCATAAAGACCAGCAATTGTTGCGATTTCATTGTTATCAACGGTTGAAAGAAGGTACTTAGCTAAACGGCTATCAAATGCAGGTCGCGAAAGCTCAATGCCTAAGCGACTGAGCAAGACCTTGGAGCGTTTAAAATCATAAACCTTGAGGGCTGTGTTTTCCAAAAATTCTTTGAAAGCTGGTTGCTGCAAGAGGTTGATGTCCTGACTGGCATAAATCTGCTGTGCATTTCCCCACGCAAAGCCCACCATCTCGTCTATGTGGTAATTGTCCCCCAACATTTCAAAGTAGAAAAAATCATCTTTACTGAGCATTTCTGGACGGACTTCCGTCACTTCCTCAAAAGCAATGTCAGCCGCCTCTTCTGGCTCTACTTCCGCTTCCAGCGCTTGCTTAAATTGTTTAAAGCCCATTTCATCATAGAATCTACCTAGTTGTTTAATATCTGATCCTCGATAGAGAATATCTTCTAAACCGATTTCAATCGGAGCTTGAGTGTCAATAGTGACAAGTGTTCTAGACAAGAAAGCTATCTCTTTATCATTGATGAGATTTTCCTTCATCTTAGACTGCTTCATTTGGTCAATGTTGTCATAAATGCCTTCCAGAGAGCCGTATTCCCAAAGGAGCTTGAGTCCCGTTTTCTCACCGATTTTCGTCACACCAGGGATATTGTCCGAAGAATCACCCATAAGAGCCTTAAGATCAATAAATTGTGTGGGTGTGATTCCCATTTTTTCCACGAGGTAGGCTGGTGTAAATTCCTCGAACTCAGCCACACCTTTTTTAGAAATTTCCACAATAGTATTATCATCGGCCAGCTGGATCAAGTCCTTGTCTCCGCTCACGATTGTCACATCGTAAGGAACAGCTGTGTTTTCAGCCATTTTATCCAAAGTACCGATAATGTCATCTGCCTCATACTGATCCAAATCATAATAGCGAATACCCAACTTATCTAGCATTTCGCGAATAAAAGGCAGCTGTTCACGAAATTCCTCTGGTGTTTTAGCCCGACCGCCCTTGTAATCAGCATACATCTCTGTCCGAAAGGTGGTCTTCCCCGCATCAAATGCCACCAAGATATGAGTCGGCTGTACACGTTCTATCAAGTGATTCAACATAAGATGAAAGCCGTAAATGGCATTAGTGTGAAGCCCAGACGGACTCTTAAAACGGTCAATTTGATTATACAGTGCAAAAAAAGCACGAAAAGCGACGGACGAGCCGTCAATCAACAGTAATTTATTCTTGTTTTCCATAGGTTTATTATAACATGAAACCAAAAAAATTTTTTGATTAAGGATAGTGGTAGCACACAAAAAGCCTAAGAAAATTTTCTTAAGCCTTTATACTATTTTGATACAACAACTTTTCCAAATGTTTCACCGCATCTGCAAAGTGATCCACTACATACGTAGCTGCTTCTTGGACAGCCTTCGGAGCATGTGCCATACAGTAGGAAAGATCGGATTTTTCAAAGACTGCAAACTAACTAATAAAAATAAAGAATGAGATAAACCGGAAATGTTCATTTTTCTAGTCTATCTCACTTTCATTTTATAAATCTAATACAAGCGAAAAACTGCTACCTTGTCCATACTCACTTTGCACGAAAATATCACCACCCAATTGGCGTGCCAATTCACGTGCAATATAGAGCCCTAGACCGTGTCCGCCAGTTTTCATATTGCGAGAAGATTCTACCCGATAAAGTCGTTTAAATATTTTCTCCAAATCCTCTGACTTAATGCCCTGACCTTCATCTGCCACCGTTAAAGTCAAGCGCTTATTGTCAACCGCCGCATCAATAGTAAGCTTAGTGCCTGCTTCTGAATACTTAAAAGCATTGCTGACCAGATTGAGAATAATCCGTGACAGCTTATCATAATGACTCACGATTTTGGCTGATTCTGGCTGCACCGAAATCTGAATATCTCGGTCTTCTTTATCAATCACCAATTGGAACTCCGACATAATATCAATCAAGAGCTTATCAAGGAAAATCTCTTCTTTTTCAAGCGGTACATCTGGCTGATTCATCGTATTCAGAGTGATAAAACTTAGCTCCTCGACCAGCTTATTCAACCGATCGGTCTGCCGACTGATGGTTTTGAGATAATACTGCTGCTCATCTGCCGCAATCACACCATCCAACATTCCTTCGACAGTTGCCTGAATGGATGTTAAAGGCGTTTTAATATCGTGTGAGAGCTGAGCAATCATCAAACCCTTTTCCTTCTCACTTTCTTCCAACGAAGTAAAGGTACTTTGCAAGTTTCTTGACATATTATTAAAAGCATCTGCTAGCTCTTTAAATTCAGTAGGATTTTTAATGTCGTTCACCGTTTCAAACTTCTTGTCAGAGATTCCTTTTATGAGTTGTTTTAATTTATCCAAAGAAAGAAAGACACGGCTCAACAGCAAAAGGCTAACCAATGCCCCTGTAATACTAGCCAGAATGCTAATACCAATAATAAAATAAATATCACTTTTTGAAATCAGCATGGTGTTGACAGACCAGATAATGGCAACAACCGTGATCGTTGTGGAAATGAGGTATCCCACAATAATAAAGTGCTTTAATTTCATCTTACACCTCTATCTTATAGCCCAGTCCCCAAACAGTCTTAATCGTGGGTGTTTTTTCTGTACTGTATTTTGCTAAATCTTGCCGCAAGGCATGAATGTGAACATTCAACGTATTTGTATCATCTACAAAATCTTCTTGCCAGACTTTCTCATACAATTCTGTCTTAGAAAAGACCCGCTGAGGATTGCTGGCCAAAATCCATAGCAACTCAAACGATTTAATGGTCATCATCAACGATTGTCCGTGCACTGTCACTTCGCGCGTTGCATGATTTATCTCTAAATCCCCTAGTTGGAGTTTTTCATCTGCTCCCACACTGCGGTGAATGCGCCGCAAGATATTATGCACCCGCAACACCAACTCCCGCGGACTGAAAGGTTTGGTAATAAAATCATCCGCTCCCATACTGAGGGAATAAATTTTATCCGGTTCAGATGTTTTAGCAGTGATAAAAAGGAAAGGTTGATCCGGAGCAAGATACTGCACTTCGCCAATCAAATCATACCCGTCCATGTTGGGCATCATAATGTCGGTGACAATCAAATCAATCGGATATTTCTTAAAAAGCTCCAAAGCTTCCTGCCCATCATGCGCCACATTGACTTCATAACCTGCCTGTGTTAAATAACGCTTGTTAATCTCGGTAATCTCTATTTCATCATCTACTAACAAAATTCTCTTCGTCATTTTCTTACCTCTATTGTGAAAAATAGTGTTATACCACGAAAAAGTATAACACTATTTCTATACTTGATTCAAGCGTTATTGCTCACAAATGCGAGAATTACTTCTTTTCTCTGCGTTTCATGCCAACAAGTGCTAAAATAGCTGCTGCACTTAATCCAAGAAGTCCTAGGACTGTCAAGCCAAGAGAGGATTTTTGACCTGTATTAGGAAGCGATTTTTTGCTTGCTGTAGCTTGTCCACCTTTTGAAGTTGTTGCAGAAGGTGTGCCACCTTTATTTGAATATTTGCTTCCGTCATGATCTGCTTTTTTACCTTGGTTTTGTGCCTGATCATTTTGACCTTGTTGAGATTGTCCTTTAGAGTCCGCTTTCTTTTCACCTTTTAGGTTAATCGTCACAGGTTTCGTCGCAATGACATTCTTCAAGTCCGCTTTGCCATCTTTGGTTGCTCCATACACTGTAACAGTCGCTTTATAAGAATGCGTACCATTAGCTTTTAGTTGGTCTAATAAAGCTTTATCCTGTTTACCTGCTGCATTACCATCTAGTGAGACTTGATAGAAATATTGCCCCTTTCCTAAACCTGCAAGTGGTAGGAGACCTGCATGGTTTGCTTTACCATTATCTGACCATGAGGCGCCGTCTGAGGATTTCAACAAGAGACGTGTTAACATACCGTCACCACCAAAAAGTTCATACGGAATCACTTGATTAACACCAGCCGTAAATGGTCCTGGATAAACTGCATTTGTTAAATAACTTGCAGGGACATCAATTTTATCTTTGATGTTGTCTACTACGGATTTTTTCACTTGGTCAACGGTCGTAGTGCCATTCAAATTCAGATTTACTTGACGTGTTGCGATAACATTGTTCAAGTCTGCCTTACCATCCTTAGTTGCACCGTAAACCTTAACAGTCGCAGTGTAAGTATGAGTACCATTCGCTTTCAATTGATCCAAGAGGGCCTTGCCTTGTTTACCGGCCGCATTACCATTGAGTGACACTTGATAGAAATATTTACCTTTTGGAATGTTGGCAAAGGGTAGTAAGCCAGCGTGTTTTGCCGTGCCGTTATCTGACCACGGTGCACCGTCTGAGGATTTCAACAAGAGACGTGTTAACATCCCATCACCACCGAAGAGTTCGTACGGAATGACTTCATTCACCCCTGCTGTAAAGGGACCAGGGTGGTTCGCGTTTTGTAAGAAGGAAGCAGGAACATCTGTACTGCCCTTGATATTATCCGCTACAGATTGCTTAGCTTGAGCAAGAGATGGATCTTCTTGCGCTTTTTGACCATTCAAATTCAGATTTACTTGACGTGTTGCGATAACATTGTTCAAGTCTGCCTTACCATCCTTAGTTGCACCGTAAACTGTGACGGTTGCGGTATAACTGTGTGTGCCGTTCGCTTTCAGTTGATCCAAGAGAACTTTGCCTTGTTTGCCGGCCGCATTACCATTGAGTGACACTTGATAGAAATATTTACCTTTTGGAATGTTGGCAAAAGGTAGTAAGCCAGCGTGTTTTGCCGTGCCGTTATCTGACCATGGGGCGCCATTTGAAGATTTCAACAAGAGACGTGTCAGCATACCATCACCACCGAAGAGTTCGTACGGAATGACTTCATTCACCCCTGCTGTAAAGGGACCAGGGTGGTTCGCGTTTTGTAAGAAGGAAGCAGGAACATCTGTACTGCCCTTGATATTATCCGCTACAGATTGCTTAGCTTGAGCAAGAGATGGATCTTCTTGCGCTTTTGGAGTTGCTTCTTTTACAACTGTTTCTGACGCCTTTTGGATTTTTTTCGCAGCTTCTGCAATGGATTCGCCTACTTTGTTTTCTTTTGTAACTTCTTGTTTTTCTTGCACCTTTTTATCTGGTGTTTGAGTTGTTCTGCCAGACAAATCTTGTGAGGGCTTAGTTGCATCTGGCGTTTCTTTCTTGTCAGCTGTTGTTTTTTCAGATTGTCCTACTTTCGAATCAAGTATGGATTTCCCAGATTCTGTTGGACTATTTGACGGGGCTGTCGTGACCACCTTGTTTTGCGTACCAACTTGGGCATTTACCGGATTGCTAATAAGAATAAAGAATCCACTTGCCACAACTACGGACGCAACACCTACACTTAACCGACGGATAGACCATTTTGTATATTTTTCATTATTTGAACGATGATTTTTGTCAACCATATTATTTACTCCTTTGATTATTTTTAATGGTTGATTAAAGTTTATCAAGCTCTTATTAACTATCCGTAAGACAAAGTTAAAGTTTTTCTTAAATAAGCATTATTTCTTGCTTATTTATAGAATTTTCACATGTTGGGATATACTAGATTACATGAACAACATTTATTATTTTGTCCGTCACGCGCACTCAACTTACACACCTGACGAATGGACACGCTCTTTGTCACAAAAGGGACTCACTTCCCTCTCACAATTAAAAATACTAAAGAATAAGCCAATCTCTGCTATTTATTCTAGTCCTTACCAACGAGCAATTGAAACGATTGAGCCTTTGGCACTAACCTTTGGGCTTCCGATTCAACTTGATAAGCGATTGATTGAACGAAAACTAAGCAGTCAGCAGGTTTCCGACCAAACATTTGAAACTACACTCAAACAACTTTGGCAAAATCCTGACAGTTCTCTACCGGGTGGCGAATAGAACCTCATGGCTCAAAAACGAGTTCTAGCATTTCTGCAAAAATTAGAAGAAAATCACCAAGATGAACACATCATCATCAGTTCTCACGGCAATCTGATTTGTATCCTGCTCAGCTATTTTGATGGACAAATCCATTATGATTTTTGGAAACAACTGCCCATGCCCGCTATTTTAATATTAAAAGATGAAAAAGTATACTTGCAGTAAGATTCGAATCAACTTTATCTATCAGTCACAAATTATTTTTTCACTAGTGAAACTCCTAAACCATTCCTATTTTAGTTTAGGAATTTTTATTTGACAAATGATTTTCCAATCACCTCAAGTCCTTATACAGTTTTTTTGCGTTCATAAAAATGTTGACAACAATCCAAAATAAGTATATAATTTAATTGTTCAAAAAATGAACAAAGGAGTGCGCCATGAATGACTTGTTTACTGTTTTATACGAACTCAATCAAAATAGATACTTGTCTCAACGAGAAATATCAGATAAAACTAATATTTCTCTGGGAAAAATTAACAATATCCTTAAATTATTAGAAGAAGAAAACTACTTGTTAATCGAAAAGAGAAAAAAGAATATTTATCATTTGACTGAAGCTGGCTTACAGCTATTGGAACGTTTCTTAAGAGAAGAACAGCAAAAAAAAATTTCATTGAGCAATGATAAAAAAGTTATCACGAATGCTGTCATCCTATTAGCTGGACAAGCACAAGAAATTAATATTCCTGTTGGATTACTACCTCTAGATAATGAAACCATTTTAGATAGAAGTATTCAATTATTGATTTCATCAGGTATTACCAATATCGTATTAGTTGTAGGTTTTGCCAAAGAAATGCTAATTCCGATTGAAAAAAAATATCCTCAGATACACATAGTTGTTAATCAACAATTTAAAACGACCGGAACAATGGCCTCTTTAGCAAAAGCAAAATCCTTTATAAATGATGATTTTTTACTGATTGAAGGAGATCTAGTATTTGAAGAACGTGGCTTGACACGACTTCTTCATTCTAACGATACTAGCAGTATTTTAATTACTAGTGTCCGAGAAAATTATGATGAAGCTATGGTTGAAATTCAAGGAGAACAAATTTCTAAGATAAGCAAAGATATCCATCAATTTAATCATATTGATGGAGAGATGATTGGAATGTCTAAATTCTCTTTTCCTTTTTTTGAAAAAATGTTAACTATTTTTTCAAAAAATGAAAATCCTCTTGTTAATTATGAGTATATCATGATGGATGTTGCTAGAGATTATCGTTTAGGATATGTCCGCGTAGATGATTTTATCTGGGGAGAAATTGATGATCAATCACAGATAAAATCTGTCACACAAATCATTTACCCACGCATTCTTCAAAAAGAAAAACGATTAGAAATTGACACTGTTCGCACGTTCATAAAAGATAAACTAGATGTTACAGATAAAGATATTGATTTATTAGAAAGTGCCGGTGGCATGACCAATAAAAATTATAAGGTCATTCTAAATGGACAATCCTTTATCGTCCGAATTGCTGGAAATGGGACTGATCGCTTTATTGATCGTACAGCTGAAAAAGAAAACAGCATCATTGCTCAAATTTTGGGACTTGATGTCGAGACAACTTATTTTGATGCTGAAACAGGAACTAAAATTAGTCAATTTATCACAGGTGCAGAAACACTGAATCCAGTAACAGCGGCTTATCCTAAAAATATGGAATTAACAACTAATTTACTGAGAAAACTACATCATTCTGGTTTAGAGTTCAGTAATGAATTTAATGTATTTAGAGAAATTGAAAAATATGAGCATTTAGCAGATGAAATGGCTGCCACTTATTATGAAGGATACCAAGTCTTACGACCTCTCGTTTTATCCTTGGAAAAAGATTTATTAAAAATGGGAATTGAAAAAAAACCATGCCATATTGATACTGTACCAGAAAATTTTGTTAAAGATAATCAAGGAAAAACTTTTTTAATTGACTGGGAATACTCTGGAATGAATGACCCTGTATGGGACTTAGCGAACCATAGTATTGAATGTAATTTTACAAATGCTCAGGAGCAACACTTACTAGAAACTTACTATCAAACCAAAGAACTTCCTCCACTGATTGAATTAAAAGTTCTTGCTTATAAAATTTGTTCTGATTTTGTCTGGTCAGCTTGGACAATTTTTAAAGAAAGTAGAGGCGATAACTTTGGTAGTTATGGAAAAGACCGTCTGGAGCGCGCTTGGAAAAATATGACCTTGTATCAAGAAAAAAGAGAGGATTATCATGAACTCTTATCGTAAAGGAATTTTCAGTGGTTTATTATCGGGACTACTATGGGGAGCAGATACAGCCTTTAATGGATGGGTGTTACTCGCCGTTCCATTTTCATTGGTTGACAAACGTTTAGTGGCTGCATCGTTACTTCTAGCTTTTTTCCATGATCTATTTTCTGCTTTATATTTAACACTTTTGCAGGGTATAAAAGGTGAACTACGAACGACTATTTCAAAATTCAAACTCAAAAGTGCTTTATTTGTAATGTTTGCTGCTTTATTTGGCGGTCCTATTGGCATGCGTGCTTATTTATATGCCATTGATACAATTGGAGCTGGATATACTGCAAGTATCTCCGCTCTATATCCAGTTGTAGCTGCCGTTTTAGGAGCTCTATTTTTAAAGGACTATCTAACAAAAAAAGGGTGGATAGGACTGCTTCTATCTGTACTAGCTATCAGTATATTAGGATATTCTCAGCTTAACTCTTTAAATGAACAAGCAGTTTGGGGGTTCATCGCGGCCTGTATTTGTGCTGGCGGTTGGGCATCAGAAAGCGTTATTTGCGCCTATGGTATGAAAGATGATATTACTCCAAAAGAAGCACTGTTCATACGGCAATGGGTATCCAGTATCGTTTACTTTTTCTTTATCGTTTTTGAAGGACATGCTTTGTTTAATTTTTACAGCGTATTAAGTCGTCCTATTACTTTTGCTATCATCGCTTTAGCGCTTATCGGTACTACATCCTACCTTTTCTACTATCAAGCTATTGATACAATCGGACCCGTCAAAGCAACAGGAATGAATGTCACCTACTCCATCTGGGCTATTATTTTTAGTATCTTACTAATTGGTGGACATTTTGATATAAAGTTGATTTTATGTAGTATCATGATTATCATCGGTACTCTTTTCATCTCAAAAGAGTGAACCATAACATTGTATAAATCAGAAAGTAGGTTATTATGAGAGCTATTATTTTAGCTGCTGGCATGGGAACTCGTCTCCGACCAATTACTCTAACGACTCCCAAATCTTTAATCAAGATAGGAAACGAAACCTTGATTGAACGACAAATCCATTTCTTACGAGAAAAAGGCATAGATGAAATTATTATTGTTACAGGTCACTTAGCCGAAAAATTTGAATTTTTAAAAGATAAATATCAAGTAACTTTAGTACATAATGACAAATATGCTATTTATAACAATTTTTATACAATGTATTTAGTCAAACAGTATCTATCAAATACTTATGTTATTGATGCCGATAATTATTTAGTTGATAATTTTTTGTCAAACAATCTAGAAACTTCTACTTATTTTTCTGCTTATAAAACAAATTTTAAGCAAGAATGGGTTCTTCACACCAATAGTGATTCTTTTGTGACAGATATCACTATTGAAGATGGAGAAGGACCTATTATGTGCGGAGTTTCCTATTGGAATTCTACAGATGGTGCTTTATTACAAGAAGCAATTGAAAAAAAATTTGAGTTAGGAAATTATGCAGATATTTATTGGGATAATATCGTTCTAGATCAGCTCCCTAACTTAAACGTTAAAATCCAATCTATTTCCCATAACAGTATTTTTGAAATTGATAGTCTAGAAGATTTGCAACATCTACATAATGTATTAGGATACTCCCAATATCAAAGTGATAAATAACGAATTCTTACAGAAAAAGAAGCAGAAAACTGTGTGCTGACTCCAAAATAATTGTTGAAAGGATTTGGTTTTGTATTGAACAGGACTCAATCCTTTTAATTTTGTTTTGATTCGCTTGTGATTGTAAGAATCATCCTTAAAATAATAGTCATCATCGAAAAGCATCATCATTACCAAACAACTATAGATTTGATTAAAAATTCTCTTCTTAGCTAAATATAATTTTTACATATAACTTACAAGAAACACAAAAAACAAATTGAAACACATGATATAATAAATTATATTATAAATTTAAAGGAAATATTACTATGTCTAAAATGAAAAAAACTACACTTATTATTGGTGGAGTCAGTTTGGCATTTTTAATGTCAGCAACTCCTGCATTGGCAATCACAACTCCGAACTCTTCCCAGCTATTACAACATAAACAGAACAATATAAATAAAGATATCACTATCAAAGTTTGGAAAACAGAAGATGAAGTTAAGTCTGGAAAGCCTTTATTTACTTATAGAACAACATTCAAAGGACAATTAGGGCAAAATTATATCTCTGAAATTTTAAAAAATATGAAAGATGATATCCTATCAAAAAAATTGTTACGCTCTTATGGATATAGTGCAGAAACTAAAGATTTTCACTTTTTTCTTGCTGACCTAGGTGGTTTAAATATTGGTGATAATGAGCGTACCCCTTATAAAATTGAAATAAAAACAAATAAGGACGGTACAAAATATCAAGAAGTGAGTTATACCACCCCTACAACATCCCCTCACTATTATTATACTGATAAAACAGGGAAAGAAGTAAGCGGCAAAACAATAGTCTCTCCAGATGATGCTATTTATGATACCTATCTTAATAAAAAACCTGTTCTCTTAACCAAGGATAGCAATCTTGTGGAACCAACTTCAGTTCTAAAAGAAAATCAACAAAAAACTTTCAATCTTAAACGCGGGAAAGACTTCTCAATCTATTTAGGGTATGGAAAAGATGTTCAAATAGACTGGGAGCAAGTTCGAAAACAGCTACCAGAAGGCTTAACAGTAAAAGTTACGAAAAATGGTGGTGGTTCACAAATAACCGGTTCTCCTAAAAAAATAGGAAACTACACTGTTCCAATTACTCTAAGATTACCTAAAAAAAATAAAGTTACCGAAAATACTACTGTCAAACTCGTTTTCAATATTCAAGGAAAAAAGAATAGTTGGGAACAGGATGCTAAAGGTGATTGGTTCTACTACAAAGCAGATGGCACTCTAGCGAAAAACCAATGGATTAACAATACCTATTGGGTTGGGCAAGATGGTAAAATGGCGAGAAACGCTTGGGTAGACAATAACAAATACTACGTAGGGGCTGATGGTAAATGGGTGAAAGACGCTCATAAACCTGGCTGGCATAAAGATGCCAAAGGGGATTGGTTCTACTACAAAGCAGATGGCACTCTAGCGAAAAACCAATGGATTGACAATACCTATTGGGTTGGGCAAGATGGTAAAATGGCGAGAAACGCTTGGGTAGACAATAACAAATACTACGTAGGGGCTGATGGTAAATGGGTGAAAGACGCTCATAAACCTGGCTGGCATAAAGATGCCAAAGGGGATTGGTTCTACTACAAAGCAGATGGCACTCTAGCGAAAAACCAATGGATTGACAATACCTATTGGGTCGGGCAAGATGGTAAAATGGCGAGAAACGCTTGGGTTGACAACGAAAATACTATGTAGGGGCTGATGGTAAATGGGTGAAAGACGCTCATAAACCTGGCTGGCATAAAGATGCCAAAGGGGATTGGTTCTACTACAAAGCAGACGGCACTCCAGCGAAAAACCAATGGATTGACAATACCTATTGGGTCGGGCAAGATGGTAAAATGGCGAGAAATTCTTGGGTTGACAATGGTAGATACTATGTAGGAGCTGACGGTAAATGGGTTCCTAATTATTCTAAAAAGTCTTAATTGAATCATAAATTCGCTTTAAATCATAACCCCAAATCGTTAGCTTTAGGCTCTTTATCAACTGTGGTGGGTGAGGAAAAGCTAACATCGAGAAAGGACCATATTGGTCTTTTCTTTTTTAATGTTTAGCATGATGAAAACAGGCTTCTTAAAGTTTAAAAAATTTCTAAAGCCGAACCCCTAACACTTGATATCTTTAATAAGCTTGTTTGTAACTTCAAGTTTGGAGTTCAAATAATCTGATTCTAGTGCGCTTGTGATGTATTGTTTATGCTTAAGAAAAGTTTTAAAAACAATCTGAAAATAAGAATTGATGACAGCTAAGTTGTTATGGATTAGCTCAAAAAACTCAGCCACCCTCTTCTCTTAAAAGTGAAAAAGCAAAAATTGATAGAGATTATAGTAATTGGTGATCTCGTTTGAGAATCCTAGTGTTTTCTTAATAAATTCGTATGGCGACAAGGTTTGACGGGAAGTCCCTGAATAGAAGGTATTGTGTGATAGTTTTCGACTGTCCTTTTGAAAGAGTCGCTAGTAATTCTTTAGAGATCGATAAGGCAATGATTTTTTGTCATACTGATTCATGATGGCAATGCATGTCTTCAAGAATGTCCGACCTAGATGCTGGATAATCCAGTTTTTCTTGAATCTCAATGTGAGTATTTTTTTCAAAAACGAATGAAATAGTCATATTAGAGTCTTTAATTCCGATTAATTTTGTGGTATTCTTAATAAGTTTCACGAGCAGCTTTCTAGCGTATTGTGTGGTGCTTTCATTATAATTCTTATGAGACTTTTTATGTGCACTCAAAAAGCTCTATAATCTCTACAGTGGATCTAACCACTATAGAGATTATAGAGCTTAAATATACTTCTTAGCATCACTAAATTTACTTGTTTGACTTACTATTATCACCTGATAACAATCACATTTGGAAGATAAGAATCAAAAAATTAAAACGCACATTCATTGGTAAGCGAAAATGCTCTTCTTACCAAGGTGAGATTGGAAAGAAAGCTGATAATCCAATTGAAAGCTTCAAGCTCCTACGAGCAATATTATACAGATGTCACTGAGTTCTCCACTTCAGCAAGTCATCAAAAGTTATATTTCTCACCAATCTTGGATAGCTTTAACAGTGAAATTCTTGCCTATCATCTGTATACCTCAGAGTAACCAAAATTGGCAATCCCACAGACAGTTTTATCATAATTTTCTTAGGTAAAAGGGCATTCATTTATCCATGATTTGAAAGGAGGATAGCACCTCATCTCCTCAGTTATTTTTAATTTTAATATATAAATGTGAATAAATAAAGGGAACTATATACCAGTTTACACCAACCACAAGATATAGTATTTTTGAAAATACGAAAAAAGGCGATTGTCCAAGCGGAAATCGTCTTTTTTATTGGGTATCATAACTTTAATGTATTCAATTCATCTTTCAGTGAATTATATAATTCAAATTTTGAGTTCACGTCAGTAACAATCCTTTCTTGCTCGCATATTGGTAAGTCTGGAATTTGAACCTTTTTGAACTCATCCTTTGAAAGACTTTGGCGGATTGTACCATAGGCACGTTCTGCTATATCTTCTAAAACTTCAGGATTATGTTTTATTTGTAAATAAACATATTCAGCTAAATATTTCCCTGTATATTCTTCTTTCAATCTAAATACTGGATAAGCACTTGATACAGCAACAGGACTTTCAGATTTACATAAACCAAAGGAGCGAATATTCGCTCTAGCTGGGTTGAAACTAATGTCATTCTTTCTAACGACACTGTAATCAGAGTTGTCTTCTGAGGTAACAGAAATGAAGTTTTCTCCCCATAACTCTTCTCCAAGAGGCATTCCCCAAAATTCAGAATTTGTAATACTTGCTGTTGGGAATCTGTCACTATTCTTCTCTCTTATTCTCTCCATAATAGTTTCAATTCTAATAAATCCATCTCTAAGTTCATCATGATATTGAGAAAGTAGCAAACTATTATTTGAGTTAGTTAAAATGTCATTTCTATCTACATAGAATAAGTTTCGATGTTCTAGTATTTCATGGTAGTTTGTTTTTAGCATCTGCTCATGAAGTGCAATAAATTCATCTAAATCATTGATTCCGACCAGTGGTCGGCGACGTTTCGTTAGAGTAAAACCGTCGTTTTTAACTTTGAAAAAGAAAACTTTTTCAGTCGGAACGTTTACCTCGCTTCCAAATACTAAAATACTAGTTTTAGCTTCGGTATATGGTTCAAAGACTTTAGATGGTAACGAAATAAGCCCCAGCAACTGTCCTGATTTTACAATTTTTTCACGCAAATCCTTCATAGACCTATCATTAAGAACTGCATCTGGAACAATAATACTTGCTCTTGATTTTGAATTACTTTTCTTTAATGATTTCAGTATATGTAAAATAGATACAGAATTTCCCTTTTTAATATATGGTTTATATAATTGAGCCTGTTCTTCATTAACATCCATATTAAAAGGTATATTAGATATCACAACACTGTATTTATCAGAAACTGGGTTAGAAAAGCTATCTTGTTGCTTAATATTACTATGTCCATCACCAGATAAAATCATGTTCATTTTAGCAATACGAGAAGTATCAGAAATCTCACTTCCCCAAATAGTCTTTTCTCTCAAGCTACTTAAATTATATTCGTCTAATAATCCTTTATCATTTAGCTCAGATAATATTTTTTCAAACGCAACAATCAACATACCCCCTGTACCACAAAACGGGTCATAAATTTTATCGCCAAAAGTTGGTTTAACAATATCATTCAAAAATTTCACAATGTGTCTAGGTGTAAAATACTCTCCTAAATCATTATTCGTTTGATTATATTTTTGAATAAAATATTCAAAAGCATCTCCTTTAATATCTGTATCTATTTTTTTGAGGTCAAGAGTATCAAGTTTGTTTACAATCTCTTTTAATTTTATAGGATTTTTAATCCTTAAAGGGGTAAACAGAGGTTGAGCTTCAGAACTATCAAAAAGTACATTAAGACCGGGAATTACAGTAGCATTAATGTATTGGAGCATAACATCACTATCCATTCCTCTATATGTTTCCCAAAGGTATGGTTTAGATATGTTATAGTGACGCTCATTATTTAATTCACTCACCAATTTCAAGAACAGGAGATTGGAAAATTCAGCAAATCTAGCAATGCCAGCATTTACCCCAGCTTCTCTTAACTTATCGTTAGCTACTTTGAATACATTGATGAGGTCGGATTTTGATTTTATTTCGGCTGTTTCATTTAGAGTTAATTTGTTTCCTTTAAACTTTATCAAATCCTCTAAAGAAACAAGTTCTGTAAGTTCTATTCCATCTACAAATAAGTTTTCTCCAGAAGGTACGTAGTAAGTTATAAAACGATTAGCATTATATAAGAATAGGAACTTTGCTTTCAATGCCGTAGCATATAACATGCCTTGTTTTTTGGCTTGTTCTAAATCTTTATATTCTGGTCGTTTTGTCTCAATAATTGCAATAGGTTCGGCTACTTTATCTGATTCATACAATATAAAATCAGGAAATTTCACTGAACCACTAGTCTTCAAGTTGTTGATTTCATCTCTAGAACGTGGTTGTTGCCTATATACTTGTCTATCTTTTTGACCAACTTCTAGTTTCCAATTAAGTTTTCGTAATTGTTGTTCTAAAAGGTTTTCAACTTCTCTCTCAAGCATTGAAGACCTCCTTACCAACACAAAAAACTTCTTCACACAAACGTGAAAAAGTCTTCAAAAGGGGTTGACAAAAAGGCTGAGTAGCTACATAATCAGCTTGATTTGATTTGATTTGATTTGATTTGATTTGATTTGATTTGATTTGATTTGATTTGATTTGATTTGATTTGATTTGATTTGATTTCTGTCATATTTTTCTCCTTGTTCATATAACAATACTATTATATCACAAAATACTAGTTTTGAAAAGAATTATATCTATTTTTACACCATTTTATTGACTTTTATGTTTTAAATGATATAATGGATTTAGAATATAAAAGGAGCAGAGAGATGTTAAGTGAGTTTAGGTCATTGTACGATTTGATGAATGCTTTCCCAAGTGATTATCATTGTGAACAACATTTAGAAAAAATTCGCTGGAATGGCTATGTATTCAGTCCTTTTGATGAAACATCTAAGGTTTATAAATGCAAGAATGGTAAATATAGGTGCAAGAATACTGGTAAATATTTTAGCGTTAAAACTGGTACGATGTTCGATAACACTAAGGTTTCTCTTCAAAAATGGTTTATCGCTATTTGGATGGTGACTTCTCACAAAAAAGGTATTTCCTCCCTTCAACTTTCAAAAGACATTCACGTTACTCAGAAAACTGCTTGGTTTATGTTAGAGCGTATTCGTAGATGCTTTGGCTCAGAAAATAACAATGAGTTGGACGGAACTGTCGAAGTAGATGAAACCTACATCGGTGGCAAAAATAAGAATCGTCATAACTCTAAAAAGGTCAAAAATGCACAAGGTCGTTCTCTAAAAGATAAAACTCCAGTTGTCGGTATGGTTGCACGAGAAGGAAAATTAAATGCCCATAAGGTAAGTGATACAGGTATAAAAACTCTGACAGAACAAGTCGTTAAATTTGTTAAAGATACCGCTCAACTTTACACTGATGAATGGTTAGGTTATAATAAAGTTGCGAAGATGTATGACCACGCTTTTGTAAACCATGGTGCTCATGAGTATGCCATTGATGATATTTATACAAACACGATTGAAGGTTTCTGGGCAGGACTTAAACGAGGGGTATTAGGAATTTACCATTCATGGTCTAAGAAACATTTGCAGGACTACGTGGATGAATTTGTATTCCGCTATAATACTCGTAGTATGGCGGATAATGACCGCTTCAATCTTCTACTAGCATCTTCAGGAGTTCGTACAACATACAAGGAGCTAATCCATGGATAAACTACATGCAGAAATGGAGCGAACAGTTTCAAAAACGATTGACAATAAGTTAGTAGATTACCAAATTTCTCTTTCTGATAATTTTTACAAGAAATATCTCAGTTATTATAATTGCCCTTATACTCAGGCAGTTGTTAAATCGCATCGGAAATTTTTCCAAGATTTATCGTATTATGCAATTTACCAAAAGCTCGACGATATTACAAAAATCAGCATACAGAATCGACTTTCCGAACTAGATACTCTAGTAGATATTTCAGATAACAAAGAGGAGTTTAACACTTTCTTTTATAAAAAATTTCGTTTTAAACTTCCCGATATTCCTTTTGAGGAGGAAAAACTAGAACTTTCTGATTTTGATTTGAAACTACAACAGGCTTTGAATTATAATCCTAAAGAAGATAAACAGTTAAGAAAGAGAAAAAGTTAGACTTTTAAATATAAACGACAATAACATGAACTAAATCTTACAGGAGGAAGATGATGGATTGGTACGATTATATGATAAATGCATCCAAGCAATCACGTTTCAATGCAAGTCATTGGTTTCGTTATTTGCGAAAAGTCATTTTTGAAGACCATTCTTATTTAACAAATGAGGATGTTGAGAAATTACTAGTCTCCAAAGAATTAACTGATTTTCAAAAGGTTAGCTTAAAGTATGCCATTCAAGAGCACACACCAACTCATGAATATGTGATTTCGTTAGATAAGCCAGCTAAATTAGCTAATGTTCAAAAAATGATGGAGAAATACAAACATGGATAAAATGAAACCTGTCTTTGAAGCTTTGAATAAGGAATTGGTTCAGGCAAATCTTACTTTGACCATTATCTGTGTTGGTGGCTATGTCTTGGAATATCATGGTTTGCGTGCAACGCAAGATGTAGATGCTTTTTATGAAGAAAGTCAAAAAATCAATGAAATTATCGCTCGTGTCGGACAAGAGTTTAATCTTAACACTCACGAAGAGCTATGGCTCAACAATAATGTGGCAAATATGAACAAACAGCCACCGTTAAGTTTATGTGAAACCTTGTACTTGTTTGAGAATCTAACGGTTTTAGCAACCCCGATTGAGTATGTGTTGGGAATGAAGATGGTGAGTACTAGAGAACAGGATTTAAAAGATATTGGTGCGATTATTAAATACAAGCATTTTCGTTCACCATTCAACACCTTTGATGGTTTGAAAAAAATGGGCTTTGATAGTATTGACTTCTCAGTTCTCCTAGAAGGTTTTAGCTATGCTTATGGCATGGATTGGTTAGATAACTTTTTCAAAGAAAATCAAGATAAACTTAGAAAATATTATTGACATCACATTAAAAGACGATTTCCATTTCGGAAGTCGCCTTTTTGTATATTTTCGGAAGCACTCCATATTGTGGTTAGTGTAAACAGGTATATAGTTCCCTAAATAAAAATTAACTATCTCATCTTCTTTAAATTCCACTGTAAATTATAAGAATGATGAGAAACTTGTTTTTCTTTAGGAGGCAATATCATATAATTTCCATATTCTGATTTTAAGATATTATCATAATCTTGAGGAACTTGAAATAGTTCACCATTAAATTCAAGAAAGTGACCTACACCAAATTTATCATATCGAAAAATACATTTTTTAGCATCAGAAGTTCCAGTTTCATAAGTAGCAATATAAAGACTTTTGTCAAAATCATATTGACTATTATGCTCTGTCAATTTTTGAATATAATGCCTACTCCCCCTCATTTTAAAAGGAAGATTTTTCAACCATCTTAACAATCCCTTTAGTTTAGACATCGAAGAAGGGGCTAATTTCAAGCGAGATTTTTTCCAATATCTATAAAGCTTAAAGGCTTCATCATAATGTTGCACTGCAATATGATAATCATCTCCAGCACCATCCATCAAAAAGATATCAACATAAACACCTAACGGAACTGGTTCAATAATATCATAATCTTGAACGAGAAGTGTCCGTGTATCAACAATCTTAGGAAGTGGCACTTGAAACCGTTTATCTGTATCAGCAGATATGAGTTTATAATAGGGGTGTTGTTGTTCATTTAAAATTGCTAATAATTTTTTATAATCTTTCCTAGGCATCATAATATCAATGTCATCATCCCAAGGAATAAACCCCTTGTGTCGTACTGCACCAATTAATGTACCATACGCTAGATAATAACGAATTTGATTCTCATCACACACTTTTTTAATAAACTGTAAGATACCAAATTCTAATTTTTGAACCTTAGTTAATGTAAATTGTTCCTGCATTTGTCTTCCTACTTTTATTTTAATGTAATTTTCTTAAAGTTCTCTTTTGAAAAAATCGTGCAAGAGCCAGCATTAAGCTACTTGACTTTAAATACTTTTTCATAAACAATAATCTACTATGATATAAAATCTCAAGTTGCTTACTTTTTTGACTAATTGATTTATTGATACTAACAGAATGCTCATGCCTATAGTAATCATCCAGAATTAACAATGATTTGTACCCTTTTTCTTTAAATTTAAATCCAAGAGTAGTTTCTTCTCCAAACAAAAACATTTCCTCATCATAACCATCTACTTCTAGAAATTTATCTGTATCATAAAGTAACAAAGCACCTGGAACACAATCAACATACTGCTCAGATTTACTAAAATCCAATACATCATTTGTTGGAAAAAAACGAGCAAGCTTACCTGAATTTAAAATGGCATATTCAAATGAAGTTGGAACTTTCCAAGACAAATCGTGAATTGGCTGATTGTTAATATCGTGTTGAATGGCAGAAATCAAAGCTAACTGAGGTTGTTGCTCCATCGTCCGAACAAATCTTTGAATAAGATCATTAGAAAATACAACATCTGGATTAGATAAAAGAACATATTTAGAATTAAAATGTTCTTTGATATATCTCGTTCCAAAATTATTTCCATAACCATAGCCACCATTTTTATCAGTTTTTATGACTGTAACTTTTTCAGAAACTAAAGACTGTAAATCCGCATAAGAATCGTCTGTCGAGCAATTATCCACTACAACAATATGATTAAATACAGGATAATTTTCGATCTCTGTTACTAATTTTTTCACAATCTTTGCATCATTGTAATTTAAAATCATACATGAACAAGTGTCTATCATCTATTCTCACCTTCTTATAACCATCGCTTTTAAACGCTCTAATGTTTCATTTGCCAACTTTTCTTTGAATAAAAGAAGTGACACTCCATACACTCCCACAAACACGCTGCCATACACTACACACGCAAAGAAAGCTGCCTTGACTAAAATATTATACTTTACCACTAACACTACTCCTGACGTGATAAAGGTAGATAATATTGCAATGAGTAATTCTCTCTTCTCAAAAGTTCGACTGACAATCTCTTTTAATGCTTTTAAATGAACAGATAAAACAGCCAATTCTGCTAATGTCGAGGCAATGGCCGCACCAACTCCTCCCCAAGCAGGAATCATTAAAGAATTTAATCCTAAATTAACAATAACCCCTGCAAGCGCACCAATAACAGTGTATTTCTCTTTCCCAAGAGGGATCAATAATTGCCACGCCGTTACACTGCTTAGTCCTATAAAAATTAATGATGGCATTAAAAACTGTAACATTGGTATCGCAGGAAAATAATCTTTTCCTGCTAACACTAAAATGATTTCTTTCGACAGAATGATAACTAAAAAACACATTGGTATTGCAGAAATGATAATAAATTCAAAAGATTTTCTAATCATATTCTCAAAATGCTCACGTCCCCCATTCTTCAAAGCATATGAAATTTTAGGCAACATGACAGCACCTAAGGCAGTAATTAAACTGACTAAAATATTCTGTATTTTAATAGCTGCCGCATAATAACCAACACTTTCATTCGCCTTAATGAAACCTAGCATAACCTGATCAAGGCTAGTAAAAATAACAGTCGTCGCATTGTATAAAAAGAGTGTTACAATCGGCGCTAAATGAATGAATAACTCATACTTTTGATTTCTTTTAAAGCCCAAATCAACATACTTTGATAATTTCAATGCATTTAAAATATTTGAACCAACTGAAGCAAAAACATTTATTCCTGCATATAAAATATAATCAGATGGCTTATGAACAAACACAAACATTAAAATAATCGAAATGATTTTAAATGAAATATTTCTGATTGTAATGTACTGATACTGCTCAATTGCTTGATAAAACCATTCCACCCCTAGCATATTAAACAGAATTGTTAACGATGTAATAGAAAACAACAACGTTTCACTTGAGAAACGTGGAATAGTTATCACTAAAGCAATAAACACTAAATAAGACAACAAAGTACAGATTGAATTGATAATCAATAATTCTGTGACCACCTTTGACAATCTTGCTCTATCATCCCTAACCTCAGCACATTTGCGAATACCATAAGACGGAATTCCCATTGAAGCAACTAATGAAAAATATCCTACGACTGAACTTGCAAAAGCAATTTTCCCATTTGCAGCACTAAGCAATACTCTAGAAACATACGGAAACGTAATTAAAGGAAAAATGACTCCCGACATTTTGAGAATGATATTCATTAAGAAATTATGTCTTACCGACTTTACTTTAAACTTCTCCCCCATAAGGTCCTTTCATTCCAACTTTGTGTTTTTTATTAGAAAATATACCTGAAACTCTAGCATCTAAAAAACTATAAATCGCTAAATAAACCGGTACATCAAAAATTCTTTGCTTATCAAAAATATTCAACAACAAACATGAGCCAATTAAGTAGATTGTTAAACCAAGAGAATACAACAGATAGTCTTTATTTTCTTGTTTGAAACACTTTATTGTAACTTGAACAGCCTTTATAAATAGAAAAATATGTGTCACTATAGTAAATAGCCCAATCTGCACAAAGGTTCCTAGCATACCTAAGTCATCAAGATAATAAATACTCCACTGATTTCTAGCCATCAAAGTGTTTACCGCATAGCTTCCTTTAAGTAAAAATCCTAAACCAAAATAGGCATTTTTTTGAGCCATAACGGATAAATAATGATCCGCTCCTTGAAATCTAACCGCTGTTGATGCTCCATATTGACCACTAGTTGAGATTTTATCTACAAAGGCTTCTAATAATTGAGAATTAAATATCAACATTCCAAACAGGCATATAAACAAGAGTGTTTTTAACAAAAAACCGCCTTTTGTCTTAGTTTTATAAAAACTGTATATCGCACCGACTGTTAAAACAGAAATAAAAGTCTGAAAGCGAACACGCGTAACAACTAGTAGAAATAAAATCATGAAAGCTAAGAGGCATTTATAAATCAACCCCTTCATTCTGTTATTTAAAGATTGAACTGCAACAAAGACTAAAGTTATCCCATAAAGCATACCGGATTCTATTCTCTGAAAACCATCTCTAATCCATTCTTCATACTGGAATAACAATCTTGAAAAATAAATCTGTCCTCTAAAGTTATACATCACCCAACTAAACATTCTTATGAACAACATAAACAAAACGATCTTTGAAACAAGTGATAAAAATCCCTTTATTGAATTATCAGTATGGAAAATAAATATAATTGGAAAAGCTGCTATAGGCAACAAGTACTCTAGTAAAATACCTTTAACCAGTTGATCCCACGAATAACCATAAGTCATGCGGGAAAAGTACACCATAATAATAATTACTAAAATATAGAGGAAAAAATATTGATTTAAAAACTTGAATTCTCTTTTCAATTCATTATTTTTATCCGATAGTATAGGAATACAAAGTAAAATCGAAACTAGTATGATAATGATTCTTTGAGCAGAGCTCCCAATTATCTCAATAGGAAAAAGCAGAGGGACTCCTACCATAAAGGCTACAAAGATTACAACAATTGCCTTATATAAAGATGATAGTTTGACCATTGATAAATCCCTACCCCTCTATAATATCTTGAACAATTTTATCCAGATTATCTTTCTCAAAGAACTTCAAGCAATTTTTACTCATTTCATCATGGTGTTCGTCAATATACTCAACACATTCTAAAACAGATTCCGGCATCATATCTTTTGCACATTTTCCAATGCCATACTGCTCAAAAGGTCTTAACAGGCCTAAAACATTTGTCCCAACCATCGGAACTCCAAATGCACTATATTCATAAATTTTATTTGGTGCACAATAGAGTGCGTTTATGATTGGATGTAAATTCGAGTGCGTTGGAACATATGGTGTTAAACCAATATGAGCATACTGGATAAACTCTAAATGAGACGGAGCAGTATGATAACCTAAATAAACAATGTTAGGATTTTCATCCAACAACTTATTTAAATAAGTTTCACCAGAGAGACTTTTACCAATTACATATAAGACACAATCCTCACGATTTCGGATTGCTGCTGCAAATTCTCCTATATTTCTCTCAGGAGTGATGACTCCTGAATAGAGAAGAATTTTCCTTGTTTCAGTCTTGATTTTATCCAGCGCTACTTGAGTTGTTTCAGATATTTCTCCACGATTTATCGAATAAGGTTTATTTGGTAAAACAGTTGGAACCTCTTTTAAATCCCACCAAGCCTGTTGGATGTAAGCTCTATCTAAATCTGGTACAATGACTTTATATGCTTTTCTTCCAAATTCATCAATTGGAAAATCGAGAGCTTTGATATTTGTAAAATGTGGAAATCTCTGAATTAGTTCCATCAATTGCATCACATGCTTATACTCAAACAATTGTTCTCCTAATACTTTAATAGCAACATCAGTAGTTGTCCAAAGAATATCTGACGTTTTCATTGATGCTGCAACAGTTTCTCTAATCGTTTTTCGGTTTAAAAAAACTCGAACAATTCTTGATTTCAATCCAGACCCAAGATCATAAGGAACGCAAATATAGTTGAAATCACTATTATTCTGCATAATTACCGGTATTCTGTGTGCCTCAGTCGAACTAATCAAATCAACTTTTACATGGTGATGCAAAAGATTCTCAATAAGACTAATGACTGGCGGATACCCCAAAAAATCTCCTATATGTACGACTGTAATTTTATTATATTTTCCCATTAAACAACCTATTCTATGTCAATGACGTCAATTTATAAATAATCTTCCAAAATTTTAACAATTTTTGCACTAGCGAAACCATCACCATAAGGATTGCTAGCTTTGCTCATCTGATTGTAAAGTTCTTGATTTGTCAATAGTTTAGTGAACTCGTTATAAATTGTTTCTTCTTCTGTCCCAACAAGTTTCAGAGTCCCTGCCTCCACACCTTCGGGACGCTCTGTCGTATCACGCATAACAAGAACTGGTTTACCGAGAGAAGGTGCTTCTTCTTGAACCCCACCAGAATCTGTTAAAATCATATAAGACTGCTTCATAAAATTATGAAAATCAATAACTTCTAAAGGTTCAATTAGTTTAATACGTTTCTCATTACCAAAAACCTTGCGAGCAATTTCGCGAACCTTAGGATTTTTATGGATTGGATAAAGAACTTTCACATCTGTATGTTCTGCTAAAACACGCTTAACGGCCTTGAACATATTTTCCATAGGTTGGCCCAAGTTTTCACGTCTATGAGCAGTTAAAAGAATCAATTTGCTATCATTTACCCAATCCAAAATTGGATTCGTATAAGATTCAGTAATGGTTGTACGTAAGGCATCAATAGCCGTATTGCCAGTAACAAAAATTGTTGATTCTTTCTTACCTTCTTGTAACAGATTTTTCTTAGCTTGATCTGTTGGAGCGAAATTAAAATCTGAAACGATAGAAACAGCCTGTCTATTAAATTCTTCTGGAAACGGACTTTGAAGATTATAAGTTCGCAAACCAGCTTCCACATGCCCAACTTTAATATTTGAATAGAAGGCAGCTAATGAAGTAGCAAATGTTGTTGTCGTATCACCATGAACTAAAACAATATCCGGCTTTTCAATTTCTAAAACAGGTTTAATTTTTTCTAAGATAGCCACTGTTATACTAAAAAGTGTTTGCCTCTCTTTCATGATGTCCAAATCATAATCAGGAACTATATCAAAAACATCCAACACTTGTTGTAACATTTCCCTGTGTTGTCCAGTCACACAAACAAGCGTTTCAATCTTATTACTTTTCTTTAGTTCTTTAACCAACGGACACATTTTGATAGCTTCAGGGCGTGTCCCAAATACCAACATTACTTTTTTCATAGATTAATCCTTTCCTTAAAAGCCATTTCCTTTGATATGAACAATCTTGTAAGTAAAAGTAATTCTACTTTTCAAACATGGATTTATTTGGATATTTTTCTTCGAAAACTTTAATTAGCTCTTCCTTTGTTTTTTTGAAATCTGCGATTAGAGCTCCATCATTTATACAAATCACTTTATGGCTTCTATTCTTTATATCTTTTAAAATTTCTCTATTATCATCTGCCAGATTATAATATGCACCAAAATTTGTTGGCCTTGGAGTAAATTGACCCGTACATAATTGCCAATAACGAACCAGCCAGTGATTAATCTCATCTTCTTTTCTAAATCGATGATTATATGTTTTTAAAAAAGTATCCGATTCTGTGACAGCAACTTTTTTAAATATTGACTTTTTAAAAGATATAGGTATATGTTGATCATAAAAACCCAATATAGGTTTCCATGGTAATATACATATATTTTTTAACAAGTGTTTCCTATAAAATAATCGGAAATATTTCTTATAATATTTTTTCAGAACTGTTCGTGAATCAAAATATTTATTTATAATCAATAAATTATTTAATACAATCGGAGCAATCGTATTAGGATATGGTACAATTGGACTAAAAATGCCACTATCTTTAGGCTGTCCGTTAACAAAAAAATCAGAAGGCAGGACATTTGAATTTAAAAACATATCATCATTGAAACTAACAAAATGCTCAGATAATTCTTCTAGATTATGAACATTCAATTCTATTACATTAGAATTAAATGTAGGTAAATTTTTTGAATTAATATAATCACTATGTTTGACATGGACTAATTTTTTACAATCTAGATTAATCCATTTTGGAACATGACTTTCTGTAATAAAATAGACTTTATTTACCCATGGAGCATGCTTTTCAACAGCACGAAACCAATATTTCATTAGCTCCCAATCACGATAACGCGCGTCAGAGTTCATATCAGCATTCATTCCACATTGCTCAGCATAGTAGTCCTTAACTTTTCTCCAGTTAGAATCATTATTGTCAACCCAAGTAACAACAAAATCTATGTTTTCCATTGTTCTCTCCATTTATAACTACCGTTTCCGAATAATTTTAGCAGGAACACCAGCAATCACGACATTATTCGGAAACTTTTTAGTCACAACTGAATTAGCTGCTACTACACAACCATCCCCTACAGCTGAACCATCTAAAAAAACCGATCCTGCTCCAATCCAGCAATCATTCCCTATTTCTATACCTTGCCAATTTATTCCTTGTTCTCGAATAAAAATATCAGTTCTATCAAAATTATGATTTTCTGCATGAAATCGCACAAAAGGACCCGATATTACATTTTCACCAATACTCAATCCTCCTGCTGCTCCAAAAAGAGTATAATCACCAAAAGAAGAATTTTTCCCTATTTTCATTCCTTTTCCCAAGGTTGATATAGAGCCTGAAGCTCCTATTATAGAGTGATTCCCAATTTTTACATTATCCCCTAATATGACTCCTTTACTTGACAAAGCATCTATTGCTACATAATCACCAATATTGACATTATGACCTAAAATTAATTGCTTTTTACATCGAATTGTTGTCTTTTTCCCAATAAATAATCTTTTATTTATATTAAAGCTTTTAAAGCTTCCACGAATTAATCCTAAAAAATAGTATATACCTCTGTTTATAATGTATAATAATGGAATTGATTGATCAACCTTTACTTCTTTTCCTGTTATAATTTTTATTATTTTATCTACACTCATATATTTTAACTATTTAAAAACCTTATAATTAGTATGATAATACCATCTCCATAAAAATAACTTTTTTTATTTTTTTCTAACAAACACAATTCTAGATATCATCGAAACAAACTCTAAAATAGAGAATTTTCAGAGTTTACTTCCTTAATAATCTTTTATATCCAATCAAAGTTTGTTTAGCTGCATTCTCCCAAGTATATTTGCTTAAAATTTTTTCTTGTAACTTTTTATTACGAGGCGAGGAAAAAGCATTATCAACAGCACTACGAATGCTATAGAGATCATCCGGTTCACAATAAAAAGCATCATCACCAAAATACTCTGTTGTTGTTCCTCTACTGCTAATAGCTAAATTGCATCCCATTGCTGCAGATTCAAGATTTACTAAACCCGGTGTATCAAGCCAACTAGGCAGGGTATTAACTTTACATATTTTATAGAGTTCATAAAGCTTATCATTGTCAATTTGGGGAAAATAATGCACTTTAGGATTTGAATCTAAATATTTTTGTATCTCAGCAAAATAGTTTTTATGGTTATCTGATACAGCTCCAACCAGAATTACTGTATAATTTGAATCGTGGAGAGCTTTAAGAAGATTCAATTGATTTTTACGTGGTTCAATTCGTCCCACAGAAATGACCGCATCTTTAAATTTTGAAAATTCATTAGCGTCTGAATTATTCAGATATTTCAAGGCATTATCTTTATCTATACCATTCGGAACAACAACATAAGCATCTGAATGAATCTTAAATGTTTCAAATAATTTCTGTATCTCCATCTCAGAATTTGGCAAAAATAAATCAGTGTTCTCAACAACATAGCGTTGCATTTTAGTATATCCAACAGTAACTAAATTTTTAGTTACTCTTCCCCTTGATTCTTTTGATTTAATCATACGAGCAAGCGCTTTAACTCTCTCAATGTTATCAATGGATAGGAGATTACTAATTAGCTTTCTAGCGCCAATCTGTGCTTGTTTTTCAAAGTCTTCCATTGGCCAAAAAATAGTTGAAAGAGCAACTTTTTTACCTTGTTTTTTGGCATTTTGCATTTGAACATAGGTTTCCTGGATACGAGTAACATTCGTTAAGTGTACTAAATCATAGGCGGATAGGTCTGGTTCTAATTCCAAACTAATATCCACTTCAACTCCAAGTTTTTCAAGCTGTTCCTTGGTCTTCTCGATCTGAACTGTATCTCCACCACGCATTGTAAAGAAATTTTTTCTGCTCTGGATTAAAACTTTCAAACTATTCCTCTATTCTAAACTCTTCCTCATAATCTGCCACAATTTTCTGCCATGTAAAAGCTGCAGCAATTCGCTCACTAGATTTCTTATCCAATTCAGAAATAGCTTTTTCATCCAATAGTTCTATTTCTTCAATAATCTGAGCCAACTGTTCTTTATCCCAATAAATCGCTCCATCTGCTCCTACTTCACGATTGAACCCAACATCTAACAAAAGATTTAACTTAGTGGAAGAAAGAGCTTCGAGTAGTGATGGATTAGTGCCACCTACTTCATGACCATGGAGATAAGCAAAGGCGTGTTCGCGAATATATTTGAGTAATTCTTGATCATAAACGGTTCCGACAAACTTGATACGCGAATCTTTATCAAAACCCGTCTCTTGACGCAACTTCTCATAAAACTTATTCTGCTCAACATTGGTAATCAAAACAAGATCTTTTTTGGAGTGAGACCTCATGAAACCACGAATCATGGCTTCATAATTATTTTCAGGGACAAAACGTCCAACTACAAGATAATATTCATTCTCTCGAACATTTTTTTTATCATACCAAGAACGCACTTTTTCATCTAAAGACGTTAATTGCGATTTGGTTATATCCGTTCCATACGCAATATAAGTTGTCTTGGGTTGATAACGATTATAGTCTTTGTGAATATATTTTTCAATATTTTTACTATCACAAATTAATAGATCTGCATGTTTCACCATCAATCGCTCAGAGTATTTCCAATATTTACGAACAGGCAAGCTCCACTTAGCTCGTAGCCATTCGTGCCCGTCCGGATTAACCATCAGAGTTCCTCCAAGAGCTTTGATTTTTCTTTTTATACTTGAAATAAACGGACCAATTCGGCAGGCTAAAATGTAAAATACTGGTGCTTCGTCCTTATTTTTCTTTGCTATTTCAATTGCCTTGTTGAGGGCAGCAATATCATAAGCGATTGCACGAGCCGGTCCAATATTCGGAACATCAATGTTAAAGCATGTGGCACCATTATGTTCAAAAACATCCTCTGTGATTCCAGACTTAGCTGAGTTTTCACGCATACAAGCGACATAATATTGAATGTCTTTATCCTTTTGAAACTCTGTTAATTTCTCTACAAAAGTTTCAAATCCACCATATTTAGCTGGTATTCCTTTAGAACCGATAATATAAACTGTTTTTATCATTTTTCTTTCATCAAAAATAGAGAAGAGGAAGTAAGACTACTTCGCTCCGTCTTTCATTAGTACAACTTTAATTGTTTTGAGTAAGATTTTAATATCTGACCAAATGGTCCAACCATCAATATAAGCGACATCCAGTTTGACGACTTCGTTAAAATCCGTAATGCTACTACGACCGCTGATTTGCCATAAGCCAGTGATTCCTGGTTTAAAGCTCAATCGCCGCTTTTGCTCTGGTGTGTATTGCTCATATTCATCTTTAGTTGGTGGTCGTGTTCCGACAAGACTCATATCGCCTTTAAGGACATTATAAAACTGCGGTAGTTCATCTAGACTGGTTTTCCGAATGAATTTTCCAATAGGTGTAATACGTGGGTCATCATCCATTTTGAACATCCCACCACTCATGGTATTATGTGCCATCAGCTCTTTTTTGCGCTCCTCGGCATCTACGTACATAGAGCGAAATTTGTAAAATTTAAAAATCCGACCGTTTTTTCCAACACGTTCTTGAACAAAAATTGCTGGTCCGCCATCTTTACGAATCATTGGAACTAGGAAAAGCGCTGCAATTCCACATATAAGAAGTCCAAAGAGAGAACCAATGACATCCAAAACTCTTTTAGCAATGACGTGGCTATAATTGTAGAAATTTGTTGAAAAAGTGACCACGCTAAAGCCAGCAATTTCTTGAAGCTTCTTCTCACCAATTTGAAAATCCAAGGCGTTAATATTCACATTAACAGTGATTCCCATATTCTCAAACTGAATAACCAAATTTTCAATGGAATAGTCATCACTCGGCAAGCTAATAAAAACTTCATCTACAACAGAGCGAGTTGCAAATTCGATGAGACGTTCTTTTGGTATCGTTTGGATTGTCGGATGTTGGTAACACGAGTTATCAAATACTGAAATAGCTACTATACATTCATTAAATGTGCGCGCTTCGGTCAATTGCTTTAAAATTCTGTCTAGACGATTGGAAACCGTAATAATGAGGACTTTTTTACTGCTTTTTAATCTTGGATGTACTCGTGCATAATATTGCTTGATTGATAGATTAATGCAATAAACACCCAAAGCATTCAACAAGATAAAAAAGATGAGATTGCCACGGGATAATGAAAAGTTGCCTCCCAGCATAAAAGAAGAGAATGTGATAATGACTGCATAAAAAGCACTGTATTTCAGTGTCTCGGTAAATTCAATTAAATAGCCACGTTGAAAAAAATGATAGTTATAATTGCTAATATAAAAAGCAACAATATGTAGCAACATTAACATCACAATATCTTTATTAGTTAGACTAAAGTTTGAAATTAAATTTATGATCATAATCACAACAAAAACTGTAATTAGTTGAATAAAAGCAATTCCTGTTTTTTGCAACTCATTTCTATTTTCAAACATCCCTACTCCTAAATGCTAATCTCTACTTTTTCTTTCCGTAATTTCCGTAATTGCCATAATTTCCGTAGGAGCCATATTTTTCTAACTGTGTATCATATTTATTTAGAATAACTCCCAAAAATGGTGTTCCGGTTTGCTCTAATTGTTCTTTTGCCTTTTGCAATGTTTTCCGTTTTACATTTCCTGACTCGACGACTAAAACGCTAGCATCACATTTTTGAGCAATGATAGCCGCATCAATGACCAGTCCAATCGGTGGTGTATCAACAACGATATAATCATAATGGTTTCTGAGAATATCAATCATGATACCAAAGTTTTTACTTTGCAATAAAGCTGTTGGATTGGGTGAGACTTGTCCAGCTTCAATCACAAATAGATTGTCAATATTTGTTTCGCATAAACCGTTTGACAAATCTGTCGCACCAGCTAGATAATCTGTCAGACCTGTGATTTTATCACGCGTTTTAAAAATCCCTGACATGACAGAGTTACGAATATCTGCGTCAATTAGTAAAGTATTATATCCTGAACGTGCAAAAGCAATGGCTAGATTTGTAGAAGTCGTTGACTTCCCTTCTCCGGACTGAACAGAAGTGACAGCAATGACCTTAATATTATCCCCACTAAGCTGAATATTAGTTCTTAAGGCATTGTAGTATTCTTCTGTTTTCTTTATCGTTTTTTCTTTATTTTTAGCTAATTCTAAACTCGGCATTATTTTCCCCTCTTATAGTTTATTCATATTTGGCACAACTCCAAGAAGAGTAATTCCCAGCGCTTCTTCCACATCTTCTGGCTTTTTCACTCGGTCATCTAACACTTCAACGACAAGAATCACAACTGAGACGAAAACTCCACCAGCAAGAAAACCAATCAAAGTATTGCGTCTAATGTTTGGTGAAGACGGAGCATTTGGAATTTCTGCTTCTTCTAACGTTGTTACATCTGCTACTTTTGTAACAGCTATAATTTTTTCAGCCGCAACTTGACGAAGACTATTGGCAATACGAGCAGCTTCTTTGGCATCCCCATCTGAAACAGCTATTGAGACAATACGTGTATCGGTCGGAACAGTAACTGTGATCTTTTTAGCTAGTGCACTTGGCTGCATATTTAATTTCAAGTCAGAAATCACTTTAGCTAATACATCTTGCGATAAAATAATTTCCTTATAGTCTTTTACCAAGTAGGACCCAGCTTGCAAATCTTGGTTTGTCAATGTGGAATTATCACCGGGTTGCCGATTTACTACATAAATCCTTGTAGAACTAGTGTAGGTAGGCTTTATAATAAAGGCACTATAGCCTAAAGCAACAATAGCCATTGCAAAAGCGGTCACAACGATGAGAAATTTTCGTCTCCACAGGGTCTTAACTAATGATAGAACATCAATTTCCACCGTCTGATTATCTTGATTTTTCATTTCTTCTCCTAAATTAATTCGTCTTTTAATAATATTTCTTGATTTTCGCGAAATAGTGCATCAGCATATGCTTTGCCATACTTTTTAGAGATAATTTGGTAGGCTTCCTGCATATAAGGAGGACGTGGACCTAAATTGTGCATATCACTCGCCACAAAGTGCACTAAATCCTGCTCCATAAAGAATTGTGCCCGCTTCTTCATGAATTTATACTTTTCACCAAATAACTTCGGTTTGAGGACGCTAGAGCTGTTGATTTGCATATAACAACCCATGTTAATCAAATCCTGCACTTTTTTCGTTTCATTCTCCAAGCAATGATAACGCTCAATATGAGCTACAACTGGTGTAATTCCTAAACGGAGCACATTGTTTAAAGCGCTGTGGATTTCCCTATATGGTGTCATCATACTAAATTCAATTAAAGCATAACTCGTTCCGCCTAAAGTTGGGATGATTTTCTTATCGAGTTTTTCTAAAATATCGCTGGTATAATAAATTTCAGCCCCATACAAAATAGTGAGATCATCTGCTACTTCTTTAGCGATTTGCTGAACTTCATGAAAGTTTGCTGCGATTTTTTCTTCAGGTGTTTCAAACATCCCTTTTCTACGATGAGATGTTGAAACAATCGTTCGAACTCCTTGACGGTAACTCTCTGTCAAAAGCTCTCGTGTGTCCTGACGTGTCTTGGGGCCGTCATCCACATCAAACACAATGTGCGAATGAATATCAATCAATCTTATTTCCCTTCCATCACTTTCTGAATTGCCGTTTTAGCTGCATTCAAGCTATCTTGATTTAACTCCATCATGTAAAGATTGGCATCTGGCATGGCATAAGACGGAAGTCCCGTACGACCTTCACCTGTAACTGCCTGAGAAGTCACGGTATAACTACCACCAGACTCCAGTTGCGTGTTGATTAGGCTCATCATGGTTTCAAGACTCATATTGGTTTGAACTGAATCTTGTAGTCCTGAAATAATAGCATTGTAATTCTTCAAAGCGCTTGTTGAAGTCAATTTTTTAATAATAGCCGCAATGACCTTTTCTTGGTTTTTACCACGGTCATTATCGCCACCACTCAATGAATAGCGTTCTCGCACAAAGCCTAGAGCCTGCTCAGAATTTAGATGAACATCTCCTACACCAAAATGATAATTACCGTGTAAGCTTGTGAACTCTTGATCATTATACACGTCAATACCACCTAGCAAATCCACGAGTTTAAGGAAAGAAGTGAAATTGAGACGAACATAATAATTCGTTTTGATGCCGTAGAGATTTTCCAACGTGTGAATGGACGCCTCCACGCCATAAATACCAGCATGCGTTAATTTATCATTTTGATTGTTACCACCATCAGCAATCGGCACATAGGCATCACGCGGTGTTGTTGTCAACAACACTTTTTTCGTCTTGCGATTCACCGTCATAATGATATTCACATCCGAGCGAGAAACAGATGAAACGGGACCATAGGTATCAATGCCACTAACATAGATATTAAAGACATCGTTATTAGTAGCTGGTGACTGAGCGTTTTCAATCTTTTTACTAATCTTGTAAGTATAGATTTTCTTAATTTTTGAAGCGTAATCTGGATATTCATTTTCGATCACACTCTCAAAGACACTATTTAACACCATTGCCTTCACTTCGCCATTCATCAAAGACTTATAAGCTGTCAGATAAGAAGATGACTGGTCAACCGTCAGGTTCACTTTTTTAGTTTGCGCTAGGTTATCTGTCAATATCTTGATATTATTTGCATCATTTGCCGTTGGTGCTAGAACGTTTTTGACTTGGCTAATATCTTTGATATCGCTATTTTTCGGTACCACTACGCTCATTTCATATTCAGAATAGTTGGATGTTGCATTTAAGCCGTTAGACAAATCCAGCACTTCTTTAATGGCATACATCGCACCTGAACTAACTAAAATAGCCAAAATGAGAATAATCATTGTTGTGACACGCCCTTTATTTTTAAAAATTAAAAAGCCAGTCACTAGTGCTACGGCTACTAGCAAGATTGATAGTAAAACATTCAAGTACCGAAATGCTAGAATGTTATAGCGGAACATTGAAAAAATCAACAAGGTTGCTAATAATGCAAAGATGACTAGAAAAGCAATATTTAAGATCCGATTGCTTTTCTTCTTAGAAGAGCGCGATCTTTTTTGGGCCATTTGAAACTCCTATGCAAAAATATCCATTTTATTATTCCTATTATAGCATAAAATAACTAAATGTTAAACGTTCTTTAAGAATTACAAAAACTTTAAATGATAAATGCGTTTTCAATGCAGTTCTTCGCTGTTACATTCCAAACAACAAAAAAGCAGGAACATTCAGTCCTGCCTTGGTTCAAATTTATTCTGTTTTATCTCGATTAACTTGTTCAAAACTTTCTGTGCCATCATTCAGTCTATCCCAAATGATCACTTTCCCAGCTTTGAGAGACTTTTGCACATCAATGATTCGTTGGTTAGAAGAACCGCGAAATTGCAGCATGAGATTTTTCTTGGCTTTGTCAAACCGTCCATCGACCAGGATGTCAATAAGACTCAGCAGTTCCAGCTTATCTGGTGTTTCCAACATCATTTCTTCCCATGTGTAGCCCGTCCAAGACCAAATATCTTTATTTGGCAATTCCTTACGAATCCGCTTAACCAAGGGAATGAGAATACCTGTATTGAGAAAAGGCTCTCCGCCAAGCAAAGTCAACCCTTGAACATAGGGCTCTGCTAGATCTTTCATAATTTGCTCTTCCAGCTCATGCGTATAAGGAATCCCTGCATTGAAAGACCAAGTTGCTACATTGTAGCAGCCCTCGCAATGGAACATGCAGCCGCTGACATAGAGGGAATTACGCACCCCTTCGCCATCTACAAAATTAAAGGCTTTATAGTCAATAATACGTCCTTTGCTTAACTCTTCGCTTTTCCACTCACCTGGCTTCGGTGTATTCCATGTCATTTTTCTACCCCAAATCTATCCAATAGCGCTCTTTCCCAGCTCGTACATCTTCCAACACTCCACCATTGGCCAAAATCACTGCTCGACTAGCAGCATTATCCATATCACAAGTAATCAGAACGGGAGAGAGCGCTAGTTTTTGGGCTTCAAGTAAAGCCAAAGCTAATTGTTGTTGACCATATCCCTTTCCCTGCTCACTAGGTCGAATGCCATAGCCAATATGCCCGCCCAACTCTAAGTAAAAATCATTTAGTGCCATACGAAGCCCTAAAAAACCTAATGCACGACCATCTGAATCAAAGGAAGCAAACAAAATAGCTGGAACACGCCCTTCTTTCAAATTCAGTCCTGCCTCTTGATCACGATTGATTTGCAACCAATCTTCGTAATTTTCTGCACATGCCCAAGTGCTTTCTACACCGCCATTCATGAGAAGCCCCTGCTCTTTGTATTCTGCAATCATTTCAAGTATCGCTTCTTTATCTGCCAATTCTGGTCTTCGTAACTCCATAAATTACTCCTAATTCAAATCTATCCAATAGCGTTCGGTGCCCTGTCGGATGTCTTCTAATATGCCCCCGTTTTTTAAAATAACTGCCCTACTAGCAGAATTGTCCTCCGAACAAGTAACTAGCACTCGGTGGATATTCTTTGAAGCAGCGACAAGAAGCCCTTCTTTCAACATAGCGGTCGCATAGCCTTTCCCCTGCATAGACGGACGAATGCTATAACCAATATGACCGCCATGTCCGCGTAAATGTTCATTCA
The DNA here is from genome assembly GCF_003963555.1 of Streptococcus periodonticum. Classification (NCBI taxonomy): domain Bacteria; kingdom Bacillati; phylum Bacillota; class Bacilli; order Lactobacillales; family Streptococcaceae; genus Streptococcus; species Streptococcus periodonticum. The sequence goes on from NZ_CP034543.1 coordinate 1,775,496, forward strand.
GACGCAAGCGTAAATTTAGAAAGCCAACAGCCTGTCCTTTATCAAAGGCAACAAACTGTATAGCCGGCACCCATGTATTAGGAATATTGAGACCCATTTCCGCATCTTGGTTTCCAGCAATCCAATCTTCATAAACGAAATTTTCCTTGTCCCAAAAACCGCCATCGTGTGCAGCATTTGACCTTTCAAATTCTAGTATGAGGTCTATCACCGCCTCTTTATCTTCTAATCCTGGTCGTCTTAATTCCATTTTTCTCACCTTGATAGAAAGAGAGTGAGACTAGCTTCATGCAAACCTCACTCTTTCTCCTATTTTTTCTTTGTTTTTTGTAAGAATTGTTCTCGCAAATTTGCAACACGATCTTTTTTATTGACTCTGCCTTTGGAATGCTTTTCATGATAGCGTGTCACTTGTGCTTTTCCTTTATCGTCTAATTGATATTTTCCCATGAAAGTTCCTACTTTTCTACATGATGTCCTTCGAACTTGATTGTTGAACCATTCATGTGTTTAACACGAGCTGAAATCTCCTTGTGACGTCCATTTACCATCGGACGGGCTTGAGGATTTCCAAGATAACCACAAGTTCGCTTGACAACATCAACTGTCTTAGGATCGCTATTGCCACAGTTTGGACAAGTAAATCCACGTTCTGTTGGCGTGAAATCCCCTTCAAAATCGCACTTATAACAATGGTCAATCGGTGTATTGGTTCCCAGATAGCCCACGCGGTCATAAGCGTAGTCCCAAACAGCTTCGAGCGCTTTTGGATTTTGTTGCAAAACAGGATATTCACAATAGTGGATAAAGCCGCCCGACGCACCCGCTGCTGGATAATCTTTTTCAAAGTCTAACTTTTCAAACGGTGTCGGATTCTTCCGAACATCATAGTGGAAGCTATTAGTATAGTATTCTTTATCTGTAATATCTTTCACAAGACCAAATTTTTCTGTATCCAGACGACAGAAGCGGTCGGTCAGACTTTCAGACGGTGTGGAGTAAACTGAGAAGTGATAATCATATTGGTCAGACCACTCTTCGACACGGCGTTTCATTTCACGAACAATATCTACTGTAAATTTCTTAGCTTCTGGGTTATGTTCCCATTCACCACCATAAAAGACAGTCGCTACTTCATACAGACCGATATAGCCGAGAGAAACCGTAGCTCTACGATGTTTAAAGAGTTGATCTACCTTGTCATATTTACCAAGACGTTGCCCAAAAGCACCATATTGATAAAGGATAGGAGCATTAGCTGGCGTTGCTTCTTTTGTACGTTCCACACGATAGACAAGGGCATCTTCAGCGATGTTCATCCGTTCATTGAAGATTTCCCAGAATTTATCCATGTTGCCTTCAGATTCGAGGGCGATTCTTGGAAGGTTGACAGTTACAACCCCAAGATTCATACGACCAGAATTGACTTCTTGACCATTTTCATCTTTCCAACCTTGTAAGAAAGAACGGCAACCCATTGGAACTTTGAAAGAACCCGTTAATTCCACAATCTTGTCGTAAGACAAGACATCCGGATACATCCGCTTCGTAGCGCATTCCAAGGCCAACTGCTTAATGTCGTAGTTTGGACTACCGGGTTCTAAATTCAATCCACGCTTCAACGTGAAAATCAATTTAGGGAAGATGGCTGTACGGTGCTCAGAGCCAAGACCTTTGATGCGGATTTGAAGAATAGCTTTTTGAATTTCACGCTCAAAACGATTAGTTCCAAGTCCAAAACCAAGTGAGGTAAATGGCGTTTGTCCATTTGATGTAAACAAGGTATTGATTTCATACTCCAAAGATTGCATGGCGTCATAAATGTCTTTTTTAGTCTTTGTCCAGGCAAACTCTTCTTGCTTTTCAGGAAGCACCCATTCACGCGCATCCTTCAAATGTTTTTCATAATTTTTTTCAGCATAAGGCGCCAAAACTTCATCAATTCGGTCAGCAGAGCAACCACCATATTGGCTAGATGCAACATTGGCAATGATTTGAGAGATTTGCGCAGTCGCAGTTTGAATCGACTTTGGACTTTCGACTTCAGCATTTCCAATCTTAAAGCCATTTGCCAACATGCCCTTAAAATCAATCAAACAGCAATTCGTCATCGGTGTATAAGGACTGTAATCCAAATCGTGATAGTGGATGTCTCCTTTTTGGTGTGCATTTGCCACATGTGGTGGCAGCATTTGCAAACCAATCGATTTCCCAACAATTCCCGCCGTCAAATCACGCTGGGTGTTGAAAACATCGCTATCTTTATTGGCATTTTCATTGACAACTGCTTGGTCTTTGTTAAGCAATTTTCCGATTGTAAAGTTAATATCTGTTGCTTTTGAGCGCGCAAAATCACGTTGTGTGCGGTAAGTAATATAGCTTTCTGCAATGGCGTATTCATTGGCATTCAGTAATTCGTGCTCCACGATATTTTGAATTTCATAGATTTTAACACCCGCAGGAAAACGTGAAATCACTTCTGCTACGATTTTATTGGTAATACCTTCAAGTTTTGCTTCTAACAACGGAGTCATCGTCGTTACTTCTTGGCTAGCCTTGACAAGAGCTTTGTAGATCTTGTCTGCGTCAAACGCCACACGACGACCGTCACGCTTTTCTACATAAATATCAGCAAATCCTTGTACTGTTTCTTCTTTTAATGCAATCATGAGCTCCTCCATTCGTATAAAATATATTATATCACCTCAACAAAAAAAATCAATATCTTGTGGAAAAAAACTTTAAATTTTATTTTAAACACAAGATATTGATTTGTTATTTCAACTTATAGAGCTTGAAATGATTGAGTTTTAGGTCTGCCTGCTGATAATTTTCTTTTAATTGTTTTTTGATATCTTGCAGAAGAGACACTTGATTGTTGACCAAAATATACGTTGGGGTCGTTTCTTTCAAGCTATTCACTAGGGACATTTGATTTTCATCTGTTCCTTGGTACAAGCTAGGGGTTAAAATCGGTACCGCAGATAGGCGCCCACTCGCTTGGTAGAGAGCTGCTGTTGTGTCCCAAGCATAGATTTTATCAGTATTCTTTGATTTGCTCTTGATATAATTTGCCGCAGAAACACGTTCACTTGCTTCACCTGAAGATAAAATATAGTGATTAACAAGCGGAAAACCAATTAAGTAAGCAACTGCTAAAAGCGGCAAGAAAGCATTTTTTGCAACATACGTTCCTAAAATAGATGTAGATTTTTGTACACGGCTATGACGTCCACCTCTTTTAAGTTTACTTTTTCCTAACCACATACTGAGCAGAATCAGGAAGAATGGTAAAACAGGCAACAGCTGATAAGCGCCTTGATCTGGTAAAAAGAAAACAAATAAAACTAAAATTAAGGACGCGAAAAAACTAAATAGCTGCAGGAAACGTTCCAAAGAATTTGCTGGCAATGAAAAACTTCTCACCCAAGTCACAACTATACCAAGTCCAATAATAAGTCCTCCATAAAGCAAACCATTGTACAATAAATGCTGTCCTGAAAAATGCAAGCTATCCCAAGGATAAAGAATCTGGCTTATGGCAAGCCCAAAACTGCCATTCAAAACCGTATAATAACCTAGCGGATAAAATACAAGCGAGAATCCTACCAAAATGGCAAATAATTGATACAGGCCGCGCGCTTTTTTCTTTGCCCAAATATTATAAACTAGCAGAGCAAGGAAAGTCACCAAATAAAATACAAGGCTCGTCACCGGATCAATCATAAACATCAGCGCACCAAGTGCTCCAAAGCCAATAAAACCTCTGTCGCTTGCTTCTCCTGTCACATAACGCATCAGAAAGTACAGCGACCCAAAGACAAATGGGAAAGCAAAAATACTAGAGTATAAGCCGCCCCAGCCTAAAGCGAGCGTCAAACAATAGAATAAAGAAAGGATTTTGATAGAAGTGTTTTTTACAGCCGTTAATTGATATACAATTTTAAACAGATAAATTCCTGCAACAAACAAAGCCAAGCATTGCATTGCCGCAAAGAAAATATTGCCCATGAAGAGACTACCCGCCCAATTAGCTAGATAATAAAGCAGACCACTCGTTCCATAAATATTTCCATAAATAACCTGACCTTGCGCCATTGCCCAACCTGCATATAAATTTTGAGATTGCAGATTAGTAGCAAGGTTGGTCAAAAATGGATTGGCAACACTTAAAACGCTCAATAATAAGCTCCACAAAAATAAAACGACAAAGGGCGTTGACGCAGGTCCTATAAAAACTTTTTTCTGCTCACTCTCTTCGTGAACTCTCTCTACTACTGGCTCTTGTTCAGTCATTGTGTCGTACATAAAGGTTCTCCTTGATATCAGTCTTATCTAGTATATCAAAATCTCCTCTATCTGTCAGCTTGATTCTGACACATTCTTCATCTTTTGCAAAAGTAAAGTGTAGTATTCCAATTCTCGAAAACGATGATAACTTACAGCCGCATACTCTTTCAAAAATTCTTTTTCTTCACTTGTTAAATCGATAACCATTCTGCCTCCTTTTACTAGATTATTCGTAAAAAAGAAAAATTCCTCTCATTACAAGAGAAATTTTATAGCATCGGTGCAAATAATTCGACAATTTCTTTAATCAAGCGTTGATACCAGGTATTTTTAATGGTATCTTCATGTATTTCTTGTGAGGTTTCAAACAATTCCTCAAAATCTCGCTTCAAGTCAAACATAGAAGGCGTTTTATACATCAAAACAGCATTTTCATAGTGATGAACTAAGCTGCGGTAATCAAAATTGATTGTTCCGACAACACCAAAATCATCATCAGCCACTACATGCTTACTGTGAATAAAGCCCGGTGTATACTCATAAATCCGAACCCCAGCCGCCATTAAATCCGGATAAGCTCCTCGCGTAATAAGCTGAATGATTTTTTTATCTGGAATATAAGGTGTCACAATGCGGACATCTACCCCCCGCATAGCAGCATTTTTGATGTCTTCCGTTAAATCATAATCAATGATTAAATACGGCGTGGCAATATACACATAATCTGTCGCCTGGCTGATTATATTTTGATAGACATTTTTACCCACTTGAGCTTTGTACATGGGCTTCGGTCCGCTTCCATACGGAATATAGAGCCCTGACGCATCTACAGCTTTGTTGTCCAAATGATAGCGATCGAAATCACTGATTTTCCCACGGTTGATATACCAGTTCATCAGAAACAGCCGTGTCAAGGCTTTTACAGCACGTCCGTTCAGACGAATCCCACCGTCTTTCCAGTGACCAAATCGCTCGATGTGATTGATGTATTCATCTGCCAGATTGATGCCACCAGTATAGCCAATCTGCCCGTCAACGACGAGAATTTTCCGATGATCTCGATTATTATAAGCCACCGTCATCCGCGGAATCACTTTGTTAAACTTATGAGCGTCAATCCCCATAGCCCGCAATCGGCTGGTATAATCTCCCGGAAGAGTTGCCATACAGCCAATGTCATCATAGAGCATTTTCACTTCCACACCTTGGGCTGCCTTTTCACGCAGAATATCCAAAATACTATTCCACATGATACCTTCTTCCACAATGTAATATTCCAAAAAAATAAATTTTTCTGCTTTGCGTAAATCTTCCAGCATTTTCTGGAACATCTCTTCTCCCAAAGGGAAAAATTGCGATTCCGTGCCGTCGTAAACATCCGCATTATGATCCATGCTGAGAAGCGACTTAATAATCCCGTAAGCTGATTTATCTGTTTTTTTCAAGTCTAACCGCAACTCATAGCTATTGTCCTCACGAAATTTCATCTGATCCATATTTTTTAGCTGTTTCAGTTCACTTCTGGATAATCGGCGCTCGCCAAACATCAAATAAAGCAAGGGACCAATGACTGGAACAAACGCTACCAAGAGCCAAGTTACTTTACTTTCCGGTGTCATTGAACGATTGACAATCGCTAAAATCGTTGCCAAGCTGAATAAAATCACAAAGACAATCCATAAAGTAGGTGTCCAGCGACCAAGCCAAAAGAAAAACCAAAAAATGAGCGCAAGTTCTAGTAACATGATAATAATACTGAAACCATATTTTGACATCAATAGCTGAAATTTCCTAAGATTCATTTTCTCTCCCTGTTTTTACTTAGTACTAGTATAACGGGGATTTCCTAATAAATCAAGCCAGAATCACTCATTCTTCGATATTCAAAGTATTTTTTCATTAGAGCAAAAAAGAGTAAAAGAAAAGTTGTGGTTCGTAACCAGCCACTTTCTCTCCTACCCCCTATCTCTACATTTTAACTAGAATACTGATTGTTGTCCACTACCAATTTAGAAAGCGGTTAGAAGCAACAGATAAAGTTCATGAAGCAAGCCCCTTTGTGAATAATTCACTAAAACAAATGCAGCCTCTCATATCGACTTGTATGAATCAATAAACTTAAAGTCCAACGCGTCCTTGTTCTCGCAAACTCATATCAAATTTTTATCAAGAAATTTTGCACCAACATTAGACAAGTTATTGCTTCGTTAAAACGACCGTATCATTTTCTCCATTTTCTTGCTCAATATCCTCAATCGTTAACTGTTTGCCATCAATCATATAACGCTCAATGTCATCACCAATCGTCATTCGCTGATTTGTCGGATCAATGCTCACCTGTTTTACTTTCTCTTTACCGTTTGGCTCTTTTTCTGTCCACGTACCACCATTTCCTTTGATAACCAAAGTAATCTCATCTTCTTCGTCCATACCTTTATAAGTACCGTCTAATTTTTCTGACGAATTTTCTGCAATAGTTGGCGAATCACTACTCTCACTTGAGACTGTAGTTGATTGGCTGCTTGAGACAGATTGAGAGGACGGTGAAGTTTGGTTAGACTTGGTACACGATGTCAAAATGATAAGTCCTATCAGAAAAAATGTGACGTAGCTGAATTTCTTTAAATGTGCCATTTTCCCCTCCTTTACCTGCATTTCTATTATACCATTCACCATTCTAATCAGTCAATTTCTTTCTCCAAAAGAAAAGCACGAACTTCCGCAATAAAATAAAGAGAACCTGTTACAAAAAGGAGCTGATTGTCATTAGCGCTTTTAATAAATTGTTCGATAAAGTCCTGATAAGAGGCAATGTAGAGACCATTTGTAAAGTCCTGTTCATTTGCTGCACCGTCATCCTCAAAAGTCGTTACAAACAACTGCACATGAGGCAATTCCTGCTGAAGATAAGACAGCATCCCCTGATAATTTTTGCGTTTCAAAGCACCGAATAAGAGAAAGATTTCTTTTTGTCCTTGCTGGCGAATAAACTCCACCAAACGTGACAAAGCGGGTAAATTGTGAGCCCCGTCCAAATAAATTCCTCTCTCAAAATATTCCAGTCTCCCTTCCCAATGGGTCTCTTGCAAAGCCTTGCGTATCCATTTTACTTGTGGTTGCCAATTTTGCTGTTTCATAAATAAAAGAAAACTTTGCAAAGCAACAGCTGCATTTTCTTCCTGATAAGTACCTTTGAGACCCAGCTGTAAACCAACTATCATTTTATCTTGATTAGAAAATTGTCCTTTTGAAAATGAAAAATCCCTACCGTATTCATACAAAACAACTCCCAACTCATCTGCGCGCAATTCGCAGACCCTTCTGGCTTCTTCAGCCAGCGGCCCGATAACAGCTCGTTCCTTTTTCTTGAAAATTCCTGCTTTCTGCTCCGCAATTGCTACTATGGAGTCTCCTAATGTTTCTTGATGATCCAATCCTACAGACGTTACAACCGCAACATCTCCTATCACTACATTTGTTGCATCTAAAAGTCCACCAATTCCCACCTCAATTAAAGCCACATCTACCTGCTCTTCTTCGAAATACAATAAAGCTATGAGTGTTAAAATTTCAAAATAAGATAATGAATCTTGTGTCCGCAAAAGTTGCCTTTCCATTGCTTGAACACGGCGCCCAATTCTAACAAAATCCTTGTCAGAGATTGGTTTATGATTGACACAAATCCGATCATAAATGCTCACCATATGAGGTGACGTAAAGGTTCCCACCTTCTTTTTATGCTCTGCAAATAATTGACTCATAAAAGCAATCGTTGAGCCTTTTCCGTTCGTTCCTGTCACATGAATAATGGGATAATTTTCTTCTGGATGATCTAAAAGACTTATCGCCTGTCTCATTCGCTCTAAGCCAGAGCGAAAATTTAAACCAATGCGACTTTCTAGCCACGTTTCAATTTCATTCATATTCTTCTCCCAGCAAAAAGGGAGTGAAACAGAACCAGACTTTGGTTCATGTCACACCCCACAATTTACTTGAATGGCTGGAACTCTTGCTCCACATGGGAATTAACCAACCACTCATTCGTATACCATAAAATAACGATTCACACAGCCTTTCAATCTCTTCATCGTCTGTAATATGAAAAGCTAGTGTACGCAATTTTTATTCTTCCATAAAGCTATTGAAAACTTCTTCAATCATGTCCCATTCAGCATCAGAGTCTTCTGGGATTGGTTGCAAATCGCCTTCTGTTCCGTCTTCATTTTCAGTAAACGAATAGGCTTGAATTTCTACCTCACCATTTTCATCTTCTTCTGCGCTAGCTGGAATCAATAGAACGTAGTTTTTCCCAAATTCTTCTTTTCCGTCAATGGTCAAGAGAATTTCAAACAAAGTTTCATTTCCTTGCTCGTCTACTAGCGTAATCAACTCACGTTCTTCGTGTTCATGGTCATGGTTATGATCGTGTGCCATGTTTTCTCCTTTATTTATTAAAAATTTCGATCTAAATAATTCTGCAATATGAGCTGTGCTGCAAGCTTATCAATCACTTTTTTTCGCTTCTTTCTGCTCACATCCGCTTGCTCAATCAGCATTCTCTCCGCAGCTACCGTTGTTAGACGCTCATCTTGGTATTCAACTGGCAAATGAAATAATTGCTCAATCTTAGCACCATAAGCTTGACTTGCTTCTACACGTGGTCCGCTTGTATTGTTCATATTTTTAGGGAGTCCTACAACAAACTTATTAACCTTATATTCTTTTACAAGCTCACTCAAACGATCAAAACCAAATTCCCCTTTTTCTTCATCAATAGGAATAATTTCAAGTCCTTGAGCTGTAAAACCAAGTGGATCACTAACTGCGACACCAACTGTTTTTGAACCAACATCTAACCCCATAATTCTCATTAGAGATCAATGCCTTGCCCTTTCAAATAATAACGAACTAATTCTTCTACAATCTCATCACGTTCATATTTACGAATTTGATTTCGTGCATTATTGTAGCGAGGTACATACGCAGGATCACCACTAAGCACGTATCCTACGATTTGGTTGATTGGGTTATAGCCCTTTTCATTCAGCGACACATAGACATCTTTCAATGTTTCACTAATCTCTTTTTTGTTTGAATCATCAAGATTAAAACGTACTGTCTCATCTGTAAATCCCACAATTACACCTTCTTTCACTAGAATATCCATATTATAGCACATTTCAATACTTTTCACAAATGAAAGAGGTTGAAAAAGGGAGTGGGACAAAAATCGGTAATTTCGAAGAAATTTGATTTTGTCGTCCCACCCCCGCACAGTTGAGTAGGGCTGTAAAGGTTGATTTATCAACCGCATAGAACCCACTCAACCGCTGCAACTTGCAAGAAACTCATAAAAATCTGACGAGGTTAAGGACTTTTGTCCCAGCCTCTTTTTGTTTCATTATACACCTATAAAATCATGGATTTGCAACTTCTTTAGCTCCAGCTGCCTTGACAGACTCAATATATTGTTTTGGTGTTAAATTTTTAATAGTTGAAAACATAGAGCCATATGTATCTAGTTTTGATGCTTCATCAAGGTTGATTTTGCTCATATCAATATTGATTGTAACTTTAATAATATAGTCTTTTGTAATGTCTGTTTTAACATCAACACCGCCCAAAGACTTAAATTTATCCAATCCTGCGGCCTTTTCAAAAGCAGAAATCAAGTGCGGCTTAGTGCTTTCTAAATCTTGACCCGCTAATACACTCTTCATATTTTCAGGAAGTATTTGTTCAAGATTTATCACAAACTTCTTAAAGGTTTTTCCTTCATAAGAAATAGTTTGCGTAAGTGTTTGTTCAATCCCTTGGACAGTCTGTTTTTGTTGAAAAGACTTGGTCACAACAGAATCCTTTTTCACAACACTCGAACCAGTCTTACTATCCCCTGACTGATTCTGACCGGATTTTTGACCACAAGCTGTGAGCAGCAACAAACTTGCTCCTAACAAAACAACCGATTTTCTCATAAAAATATCCTCCTTGTATTTTAGAGCTTTATAAGAATAGTATACCATCTTTTGTAAGCGTTGTCAAAACGGCCTGTCTAAAAAGGCAACCAATGATTGACAGTTATTGATTGACTTCCGTTGCACCACTCGCAATCTGATTTTCAACATATTCTTTTGGTTTCATTTTTAAAAATTCTTTTAATTTCATATTTTTTAAATATTCAGTATCAGCGGCCTTATTAACATCCAAAACTTGAAAATCAAAAGTATGAACTCGCTTCAATTCTTGATCATTTATAATTTCCAAAGAGGTCGAAAAACCTTCCAAACTTTTTGCTTGTGTAAATTTTTCATCTTCAGCCAAAGATTTCTCCAATAATTTTTGCGCTTCAGCAACTCCAACTTCCGCAACTACTTTTTTCATTTCTTCTTTCATCGGCATGATTTGCTCAATCGTTAAACTTAAAAATTGATCGCCTTTGTAAGTAATTGTTTGTGTTTGTTGAATCCCTTCAGCTGTTTTAGGGAATGATAAGGTTTTTGTCACAACTGTTTCTTTTTCAGCGTTTGCAATAACTGGCAACGTACTATCAATTGATTGCTTGCTTGTTTTTGATTTTGTTTCTTTTTTTTGACCACATCCTGCTAAGACTGTAAGAATAATGGTTAATAGAATCAGGCTTCTTTTCATGGATTAACTCCTCCTCATTCTTTATTTTATCATATTTTTAATATCAATAAACATCGAAATAAAAAAAGAGTGGAAATTCCACTCTTTACAAGGCCGCGCGTAAACGCGCTTCTGTATTTTCAACATTACGAACCGAGCGAGGTAAGAATGCACGAATATCATCTTCTTTGTAGCCCACTTGTAGGCGCTTGTCATCTACTAAAATAGGGCTTTTCAAGATGCGTGGAGTTTCCATAATCAAGTCAATCACTTCACTCACACTTAATTCTTCAATATCTACACCTAAGCCTTTTGCATAACGATTTTTTGAAGAAACAATGCTTGCAACCCCATTTTCAGTTTTTGTTAGAATATCTAATAACTCTTCTTTTGTAATTCCTTCTTTACCAAGATTTTGTTCTTTATAAGTTAACTGGTGAGCATTGAGCCATGTTTTTGCTTTTTTACAACTAGTGCAACTTGAGACAGTATAAATTGTAATCATGTAAGTACTCCTTTCGCCACACGGTACTATTATCATACTATATTATACCACAAAATCCCTCCGTCTTGCGACCTATTTTTAAAAAATTATTCCTCAATCTCAATCGTGTCATCCAAATCTAGTGTGACTTCCTCCACCTTGTTTGCTGATTTAGTTGCTTCTGCATTTTTTTCATCTTCAGCATCATCCTCAATCAAACCGTAATGCACTCGAACTTTATAATCAATTTCATCAAAAATTTCTGGATGATCTACCAAGTATTTCTTAGCATTTTCAGACCCTTGACCAATCTTTTCATCATTATAAGAATACCAAGCACCCGCTTTTTTGATAATATCAAGGTCTGTCGCAATTTTAATCAACTCGCCTGTTTTAGAAATTCCTTCACCATACATGATTTCTACGAAAGCTTCCTTGAATGGCGGAGCAACCTTATTCTTCACAACCTTAATCTTGGTTTCCTTACCAACATTGGTATCTTTCTCATCACCAGTCCCCTTGATTTGGGTATTTCCACGAACATCTAAACGAACAGACGCATAGAATTTCAAGGCACGACCACCAGGTGTTGTTTCTGGATTTCCAAACATAATACCAACTTTTTCACGCAGTTGGTTGATGAAAATCGCAATTGTCTTCGTTTTATTGATAGAAGCAGACAATTTACGCATAGCTTGACTCATCATGCGCGCTTGCAAGCCAACGTGACTATCTCCAATGTCTCCATCAATCTCAGCACGTGGTACGAGGGCTGCCACGGAGTCAATAACTACCAAATCTACCGCACCAGAGTCAATCAATTTCCCAGCAATCTCAAGGCCTTGCTCACCAGAGTCTGGCTGAGAAAGTAAGAGTTCATCAATATTAACTCCAAGGGCTTGTGCATAAGCCGGGTCGAGAGCGTGTTCTGCATCAATAAAAGCTGCAATACCGCCTTCTTTTTGAGCTTGCGCTACTGCATGAAGAGCTACGGTCGTCTTACCAGAAGACTCTGGTCCATAGATTTCAATAATCCGCCCCTTTGGATACCCTCCTGCACCAAGAGCGATATCTAATGCCAAACTACCTGAACTCATGACTTGAACTTTTTGTTCAGCGCGCTCACCTAGGCGCATAATCGCTCCTTTACCAAAATCTTTTTCAATATTTTTAAGTGCAGTATCTAGCGCTTTTTGACGTTCCTCGCCAAATTTCTTTGAAATTTCTTCTAATTTTTTTTGTTTTTTCGCCATTTATTTCTCCTATATAGTGATAAATTATTTTTTGCCTATCTAATTATTATAGCATGTTTTCGTTTTTTAATAAAGTTTTTCGCAGCAGATTGAAAGCATGCAGAACGGCTATTTTACGTACATCTGTCCGACTGCGACCCGCAATATTAACCTTAATAGACTGAACATCTTCTGTGGTTGCTAGGCCGATATAAACTGTCCCTGCTGGATGTCCTTCTAAGCTGTCTGGACCTGCCACACCTGTCAAGCTCACCGCATAGTCACTAGCGGTCAATTTTCTTGCCTGCTCAGCCATTTTCTCCGCTGTAAAAGCTGAAACTACCCCATGCTTTTCTAAGTCTGCCAAGGGAATGCTCAGCATTCGGCTCTTTTCCTCCATACTGTAGGTAACAAAGCCACCACTAAAGACATTGGAGGCTCCAGAAAAGTTTGCCAAAGTCGCTTGAAAGAGTCCTGCGGTCAAACTTTCAGCTGCTGTGACGGTCTTTTCTGCTCTTCTCAGCAGTTCAAAAGCTGTTTGCCCCAGAGAATTATCATCTCCATAAGCGTAGAAAAGGTCTACTAAATGTTGTTTCTCAAAAGTCTGTACTGCTAAAATTTTCTTTTCTAAATGAGCAAACTTAATATCTGCTTCCTTTTGACTAGTAGCCTTGGTGGACAATCGCAATGTCACCTCTCCCGTCTTAGCATAAGGAGCAATGGTCGGATCGGTCTGATTATCAATTAAATCTCCTAAAAGGGTTACTAATTGACTTTCACCGATACCAAAGAAACGTAAGACTCTTGAATACAATTTTTGACCAGTCGCTAAAAGTGGAACCAGCTTATTGTTCACCATAGGTTTTAATTCACTAGGCGGACCAGGTAGAACAACATAGGTCACGCCACTGACCTCAATCACGCCTCCTACTGCAAGCCCAGTTTCATTTTGTAGAGGAGTCGAGCCTCCCACTATCTGAGCTTGTCGCTCATTGTTTGGTGTTCGAGCATAATTCGGTCGACTTGCGAAAAAGCGGTCCAATTTCTCCGTAGCCATTCGGTCAAATACCAACCTACGATTTAAGAATTTTGCCAAAGTCTGCTTAGTCAAGTCATCTTCTGTTGGGCCTAATCCTCCAGTTAAGATGACCAAATTACTACGATTTCGAGCAATTTCTAAAATGGATAACAGACGAGCTTCATTATCTCCAACTGCTGTTTGGAAATATACATCTACACCCAGACTCGCTAATTTTTCCGATAAAAATCGGGCATTTGTATTGACAATCTGACCTGTCAGAATTTCAGTACCCACAGCAATAATTTCTGCTTTCATAGAACCTCCTACTTTACTATTCGCAATTTGGTCTTATTTTATCATAAAAAATCTTAAAAACTTCATTTTAAGAAAAGAATCTGTAAGCAAATTGATAAGACTAAGAATTTTTCAAAAAGAAAAAGTCTGGAATTGCCAGCCTTCTAATTTATAACTATAATTGTGTCACATCAATAATATGATTACCTCGATTATGGGAGTGAGGTAGAACTCATCTTGAAAATTTTTAGTTCGTAATCTCACCTCCGCAAGCTTGCTCAACAGTCTGGGAGACTGTTGAGACGGTGGATAAAGAAAATAAAGTTTTCGTCAAAAGTGTTTTTGCGAGCTTGAAAAGCTAATACCCTGAGACTTGCTTCGCATCACCACAAAGCCGTGCTTTGAGCAATCAGCTACTACGTCATTGATTTATCGCTTTATATACTTTGAAGTTGGAGACTTTCGCCCCAGCCTCTTCAAAAATGAGGATTAGCTTAGCAAAACTAGGGTTTATATAAAAAACAGACAATTTTGTACTGCCTGAGTGCCTTTAGTTTGCTGTGTTAGATAGAATCAAATGTGATAAAATAAAGAAAACAAAACATTTAAGGAGATTTAATGATGTGGGCAGTTTTTGCATTTCTTTCTGCTTTATTTGCAGCACTGACATCTATCTTAGCCAAAATCGGGATTTCTGGCGTCAATTCTAATCTAGCAACAGCTATTCGGACAGTGGTCGTTGTTTTAATGGCTTGGTGTATGGTCTTTTTGACCAAAGGGCAACTCGGTCTCGCTAACATCAGCAAGAAAAGTTGGATTTTCTTGATTTTATCTGGATTAGCGACGGGCGCTTCCTGGCTCTGTTATTACCGAGCATTGCAGGAGGGAGAAGTCTCCAAGGTCGTTCCTATTGATAAGCTTAGTGTTGTCCTCACACTCATTCTTGCTTTTATCTTTTTCCACGAGGATTTTACTATGAAATCTTTGATTGGCAGCATTTTGATTACGATTGGAACTTTGGTCATGGTTTTGTAGTGATGTCATATCATCATAAATACAGCAATATTACGAAAAATATAAAACAGTATCGGTCAATAAATATTGCACCGACTACTCACATAAAAGATAGCAAAGCTATTAAAATCGTTTGATTGTTTTTCTTGCTGAATTAAAATCGCAAGTCTCCTCATGGTCATTGACAAGACCTGCCGCCTGCAGGAAAGAATAGACACAGACTGGTCCTACAAATTCAAAGCCTCGTCTCTTCATATCTTTAGCCAGTTTTTCAGACAATGGAGTCTTGGAGGGCATCTGCTTGTAGTCCTTGACAGGATTGTCAATCGGTGTAAAGTCTACAAAAGACCAGAGATAATAATCAAAACTGCCAAACTCTGCCTGTATTTTCAGAAAAGCTTGGGCGTTAGCACGTGTTGCATAGATTTTCCGACGATTTCGGACGACGGCAGGATTTTGTAAAATACCTTCTAACTCCGCATCTGTCATGACTGCCACCTGATGAACATCATAGCCATGAAAAGCTTGTCGGAAGGCTGCTCGTTTATTGAGAATGGTCTCCCAAGATAGTCCTGCCTGATAAGTCTCTAGGCAGAGCAACTCAAATAAAGCCCGCTCATCATGCAAAGGACGACCCCACTCTTGGTCATGATAGGCGATATATAAAGGATTATTCTCTTTTACCCAGCTACATCGTTTCATCTTTTCTCCTTTATTTTACCAGCATTTTGAGGGCGGATTTGATATAGTTTTCCGCGGTATCATTGGTTCCTTCAAAGAATTTCTTAATTTTCTTGAGTTCAGCCGCCTTGTAGCCCAGAGCCACCATAGCTTCCATGGCTTCTTCCAATTCTTGATTGTCACTAGTAGCTGCAACAGCAACTTGCTTAGGAGTAGCACCTATTGCCACAACCTTGCCTTCTAAGTCCAGCACCATTTGTTGGGCTGTTTTTTTGCCAATTTTAGGAAATTTTGTCAGATAAGTGATGTTTTTCTGCTCAATGGCCTGCACCAAACCGGCATTATCATCGGCAGCGATTATCGCAAGAGCAGAAACGGGTCCAATGCCAGAGACCGAAATCAAATTGAGAAAAAGCTGCTTTTCATCCTCTGTGCGAAAACCGTAGAGGAGCTGGGCATCCTCTCTGACCACCTGATGAACAAAAACTTGAATCTCCTGATTGACCTGACCTGAATAGGCATAAGGATTTGCCACATGCAGGATATAGCCAATTTGCCCCACTTCCACTACAATATATTTGGCTGTGATTTTACTTAAAATTCCTTTAAAATATTCGTACATGACTTCTCCTTTTTAACCCTTTTAGTATATCATATTCTGAGCGCAGAAACTGCAAATAAAAGCGCAACCTCCGGTTGACAAAAAGGAAAGCTGGCTATATGTTCAAGTTCTCTCAATCATGGTACAATACAAGTAGAGAAATATGAAAGGAGATTTAGCAAATGCAAATCAATAAACGAATTTTTGAACTGCGAAAGGAAAGAGGCTGGTCTCAGGATCAACTGGCGGAAAAGGTCAATGTCTCCCGGCAGAGCATCTCCAAGTGGGAATCTGCTCAGGCCCTGCCGGAAATCGAGAAGGTCATCGAACTGAGCAAAATCTTTCAGGTGACGACGGATTATCTGCTACTGGATCAAGCAGATGAGAAAGAAGCCAGATCCAAGTGGACTACTTCGGAAAGCGAGGGCTATCAACAGGAGGTCAGAAGCTTTGGTCTGGTCAACGTCCTCTATATCCTCTTTCTGGCCATCACCCTCTTCTTTTTCGCAGGAGGACTCTATCTTCCCTGGAATCCATCCCTCATCTTTTTCCTCTTCTTTCTATCTGTCGGCGCAGCCTTATCTTGCAAGAGGTATCTGACCATCAAGAAAACTTACTTGGACCAGATAACTAACTTTAGAGTAGGAAGTGCTGAACATCAAGAACCCCATTCCTATAGCCAAACATCTTAAATCACTGCTGAAACTCAATTACAGATAAAATCTTAAAAACAGAAGCTGAGACAAAAGTGTTCAGCTTCTTTTGTTTATATAGTCAGAATTATAAGACGCAGTGATTTGGAGAAGCTCTAGTGACTTTAGTCAATGTAGAGTTTCCCATGCACAATTGATTAGGCACTTTAGTGCCAATCAATCACTGCTGAGTGGACTCTAATACGTTGATAACTCAACTTTTCCAGTCCTTTTGACCCAAGTTTCACTTGACTTTATTTCCAGCCTCGAAGGGTTCCCCAAACCTTTCGAGCTGTGCGGAGGAGGCTGGGACAAAAGTCCGACCTCAAATATAAAAAGCGAACAAATCAGAATTCTGCTTTGTTCGCTTTTCGCATTTAATTATAGATTTGAAGGGCTTAATAATTAAGATTTTTAAAAATTGAAATCTTTTTGTCCCAAACTCTCTGTTTTAGAGCTTTTATAAATAGTTTTAATACTTGCCCAATTCTCTCAGGCTGGTATGATTTTCCTGAATCCGACGGAACATTTTTTCCATATCAGATTTGGTGAAGTTGACCAAAACGGGACGACCGTGAGGGCAGTTGTAGGGATTGTCGCATTGTGATAACTGAAAAATCAAATCACGTGCTGAATAGTCATCTAAGCTGTGATTGGCTTTAATAGAACGTTTACAACTCATCATAATAGCCAGCTCAGCGCGATATTTCTTGATAGAGACTTCCTTGGTTAGAAGTAGCATATCGCACATCTCATAGATACCCGACTCGATCTCCTCTTCTTTGAGCCAAATAGGATGCTCACGGAGAATGAATTGATTAGCCCCATATTCTTCTAGGAAAATCCCCACTTCTTCTAAAAGAGCCATTCGTTGTTTCAGACGCAACATATCATCAGCTGGAAATTCAAAGATATAGGGAACCAGAAGCTGCTGCTGACTAGCATCTACATCTCCGATTTTTTCGCGGTAATATTCGTACTTTACTCGCTCTTGAGCTGCATGTTGGTCAATAATATAAAGACCACCGTTTCCTTGAGCAAAAAGGTAGGTGCCGTGCATTTGCCCGAAATATTCCAATTCTGGAAACGTTGAAGTTTCTTCTCCATCTAGCTTATCTAAAGCTCTCTCTAAGCTCGCCTGATCCAGCTCTGGATGATCTAGTTGATTGTAAGAAGGAGATTGCCTTTCTGCAAATTTGACAGAAGCAACTTTTGAATTGAGTTCATCTGTATCAGCAGATTGTTGGTCTAATCGGGCAGATTCCTCAAAAGAAGGTTGAGCTTCTGACACTTGTGGTTTCACAAAGAAGTCATTTCTTTCTTTATCGTAATAAAGTCGGTTCTCTTTGAGAGGGAGGCTGGTCTGCTCAGGCTTAATTGCTCGGTTAATAGTTGATTTGGCTAAATTCTCTAATGCGTCCGGAATCAAATCTTGCTCTTTCAAACTTGCAGCAATAGCTTGCGATATCAAGACCATGAGCTCTCGCTCCTTTGAAATCCGCACTTCTTGCTTGGTCGGGTGAACATTGACATCAGCAAGATATGGGTCAATCCGAATATCAATCACAGCGATCGGAAAACGTCCCACCATGAGCTTGCTACCATATCCATCTAAAATAGCTCGATTGAGTAGGAAATTCTTGATGTAGCGACCATTGATGAGGATAGTAATGTAATTCCGATTAGCCCTTGTTAATTCTGGCAAACTAATATAGCCTGATACTTCAAAATCCAAATCAGATGCTAAAATTTCAATCATTTTTTTGGCTGTTGTCAGTCCATAAATACCAGCAATTGCTTGACGCAGATTTCCTGTTCCTGCTGTCCGTGTCATCTCTTTACCGTCATTAACAAGAGTGAAAGCGACCTCCGGATGAGCCAAGCTCAAACGGTTAATCACATCTACAATATGAGATAGTTCCGCTTGTTGACTTTTCATATATTTCAAGCGAGCAGGCGTGTTGAAAAAAAGGTCTTCCACTTTGATTTTGGTGCCCCTAGGACAGCTGCTTGGTTCTACAGTTTCAATTTCTCCACCTTGAGCAATTACACGCGTTCCATGTGCACCACTACTTGTCGCAGTTTCAATCGTCAAACGTGAAACAGAGGCAATGGATGGAAGTGCCTCGCCCCGAAAGCCCAATGTCCGAATTCGAAAAAGGTCGGCTTGTTTCTTGATTTTACTAGTAGCATGCCGCCGCAAAGCCAAGGAAACCTCCTCATGCTCAATTCCTTCACCATTATCAATGACTTGAATGCTCCTGAGTCCCGCTTCTTCAATCTCAACTATAATCTGAGTGGCACCAGCATCAATAGAATTTTCTATTAACTCCTTGACAACGCTGCTAGGTCGCTCAATAACCTCACCCGCTGCAATCTGATTAGCAAGATTTTCTGGTAGTTCAATAATTTTTGACATAGTTTTTGGTTTTACCCTTTCTAAACGTTGATTTAATAAGGTTCTGATGATGTTTACAACTATCAAAAACACAATTTGTTCACCTTTTTGTGGACTAAAGGGAGCTAATGGCTTTCTCAAAGTAAGCTACTGCTTCTTTTTCTTTGTCTCTTGATAGGTGGCTGTAAATGTCTAAGGTCATTGTAATATTGGCATGACCTAAGCGATATTGTAATTCTTTGTATGAGATACCAGCATTCAGCAATAAACTAGCGTGAGTATGGCGGAAAGCGTGAAAGGTAAAGCGAGGGATACCTGCTTCTTTACAACGGGTATCTAAAGCGCTTTGCCTAATTGCCAAATCAAAATATTCTCTTGTAGGGGTGGCAAAGACTACAGACGGAGCACGCGCCCCGGTTTCGAAAAATAGCTGGCGTTGCCTATTCTTGTATAGACGCAGCATATTGACCGTTTTCTTGTCTATGCTAATGGTTCGGTTAGCTGACTTGGTCTTGGCTGTACTAACTGCCTTTAAGCCTTTGTTATACGTTTTATTTACGGTGATTGTATTCTTATAAAGGTCTATGTCAGTCCATTCTAAGGCGCAAGCTTCACCGATCCGTAACCCTGTAGACAAGAGCAAATGATAGAGGACATACTCATAATACAAACCATAACGCTTGTACTGCTTCTTTTCTAGATTATCAAGAAAAGCCTTCAAATCATCTGGAGCAATAAACTTTACCTTATTATCAGCCTTCTTTTGTCTTCTAGGAAGTATAATATCTCTAGCTGGGTTATTAGTGACAAGCTGCAGCAATATTCCTTGCTGAAAAATCCTCCTGATGATTGACCGTATTGTCACAAAGTTTTCAAAATATCTTGATAACTGATTGATAAAAACTTGTATATCACTAGCCGTTATCTTGTCTAGTTGTCTGTTCCCAAAAACTGGGTAAATATGGGTTCTTAGATTGCTCAATGTCGCCTCATAGGTTTGAGGCTTAACGGTCAGTTTATAGCTTTCTAGCCATATGTCGGCCAACTCTTGAAAATTCTTGACCATGACTGCCTTTTGAATGGTTGAGCCATTCAGTTTAAAATCTATCTGGGCTTGTTGAGCTTTTGATTTAACCTCTTTTCTTGTCCGTCCTGTTACGCTGGTTTTTACTTTCTTACCTGTTACCTGGTCAACACCGAGATAAACACTAGCACGGTATACAGTTGTACCGTTTTTCTTTTTGACTTCTGTTATTCTCATGATATCCCTTTCTATCAGCAGGCAAGCCGTAAAAGTTTTAGATTGGGTTTATATCATGCTAGGAGCTACGAGAATACCCCTATTTTCGTTTGTTTTATGTAAGACGGTAAATTTTATACCAGAAAAGAAAACAAGCGCTTAAACGGGCTTATATTACGTTTTAAAACATGGCATGTTTTGAGGTAAATAATCTAGGTCAATAAATGAGATTGTGAGGGTATGAGACTATTGATCCGATAGGTGCTTGATTTGTTTTTCTATAGATTGAATTTTACAATCCTTGTTTTACTTGTCACTCTAACATCCAAACCTTTTGCGTAAGATTTTTTGTTAACGTTCAGATATTTTTTCAACATTCTTTAATTATTTAATTTCTCTATCTAAATTGCGTTTCACCTCATTTCTTGGTAAAATAGGTACAAGAAAACGACCTTTTGAACGGTTGTTTCTTATACATGTTTTCCTCACACTCAACGTTTGGCGATGGCGAGTGTGAGGTTTTTTAATAGTGTATCCAGATAATGTCTTCAGGATGATTTCCAAAATCTCTGTCATGACTAACAATTTTTATGTCACTTGTTAACATTTTTGTATAAAGCAAGTCATTGTAGTCTTTCATTTGGTCATAGTCATTTAGACTGCTATCGATATGCGATTGTTTGATTGGTAAAATTTCACTGTACTTTAAGATTTCATTTTTTACACTTTCACAAGCTAGTTGATAGTAGTGTGAGAAGTCTGAAGTCTGTTGATAATCACGTTTGAACTTAAAATTATTCTTATTCAATCTATAAGTTCTTGCGTAGTTCTCGTAAGCGGTTCTACAAATGACATTGATATATTCTGAAATGATTTGCGAGTTGATAAAGAGCTTGCAATTTTTATTTTGTGCTTCGGATAAGAATTTTTGATAACCAAAGCTATTGGTAGAAAATGGCGAGAAGAGATATATCCAGACATTGGTATCAACGATGAAAGTCTCACCTTGATTCAAGGTATAAGTATTCAAATCTTTCTCAATAGCCATCCTGCATTACCTCATCTTGCAAATCGGATAACTCTTGTCTTTTTTCTTTACTGTTAGATAGAACAAGACCTATTTTTTGGAAATGAGACTCACTAACTGATGACCGTTTTATCTTCACTAGCTTTGTGAGTTCGTTTGTTGGTTTTAGGTCATAAAGCTGGCCGATAGCGAGGTTTAGAAATGCTGTGGTTAGAATTTCTATACCTGTAAAATCTAGTATAACTGGCTCGTCTTTCTCAACATATTCTTTAATTTTTTGGAAAACAATTTGTCCAGTTTCATCTAGGATAGCTGATTTATTATTGATGATCTCAGCGATATTTAGTGTTTTCATGTGTACTCCTTATAAAAACCATTCTTCTAGTAGTCCTGATAAATCTATTGTATCAGAAAGGGAAGGATTTTGACAATCATCAAGGAAAAAGGTGATAATAACAAGCGTCCCTGAGACGTTAAATGGGAACTCTAAAAAAGTAATATCACCCGTTTTATCGATGTGATAATATCCGTTATTGGAGACTATTTTTATTTCTCCTTTTCCTCGGAGCTTTTTCTTGAGTTCATACAATCCTACGCCACTGTCATATCTTTCTTTGGTAGACGTCCCTCTGTCAAAAGCCCATTCAAAGTAATCCTCTGTTTTAGAAAAGGAATGTCCTTTGGTTTTGATGTTTTCTATCATTCCAATCCCATTGTCCGATATAGCGAAAGATATAGTGCCGTCTTGACTTCCTCTAGGTTTCCGCGGGTAGTGCTGCCCGCACATATATAAGACATCTGAGTGCGAGTGGTCTCGAACGTTGTGTATAATTTCCAACAGAGCTTCTTTTATCTCTCCTAAAAACTCTTCAGAAGTTTTGTTTCGGATCTGTCTTAAAAGCTCGTCATCTATATATTCGTCAATTTCGTCAATTCTTTCTATCGTTTCTCTAAAAAATGGTATGGTGGTGTTGTAGGTATCGGCTAACTCATATTTTAAGCCGAAATGCTTTAAAAAGCCATTTTTTAGAAGTATTTCTTTTGATTTTAAAGAGAGGTTCTCTATAACGGCGTAAACATCTGCCCCTCTATCTGTTACAGCACTGAACAACATCCCTAGAAAAACAGTCATTTCAGCATTTATCCAGCGGATATTTTCAAAGTTAAAATACACTTCGTCTTCGTTTGATAAGTAAGGTAAAATATCGTCTAATTGGTGATAGAGTTCATTCAGGTTATCATATTCATTATCTAGTATCCTTGGTAAAAAAATTTCGTAATCTGTCATACTCACATCCCCACTATTTTTTTAAATTCTTCTTGTATCATATGCTCACCCCCATGTTGTCGAAATTTTGTGGCTTTTTCGCTCACTAGCACGGATAGAGCGGACACGTTCCAAGAGTTCGCGGAAGTAGTCTTTTCCTAGGAGGTTTCCCCCTTGTTTCAAGCGTTCGTCATCCATAGCAAAGCCTTTTATCATGTACTCACGCAGTACCGAAGTAGCCCATTGTCTGAAGCGCGTGGCTTTTTGAGAGTTGACCCGATAACCTACGGAGATAATGGCGTCAAGATTGTAGTAGCTGACATCCTTAGTTTGGGTTTTATCAGCAATTGCACCGTGTTTTGTGGTTATTTCCATTTTGGAAACAACCACTTTTTCTTCTAATTCTCCCTCTTCAAAGATATTTTTTAAGTGTTTACTAATGGCAGGGACACCAACACCAAACAGCCTAGCCATTTCTTTCTGACTAGCCCAGATAGTTTCCCCGCGTATAATAACGCTAGCTGTTTCTTGGTTGTTATCTGCTGAATAGATTAAAAATTGTAATTCGTTCATGGCTTCCTTTCTGTGGTTTATTATTGTGGTAGTTTCATAGTGATGACATGCCAATTATCAGGAAAACCGAGCGTACTCAGAATAGTATTTGTATGGATTGGGTACCCTCTTTTTGAAAGGTAGTTGTCCAGATAAAAAAGGCGTTTCAATACCGTATTATGTAAGATTGCATATTGTGTTTTACTTAAAAAACATTGTAATGTTAAGAATGTATTATATACGTCACTTCTAGGGGAGTTAGGAAGAATTCCGTAGCGGTCATGTAAAGTTGGAAAATAAACAAGGTTATTTTTACATTTGAAATCTAAAAGTCGTGAATCATGGGCGCTAATATTACGAATTTCAAAAATGTTTTCAATAAAGGACAAGAGTACATTTCCGGTAAAAAATGATTGTATTGCCATTTTTTCAGAAATAAAGGTGTAATGACGTTTGGCAATTGTATTTTGAATTGCTGGAAGATATTTGATTACAAGTTTTAGCTCTCCAAATGTAAGATGTTCCACCATAACCCAGAAGGGGATTCCGCCATGATTTCTTTGATGGTTCTTTATTGGGTTGTTTCCAAGTTGTCTATTATATTTTGAAATGATTTTTTGAAATCTGTTTACCAAAAATGTAACATCTCGACTTTGGTTTCTACTATTGGAGTCGTAAGTATAGAAGTCCGTGGATAGATAATCCGTGGGATTATCCTTATACTTTTCTGCTAATGTATATGCAGTTATTGATTTTAGATGTTTTTCAGCTTCCAAAATAGCCTTTAAGAAAATAAACTTAAGCTCTCTATCTAGAAAATACAACATGGAAATATCATCGAAGGTGGTACCAGGGAAATACTTATTTGTTGTTTGCCAAAAATATCGACTATATCCATTGATAATTGAATAGTAATTATTGGTCATTAGATAAAGTTTATTATTTTGGTAATCCGTTAGCTTAAGTCCTCTATTGTGTAAAATATTTAGTTGTTCATGTACGTTTTTGAATGGACGAACCAAAAAAGACACCTCCTTATACTGGAGATGCCTTCCGCAATCGGGACCCTTAGGTTTTTCCGAAAGCTATTCCTTAAGTACCTCCATTGTAAAATATTTTTATGTTTTCGTCAATATTTTTGCGTTTATTTTGTAAAATTTTATGCTGATTCAGTTCCTTTCCCGTGTGGTGCGTGGGTAAGCTATCAATCGTTTTTAAACTCCAAAGTGATATAATGGTTATGTAATTGCCTAAACTTTTCGCTTATTTTCAGTTAGGTACTATTAAACTAGCTTGTCTTTTTTGTTGCTATTATTCAATTCTCTTGACTTTTCTTGAATTTTTCTAACTCTTCAAGATAGTCTTCTGCCCAAATCCCAGTTTTTTGATATCGGTCAATTCTGTCTATATATCTCCGATTAAAGTTAGCTTCAATCTCCAAATCCATGATCATATCCATATTATTCTCTGTATAGTCAAGACTAGAAATATATTCCTCTAAGAGATTGGCCTGTGATTCGTAGAATTTTTTCATACCGTTTAAATCCTTAGCAGGAATAGGATTTCGGAGATTATAGTTATATAGATTTATAATATCATTCAAGTCTGATCTGATAAAAAATGCACTATCGATAGCTTGTTTGGTATTTTCAAAAGCTTCTTCATCTAGTTCTTCTTTAGTTTTTTCCATGTAATCTAGGATATAGTCCCAGTTATATCGACTTCTAGCAGAACTGCCATATAATAGCTGCTCAACGCTGAGATTTCCTAGTTTTGCTATTTTTAACAAATTTTCTTTGTTAGGCAAATTACGCCCCTTTTCCCAATTATTAACAGTCCCCTTACTGGTATTAAATGCTTTGCCAAATTCCTCCATAGTTGCACCTTGGTCAAGTCTAATACTTTTAATTCGGTTTCCTACTTCAATATTATTCACTTCCATTTTTTTACCTCGTATTTAAATTATAACTATTTTTTGTTTTTAAGTAAAGAAAAGTATTGACTTTTTAAAAAATATTGGTTACAATCAAGGTATGCAAAAGTAAAGGAGGTGTGAAATGGTAAATAAGATAAAAGGTTATCGAAATATGTTGGGTTTATCTCAAGAACAATTAGGAAAACAATTGGGCATAAGTAAGCAAGCTTATTACAATAAAGAGAGTGGAAAAAATTCTTTTTCTGATTCTGAAAAGTTAAAGTTTAAAACTTTGTTATTACCATTGTTTCCTGACATAACCATTGAAGACATATTTTTTTGAGAAAAAGTATGCAAAAGTATTTTAAACACATAGGAAGGAGAGACACAATCGCAATACTACACTACATTTACAGATTTCTTAAGTGGCGCTTCACCACTGGGGATTGAACTACTCGGAAGAAATTTCCGACCAGAATAAAAAGGAGCCAAACAATGGAATTAGTTTACATGGACGGCAAGAAAGAGCCGTACACTACTAGCGAGATAGTTGCTGAATGTGCTGCTATTAGTCATCACGCTATACAAGAGCATATTAGAAAGCGTAAAGACCGCTTAGAAAGATACGGAATAATCGCATTTGAAATGCGTAAATTAAATGGGCGGGGTAGACCCGAAAAGCTTTACCGACTGAACGAGCAACAAGCAACTTTGCTGATTACATTCTTAAAAAACACCAAGCAAGTCGCAAACTTTAAAGAAAATCTTGTCAAAGCATTCTTTGAAATGCGGGACGAGGTGGCAGAGTTTAAGCTGCAGCGTGCTTTAGAGCGACCTAAACGCAAAACCTTACACGACAGTATAGAGATATGGCTGGTTGCTCCTAAGCATGCTCACAGTACAATGAACAATCTTTTACTGAAAGGTGCTAGCGGTATGAATAAGCGCCAACTGATGGCGGCGCGTGGTGGCTATAATGGCATTGATAGCCTAACCAGTACCGAGCTAGCCAGATTTCAAGACTTAGAAGATATGGCTATTGCTATGATTAAGCTAGGCATGACTTATCAGGAAATAAAATCCATGGTCTTTAGACCACAACAAGGAGTATAAAAAAATGTATCTATCAAACGAACAAGAAAAAGCTCATCTATACGCTATGATTGACCTTGCAGACAATGCTATTTTACAAGGTGATAAAAAACAAGCACTAACTAGCCTTTATTTTATCAAAACAGGGCTTGAAAATATTTTAAAAGATAACGATAACTCAAAAGCTGAATAAGCAGCAAGCGATAGAATCGATTTTAAGCTGATTTTCGCCAATAAGATATAGCCAAAATCAACTTGAAATGTCTCAAGGGTATAATTATACCCCTAACCGTTTCAACTGCTCAAAACGCCTATTAGAGTGCTTAAAAACAGAATAAAACAAAAAGGCTTAACCAACCGACCAAGTAGGAAGCCTTTCACACAAATACTAAAACAATACAGCAGGCAAGCCGTAAGGGTTTTAGTAAAGATTTATAGCTAGATTATACCATATCTAGGATATTTTGACCATACGGAGGGCGCTAACCCTTAAAAAGGGCATAAATACAAGAAAATTTAAACGAGGTAAAACACCATGACGAAAACAACAACAGTATTATTGAGCACTGAAAAACTAATCGACTTAGGTAGTGAACTAACTGACATCATGAACAGCTTAGAAATGAATAACTTAACTCTAGAAGCCTTAGAGATAACGCAAAAAGTGGATACAGCGACCTTTAACTGGATAGCTAAGAAATATATTGAGACTGCTTATGCACAAAACGAAAAACTTTGCCAAAGACTAGACAAAATTGCCTTTCTGCTATTAAACAATGACAAACCCAAGGAACTGGAGGCATTAAACAAATGAGCGAAC
The DNA here is from genome assembly GCF_003963555.1 of Streptococcus periodonticum. Classification (NCBI taxonomy): domain Bacteria; kingdom Bacillati; phylum Bacillota; class Bacilli; order Lactobacillales; family Streptococcaceae; genus Streptococcus; species Streptococcus periodonticum. Next base: position 1,802,743 of record NZ_CP034543.1, read on the forward strand.
TACTAGGCGCAATTTTAACGCTACTACTTTTCTTTCTTGCTGGTATTTGTACTCAACTGTTTAATGCTTGGGCAATTGCTTACAAGCGGAGGGGCTATATCACTAAAAAGCAACTCAGAAAAATTGAAAAATGGCTAGAGGTTATGGAGGCAGAACATGGCAGATAAAAAAGAGTTTGACCTTGCAAATGAAAGAGCTAAGAACTTTGGTATTTGGCTAGAAGAAGCCTATCAGACTATGTTAGATTTTTCTCTAGAAGATAAATTTGACTGTTACAGTATTGAGGAACGAAACCAACTAGAACGAGTTTTAGAAACTTTAATGGATTTTTGCGATATGTGGGAAAGAGGGCAGATTATCCTAGCCAGCAAAGAAAGAGAGACGATTGAATGAAGCTTCCAATTTTACCAGAGAATTATAAACGCGTGCTTGCTCTTATCCCGCAGGGAGCAGAAAGACCACGCGCAGGCAAAGAGATTGTCAAGCTCACAGGGTTAGATATCCGAACCGTTCGAGGCATTATCCGCGGTTTAGTAATTAAGTATCATATCGCTATTTGTGGAAGCCGTGACCTAGCAGGCGGTTACTATATCCCAGCAAATGACAGCGAACGTCTGGCAGGTATCAGAGCACTAGATAGGCAGCGACAAGATGAGCAAAAGCGAATCAGCGCCCTCATGTATGCGGACTTGAACGAACAAGACAAATATTTGAAAGGCAGTTAGTATGGCATTATTTAGCTTAGATACAGAAACACAACTAAAGGCAGAAGCCCTAACCTTGCTTTCTAACTTTCTGCAGTCTTACACGCAGCCAAAGCCAAGACAGCTTGGACTAATGACAGCCCAACAGGTTAAGGAGGAACTAGGGATAAAATCCAAAACCTTGGCACGTTGGGAAAAAGCAGGCTTAAAACGATATCGCCCACCACTAGAAGACACTCGCAAAGTCTTTTATAAAGTAAGTGATATTCTGATATTTTTGGGAGTAGATTAGGGGGAACAATGGCAAAAACAAAAGTTTATTTTTGGCTAAAAATTGATAAAAAGTTTTTTGATAATATCTTTATCAAGAGACTTAAAACTTTACCGGGTGGTTACACTATGACAGTTATATATATCAGACTTATGCTTGAAAGTCTTGATAGTGACTGCATTCTTTACTACGAGGGATACTTTGATAGTTTAAAAGCAGAATTAGCCTTAAAGCTAGATGTTTCAGAAGATGATATTGAAATGACTATAGCATATTTTACAAAATGCGGTTTAATTCAAATTGATGAGGATAAAAATGCAGAAATGCCTCAGGCAAAGGCTATGGTAATGAGTGAGACCAACTGGGCAAGTTATAAACGAGAACAGAGAAAAAAAGAGGGATTGGAAGAAGTCCAAAAAAGTTTGACAAATTCCAACTCATGTCCAACAGAGATAGAGAAAGAGATAGAGAAAGAGATAGAGCAACAGCTAGAGCAAGAAAAAGCTGGTGAAGCTGGTAAAAATATTATCTTTGAAAAACTAAAAGAGGCTTTTGGTGAAATGTCTGTTAGTGGCACAATGGTGACAGAGGTTGAAGACTTGCTAGCTACTCACGGCCAGACTTTGTTACTTTATGCTCTTGAACAAACCATATTGAACAACGGTAGGTCTATTAGATACACGCGCTCAATACTTGAACGTTGGCAAGGTCAAGGATTAAAGACTATCGAGCAAGTCAAACAAAATCAAGCAGCTTACGAGGCTAAGAAACAGCCATTAGCACAACCAACACAGGACAACTTCCCTGATGTCCCGTTTTAGGAGGAGGTGAAAACATGAAGGAACAGTTCAAAGAGTATCAAAATAGAAAAATACTTGATAAGGTCTGCTCAATTCATAACGTGAACTATTGGCAAATATCAACACCTATTAGGGGAAGTGATGAACGTAAGTTGCAAGAGTTTTGCCCTGAATGTGTCAGAGAGAATATACAGCGCGAAGAACAAGAGTTAGCTAACGAAGCCACAAACCAACAAGTCTATCAAAAAACTTATCATGTCCTAATGCGTGATAGTGTAATCCCTGATGAGTTAAAAACAGCAACATTTGACAATTTCATAGTCGAGACACAAGAGGAGAAACAACTATTAGCCTTTGCTCAAAATCAGGTAAAGAAGTACCTAGAGGGTATGAATGGAAATACGCTGATTACAGGCTCTACAGGCGTTGGAAAAAGTCATCTAAGTGTTGCTATGGCTAAAGCTATCAACGAGGACAGTAAGGCTAAAAATGAGCCTAAAAGCGTTCTGTTTGTAACCTTTACAGATATTGTTAATAAAATTCAAGATGGTTGGACTTATGGCAAGAATGCAGCTTTTACTAAATCTGATGCCGTGGAACTCTTGAAAAGGCCTGACTACCTTATCATTGATGATCTAGGGGCAAAGAATGCGGTGATTAAACCTAAGAACGATTGGGAACAGGATTTATTATTTGATATACTTAACAATCGTGAGAATACAATTATCAATACCAATCTAAGCGGTGATGAATTAAAAACAGTGTATAACGAACGTAACTATAGCCGCATTCTCAAGGGTTTAGAGGGGAATTCATTCAGGATTTATAGTATCAAAGATAAGCGGTATTCAATTCGACAATTAAAGACTAAACAAGTTAAGAAATAACAAAGAGGCGCGTGCCTCTTTTATTGTTTAGCTAGACTTGAAAATTAAGCGGGCTTTTGGTAAGGTATTGAATATAGGATCTAACAAGATAGCGCGTGATTGAACAAAGAACGAACAAAGAGAAAATAACTATTTGAGTCATGGATAATCCAAAGAACACGCGCAGAAAATAGCAAAAAAAGCCAGCTTGTGCTAGCTCCTTTTGGTATAAATTCGATAACTCTATTATATCATAGGAGAGATAAAACATGCTGGAATTGTTTAGAGAGATTGACGAAAAAGCAACTCAAGCCAAGGCTAAAAAGATTTTACAGACTTATCGCCGTTTGTGTCGAATTGCTGGGAGTGAATACACTTTGCGGAGCGCCAGTGCTTTTTCAGACCAACCACGTAGCAAGAACAATCAGCCAAGCAAAGGACTTGAAACCTTTGTAGTAAAAAGGCTAGACGCAGAAAGAGAGAAAGCAGAGATAGACAAGGCTATTAGTTTGCTCTCTAGTGATATGTACAAAGAAATATTGATTAGAAGATTTTGCAAAGCAAGACAGTGTAGCAATATCTGTATATACATGGAATTAGACTTGTCTGAATCGGAATTTTACAGAGAACAAAGCAAGGCATTATTAGAGTTTGCGGAATGGTATAAAGCCGGTGAATTGCTTGTATTTAAACCTTAAGTAACGGGTTGAAACAGTATTTATACAAACCAAGATACAGGGGCTATTTGCCCCCTATTTTTTTGAACGGGGTAGAGGTTATTTGGAATAAAAGGACGCTGCCCTCTTCTGTGCAAAAAATTCCCTTTTTGAAATTTTTGAGATGACAAGAAAGAAAAAATAATTTTTAAAACACCCCCCCGCACCCTTGCGAGAGCAAGAGAGCCGCGACAAGATATCATCTTACATCACGCGCCAATTTTTCAGATTTTTAAGGGGTGTCATGGGGGACGGATTAGGAGGTGAGTTCGCTTGGTTAAAAATCCTTATTATCGGCAGAACAAGGGGCGTTTACCCAGCGACCCGCCGAACTACTTGGGAAAGGTAGCTAGCGAGGTTTGGCGCAAAATCGTTCCGTTTTTAGAACCTTGTTATCAATCTATAACCAAATGCTAAACTGTAATATTTTATATATGCTATCAGTTAAAAAACTTTTTCTTTCCGCTTGCTTTTATGCGCATAATGTGTATAATAGAAAATGTAAGGAGGTAACGTACACTATGCCACTTACAGGAAAAGAAATGGCAAAGCTAGCCGAGAAAAACGGTTGGGTAGAAATCCGACAGAACGGCAGCCATCACCATTTCAAACATGAAGATTTTGATTATATAGTGACTATCCCAATCCATGGAAACAAGGATTTAGGAAGAGGGCTAGAAAGCAAAATCCTGAAAGATTTGGGGCTGAAATAATCCCCCTTATCTTTCATTTTTTGGAGGTAACAGACTATGTTAAAATCATATCCAGCAATTTTTCATAAAGAGGAAGACGGTTCTTATTGGGTAGAATTTCCAGAGTTTGGAGGAGGCACACAAGGGGCAAATGTTGAAGAAGCCTTGAAAAATGCCCGTGAAATGCTTGAGAGTGTTTTAGCTGCTTACATAGACGAAGGATTAGATATGCCAAAGCCTAGCGACATCATGGCTTTAACCGTTAAAGACGGCTTTGTTAGCATGATACAAGCAGACCCTACCCCGTTTATTCGCAACAATAAAGCCGTTAGAAAGAATGTGACTGTCCCTGAATGGCTAGTAAGATTAGCGGATCGTGAAAAAGTAAATTATTCTGAGGTGCTAACTCAAGCCCTAGAAACAAAGTTACAAGCCTAGACACAGTCAGCATGCGCAGCAACAGAAATGCGTGTGATGACATGGTATAATAATCTTATCAGCAAGGCTACAAGCAACTAAAAAGCGTAGCTATTCACTACGCTAGTTCTTGCCTGCTGAACTCATATTGTAAATGACCTGTAAAGGTCTTTTTTGTTCACCTTTTTGTGGACTTTTAAGGATTTTCTAACAACTTCTAATATTACATAATATTGATAAAACCCAGTAATATCAATGGTTAAGAGCTGTCAATGAGTTGTAAAACTATCTATTTCCTAGTTCAATAATTTTTGACATAGTTTTCTCCGTAAGTATTCTAGCTATTATTATAACATAAAGCTGTTTTTCTATCAGAAGTCCGGTGTGAGGGGAACACACATCATTTCCTAGAAAGAACCAAATAGACAAGCAAAGCAACCACTTAGGTAAAAGTCCTTGTTTTCCTAGTCGAAATAATATTTAATAGATTTAGGAAGAGGGAGGTAGTTAGTGACCTCTTGGTATTAACGAAAATCAGCAGCAAACCAACATCTGGAAAGAAGGGATGTTTATGAAAGTTCAATTGCATATTGACGAAAAGTTTTCAGAGGAAAAAGTCATTATCGAAGCACCGGCTTTGTCAGATGCCATTCAGCAACTGCTGAAATTTGCTCAACAACTCGATAAAAACAAAGTTATTCGAGCCAAAAAAGAGGAAGAGATTTACCTATTAGATACTACTGAAATTCAGCGGGTTTATATTGAAAATCGCCAAGTTTGGGCTGAAACAGTAACAGACAATTATCACTTAGGGCTTCCACTTTATCAAGTTTTGGAATTGCTTCCTGCTGATTTTCTACAGATTTCCCAATCTGAAATCATCAATACCAAACAGATCGATCATCTGAAATTGACCGGCAGCGGTCTGATTCAGATTACACTAAAAAACGGTCAGATAACTTATTCATCTCGCCGTTATCTCAAAGCTATAAAGGAGAAATTACAGCTATGAAAAAAACATTATTCAGAGATACTCTAGGAGGTATTGTTATCGGGCTTCTCCTATCCGTCATCTTTTCTTACTTTTTTGCACCTGTCTATCATCCGCTCAACCCTTATTCAGCAGTTGGTCTTTGGATGGAACAGCATCATATTCACGGCGCCTTAGTCGTTCTCTATTGCGCAGCGATATGGTGTCTAATCGGCTTGCTCTTTAGCTTAGGGAAAGAGCTTTTCAAAAAAGATTGGAGCATTCTCAAAGCAACAATCTGTCATTATGGGCTTATGATTTTAGGGTTTATCCCCCTAGCTCTATTAGCTGGCTGGTTCCCAAGTGAACCCATTTTCATCTTACAGCTGATTTTAGAATTTACTGTTGTTTATCTCATCCTTTGGACAATCCTGTCTTATCTGACTAAAAAGAAAATTGAGCAAATCAATCATCACTTAAACAAACAAAGCAAATAGCAAGAAATAACCGCTGTGAAAAAATTCACGGCGGTTATTTGAGTCCAACAGATTGATAGAAAACGATCATAGCTTACTAAATTGTTGTGGTTTGAAGATTAGACCCTAGCTGCAATTCTGGTATGACATTTCAGCAAATTAAGCTGTTAGCCAGTCACATCCACTATAGCTTCAACATTTTAAAGTTTCTTCTTTATCTCTGCCACAGCCAACATCACTTCCATTGGGGTCATATTATAAATGTCCAACTGGCGCAACTCGTCTAAAATAGGTGATTCGGTTGCTTCTGTAAATAAAGACATCTGCTCAGCTACTTGATTTTCCTTGCCATCACTAGCTTCCTTATTAAAATGATTGAGAGATGACTTCTCATTTGCTTGATCTTCTAATCGTGTTAGTATCTGGTCTGCTCTCATCAGCAAATCATTTGGTAAACCTGCAATTTTTGCTACATGAATCCCATAAGATTTATCAGCAGGTCCAGCTTCAATCTTATGAAGGAAGGTCACTTGACCATCTTTCTCCATGGTTGCTACATGGACATTTTCTAGTTGTGTCAAGCTAGTTGACAGCTCTGTCAACTCATGATAGTGAGTCGCAAAAAGTGTCTTGGCTCCTGTCTGATTGTGAATATACTCAATAATAGCTTGAGCAAGCGCCATGCCATCATAGGTCGCTGTTCCTCTTCCTAACTCATCAAAAAGAATAAGTGAATTTTCTGTTGCTTGAGAAATAGCATGGTTCGCTTCCATCATTTCAATCATAAAGGTTGATTGTCCAGAAACCAAGTCATCAGCTGCACCAATTCGAGTAAAGATTGCATCAAAAATCGGCAATTGAGCGCTTTCAGCTGAAACATAAGAGCCCATTTGAGCCATAATAACAATAATCGCTAATTGACGCATATAGGTTGACTTCCCACTCATATTTGGACCTGTAATTAGCTGAACGTTGACATTTTCATCCATTGAAATGCTGTTAGGAATATAGGTTTGTGCACCCATAACTTTTTCTACGACCGCATGCCGCCCTTTATCAATTTGGATAGAGCGCTGCTCAATAAATTCTGGTCTCACAAAATGTTGCTTTTCTGCTACAGCTGCAAAGCTTTGCAGCACATCAACCGTTGCCAGAGTTTGCGCCAAGGATTGCAGGCGTTTGATATATTTACCAGCTTCCTCACGAATGCGCATAAAAATCTCGTATTCCAAATTAGCTGATTTTTCACGCGCTTCCAACATCTCCCCTTCAATACGAGCCAGTTCTTCCGTACCAAAACGCTCTGAATTTTTCAGAGTTGCCTTGCGGAAAAAATGACTGGGAACGTGTTCAAGCTGGGAATTTGTGACATGAAAATAATAACCATCTTTTTTATTGTAATCAATCTTCAGGTTGTTAATTCCACTAGCTTCTCTTTCTTTCGCCTCAATATCTGCAATCCAGCTCGTTCCATCTCGCATGACTACTCGATACTTGTCCAAGGTTTCATCAAAACCTGTTTTAATAATATTACCCTCTGTAATGACATTTGAAGCATCCGGCGAAATTGCTGACTGAATCAAGGCCGCCAATTCAGGAATTTCATCCAATTTGGCAATCAAATCTTCCAAAACTGCGCTGTTAATTCCTTTTAAGATTCCCTTAATTTGTGGTACATGACTCAATGTCGCAGCAAGTTGTAATAAATCTTTCGGATTGGTCTTGCCAAACGAAACCCGACTGGCTAAACGCTCAATATCATACACTCCTTTGAGAGTGTCTGATAAGTCACTGCGCTCAAAGAAATGATCTAAAAAGACTTGCACTACATCCTGCCGCTTGACGATTCGCTCTTTATCAATCAACGGACGTTGAATCCACGCTCTCAACAATCGCGTTCCCATAGCTGTCTTAGTCTCATCCATCAGCCAATACAGACTACCGTGCTTCTTTCCTGTCCGAGCATTCTCTGTTAAATCCAGACTTGCCATAGTTGAGTAGTCCATCTGCAAGAAATCTTTGATTTCATAATGATGAACTTGTTTCAAATGACTAAGCTCACGTAGCTGCGTTTTATGAACATACTGTAATAACTTTCCAGCTACTTGGTGCTCTAGCGGTGACAAGTCCTTTCCTAGTAGCTGAACATCATCAAATGTAGTTTCTACTTGCGATAAAAGGAGATTCATTTGAATCTCCAATACTTGGCGCTCCATTTCAGGCAATTCATACCCTAAGACCACTTCACGCGCTCGCAAGTTTCGGATTTCTCCACAGACCATGTTAAAGTCACTAAGACTTGTGACCTGAAATTCACCCGTTCCCACATCCATATAAGCCAGCCCATATATACCTGACAGCTTATCCAAAGCCACTAAAAAGTTATTCTGACTGTCTGGTTTTGAAGAATCAACTACTGTCCCCGGCGTAATCACCTGTACTACTTCGCGTTTGACTACTCCAACCGCTTTTTTAGGATCTTCCATTTGCTCTGCAATCGCAACTTTATAGCCTGCTTCAATTAAAACATCAATATACTGTTGCACCGAATGGTAGGGAACTCCTGCCATCGGGATTGGATTTTCCGAATTTTTATTACGGCTAGTCAGAGCAATTTCTAAAATCTGTGCTGCATTGATCGCATCTTCATAGAATAATTCATAAAAATCTCCCATACGAAATAGCAAAAAAGCATCTGGATAATCTTTTTTTATATCTAAATACTGTTGCATTCCCGGAGATAGTTTTTCTTTTGTCATTCTCAGCCTTTCCGTTTATTAAATAGCAATGAGAGTCGGACAGAAATTAAATATTTCGGAGACACTTGATTTCGTCATCCCACTCACACTACATCTTGTCATTAGAACTATATAAATAAAGGAAGCTGAGCGCTTCTATCTCAGCTCCATCATCTTCTCCTCTTAATGCATTTTCTCAAGGAGCTGCTCTTCCATTTGTTTTGCAGCTGCTGTATCACGACAGATCACTAAAAGCGTGTTAGCCCCTGCTACCGTTCCTAAAATCAGCTCGCCTTTATTAGCATCCACAAAGTTAGCCAGAATAGAAGCATCTCCTAAGCGAGTATGAAGAACCAAGGAAAATTCAGCCCGAGAAACACCCTCTACATGATAAGACAAGAATTCAACCAAATCGATTTTATTTGTTTCATCTGCTAAAACATAATAAACTTCATTGTTTTTCTTGGCTTTCGTCAATCCAATTTCACGTAAGTCCCGAGAGAGGGTTGTCTGTGTTACAACGATGCCTTGTGCCTTTAAACGATCCTGAATATCTTTCTGTGTACTCAGTTTTTCTTCCTTAATCATTCGCTTAATTAGTTTATGACGTTCACTCTTTTTCATTTTATCCTCAATAATGTATATTTATACTCAAAATTATACCAAAAAAATTGAAGATTCGTCAAAAAATATGTTAAAATACTAGTAAAAGACCAAAGGAGAAACCATGGATAATAAACAATTGATTGCAAGTGAATTGGCTAAGGTCGTTGACAGCTTAGACCAAGACGCTATTTTAAATTTACTAGAAAAACCCAAAAGCTCAGATTTAGGTGATATCGCTTTTCCTGCCTTTTCTTTAGCGAAAGTAGAACGAAAAGCGCCTCAAGCGATTGCAGCAGATATTGCAGAAAAAATTGACTCAACAAACTTTGAAAAAGTAGTGGCAACTGGTCCTTATGTTAATTTCTTCCTTGATAAATCAAAAATTTCAGCTCAAGTTATCAAAGAAATTGTAAAAGAAGGAAATAACTATGGGCAGCAAAATGAAGGAAATGGAGAAAATATCACCATTGACCTCTCCAGTCCAAACATTGCAAAACCATTTTCAGTTGGTCATTTGCGCTCAACTGTTATCGGTGATGCCCTTTCTAATATCTTCCGTAAATTGGGTTACAACACCATTAAAATCAATCACTTAGGTGACTGGGGAAAACAATTCGGTCTTTTAATGGTGGCCTATAAAAAATGGGGTAGCAAAGAAGCCGTCGAAGCAAATCCAATTGATGAATTGCTGAAACTGTACGTTCGTATCAATGCGGAAATCGAAACAGATCCTGAGCTTGATGATGAAGGTCGCCTCTGGTTCAAAAAATTAGAAGACGGTGATCCTGAAGCTACTGAATTGTGGCAATGGTTCCGCGACGAAAGTCTGAAAGAATTTAACCGTATCTACAAATTGCTTGGCGTTGAATTCGATAGTCTAGCTGGTGAAGCCTTCTATAATGACAAGATGGACGAAGGTATCAAAATCCTTGAAGAAAAAGGATTGTTGGAAGAGTCTAAAGGAGCTAGCATTGTCAACCTTGATGATGTTAATCTGCCACCAGCTATGATTAAGAAATCTGACGGAGCAACACTTTACATTACACGTGATATTGCGACAGCTATGTACCGTGCTCGCACTTACAACTTCGTTAAAAACATTTATGCTGTAGGTCAAGAACAAGCTAATCACTTTAGACAATTAAAAGCCGTTTTGAAGAAGATGGGATTTGACTGGAGCGATGATATGATTCATGTAGACTTTGGCTTGGTAACAAAGAACCGCCAAAAATTGTCTACACGTAAAGGAAATATCATCCTTCTTGAGCCAACCCTTCAAGAAGCTATCAATCGTGCTCAGTCACAAATTGAAGCCAAAAATCCTGACCTTGAAAACAAAGAAGCTGTTGCTCGTGCCGTCGGGGTAGGAGCTGTTAAATTCTACGATTTAAAAACAGACCGTCGCAACGGTTACGACTTTGATTTGGAAGCCATGGTATCCTTTGAAGGAGAAACAGCTCCATACATCCAATACGCTTATGCACGTATCCAATCAATCCTTCGCAAGGCTGACTTCAAGCCAAGTGCTGAAGCAACATACAGCCTAGATGATGCTGAAAGTTGGGAAATCATTAAACTGCTACAAGATTTTGCCCGTGTTGTCAAACGTGCAGCTGACAATTATGACCCATCACTCATTGCAAAATATGCGATCAGTCTTGCACAAGCATTTAACAAATTCTACGCACACACTCGTATCTTGGACGAAAGCCCTGAACGTGACAGCCGTCTGGCTCTCAGCTACGCAACAGCTGTTGTTCTAAAAGAATCTCTTCGTCTTCTCGGCGTTGATACTCCAGAAAAAATGTAATTTTCTAACCCTATCAAAAAATCCTATCGGTATTTACAACGATAGGATTTTTTATTACATTCCGTATAATTCTTCAATTTTCAGACCAATTCGTTTGACATCTTCATTCAAGCCACGAAGTTCAAATGTGTCCAAGACTGGAAAGCCAAATCGCTCTGCATACTGCTTAGCTGTTAAACAATATTGGTTGTTAAAATTACGATTACCACTACCAACAATGCCAAAACAGCGCTTGTAATTCTCTTCAAAAGCGATAAAGTCACCTAAATCATTGGTAAGAATCTCTACATCTCCATTATCCAAACCATTTCCACCTTCTAAGTAGGTTGGTAAAAAGGCTACAAAGGGCTGAGACATGGCGTAAAATGGTCGCTCCTCTTTCACCATATCTTTTATATCCACCTGCTCAATCTCAACATTTTCATGTCGCTCTTGCAAAAAAGTGGACAAACGTTTGATAAAACTCGCTGTGTTCCCACTTAAGCTAATATAAACCAAGGAAATCTTCATATTTTCTCACTTTCTAAAAATAAAACACATCTATCATTCTCTTAAAATTTTAAGCTGATAGATATGTTTTGTCAACTATTGTAATTCTTCTTTTGCTAAGTCTTGTTGCTGCCGTTTCATCTTGAAAAAGACAATAACAAGAAAAAGAATATTAAATGCAAAATAAATAATAGTCAAAACTCTTGTCGATGAGATTGCTGTGGCACGCATCGTTTGATCTTTATAAAGATTGTTGAGTGGCATACCACCGATATAATTGTAAATTGTCCCAATAATTCCTAATAGCACATAAGCAATATAGGCAAAATTAGCGTATAGAATGTTTTTCTTGACGATAAACACAATGGCAGCAATCAACAGTAGAATGGAAAGGATAACTAATATTTTATGCGGAATATTATGAAGAAAGACAAGACTTCTTTCAGTTACTTCCACGATTTGCTTCACAACCGTTTCAGACAATCCTTTATAAGAACTTGTATTCGTTATTTTTTCACTGCCAAAAAAGGTTCCTACAAATGTAAAAGATGATAGAATGGCTGATAGTGTTAGCAAGACATATAGATAAATTGGTCGTTTTTTCACAATAATCCTCCTCGTTGTGAAAAAGTTTTCAGTTTTATTTATTATAACGTAAGCAGTCAAAAATGGCAACAAAAATAAACAAAAGTTTCACCAGTGTCCTTTATTTTTTCAATCAAAAACCCCTCAACTACCAATCAAGGGGCCTATTTGCTATTGAACTAGTTCAAATGCCAAATTTCATCGTTATATTGAGCAATCGTACGGTCAGCAGAGAAGAAACCTGCTTTTGCAATATTGACAAGAACTTTTTCAAGCCAGACATCACGGTCTTCATAATCCGCAAACATGCGTTCTTTTGTTTCGATATAGTCTTCCAAGTCAAGAAGCGTCATGAACCAGTCTTTGTTGATCAATTCATTGTAAAGTCGTTCCAAGCGCTCTTTCTTACCAACTGCAAGAACAGCATCACTGACAATGAAATCAACCAGCGGTTTGATTGCTTTACGAGCATAGAATTCACTTGACTTATAAGCTTCTTTGGCATACAAATCAATAACTGTTTCAGAATCTTCACCGAAGATATAAATGTTGTCATCGCCGACTAATTCATGAATTTCAACATTTGCCCCGTCTGAAGTACCAAGCGTTAAAGCACCATTTAGCATGAATTTCATGTTACCAGTACCTGAAGCTTCTTTAGAAGCAAGGGAGATTTGCTCAGAAATGTCACCGGCTGCAATTAAGAAGCTAGCTGCTGTTACATTGTAGTTTTCAACCATGACGACTTGCAAGTATGGAGAAACTTCTGGGTCGTTAGCAATTACTTCTGACAAGCAAAGGATTAAATGAATAATATCTTGCGCAATCGTGTATGCTGGAGCAGCTTTCCCACCAAAGAAGACTGTAATTGGACGCGCAGGAATGTTTCCAGCCTTGATATCCAAATATTTGTGAATGACATAAAGAGCATTCATTTGTTGGCGTTTGTACTCGTGAAGACGTTTGATTTGGATATCAAAGATTGATTCAGGATTGATTTCAACACCTTGGTGCTCTTTCAAGTGACGAGCTAACTTCCGTTTGTTGTGAGCTTTGATTTTTTCAAGTTCAGCTTTCACATCAGCCTTACCAGAAAATTCAAGTAAGTCTTCTAATTTTGAAGCATCATGGTGCCAATCGCGACCAATCAAGCTATCAATGTAATTTGACAAACGTGGATTTGCGTGCATGAGCCAGCGACGGAAGGTGATTCCGTTTGTTTTATTGTTGAATTTTTCTGGATAAATATCGTAAAAGGCCTTGAGTTCTGAGTTTTTCAAGATTTCTGTATGAAGAGCAGCAACCCCATTGACACTATATCCATAGTGAATGTCCATGTGAGCCATGTGTACACGATCATGTTCATCAATAATTTGAACAGCTGGATCTGCGTATTCAGCCTTCACGCGCTTATCCAATTCTTTGATAATTGGAACCAAGTGTGGAACAACTTCTTCCAAGAATTCAAGCGGCCATTTTTCAAGCGCTTCAGCAAGAATGGTATGGTTTGTATAAGCCGTCATATTCTTAACGATATTGATTGCTTCATCAAGAGAAATACCACGTTCTTTCAAAAGACGAATCATCTCTGGAATGACCATAGATGGGTGTGTATCGTTGATTTGGATAACAGCATAGTCAGCCAAGTCATGAAGATTGCTACCTTTTTCAATCGCTTCATCAATAATCAATTGTGCACCATTTGACACCATAAAGTATTGTTGGAAGATACGGAGCAATTCACCTTGCTTATTACTATCATCTGGATAAAGGAATAGAGTCAAATTACGAGCAATATCTGTCTTATCAAAGTCAATCCCATCTTCAATGATACTTGCATCTACTGAGTCAAGGTCGAACAGACGAAGACGGTTTTTAGTAGCTGTTTTATAACCAGGCACATCAATGTCATAAAGAGTTGATGTTAAAGTGAAATCAGCAAATGGTACTTGATAGCTACGGCTTGATTTTACTAACCAATTTTGCTCTGTCAACCAGAAGTTTGGTACTGTTGTTTGCTCATTATTTTTCAATACTTGTTGGAAAAGACCAAAGTGATAGTTCAGACCTACACCGTCTCCATTCAAACCAAGTGTTGCAATAGAATCAAGGAAGCAAGCAGCCAGACGTCCTAAACCACCATTACCAAGTGAAGGTTCTAATTCGACTTCTTCCACTTCAATCAAGTCTTTACCAGCGTCTGCTAATTCTTTTTTGACATCATCATAAAGGCCAAGGTTGATGAGGTTGTTTGACAACAGTTTTCCAATCAAAAATTCTGCTGAAATGTAATACAATTTCTTTTTACCAGTATTAACTGGCTTTTGTGCACTAGCCAATTTTGTATAGTTTAAAAGGGCAATATACAATTCTTCATTGCTACATTCAGCAATTCCTTTTTGATAATTTTTCTTAATATATTCTTGTAAGTTTGACATTTTTTCTCCTAGACTAGAAAACAAACACTAGAGTTCATTTTCATGATTTAATAATTTTTTATTTACACGACGATATGTTTTCGTCAAGCTATATAACTCTGCTTCAACCACAGGATTCAATTCATCTGCTGTCATACGCCAGGACCAATTTCCACCAATAGTTGATGGATAGTTCATGCGAGCTGAACCGTCTAATTCAAGTAAATCTTGCATGGTTGCAATTGCCATAAAGCTGACAGAAGCAAAGATAGTCCGTAACATAGCATGAGGTACTGTTTCATATTCCTTACGATTGGTGTATTGAGCCATATATTCACGTGTAGCATCATCAATTTCATCGCGATACCAACCAAGTACCGTGTTATTATCATGCGTACCTGTGTACATGACAGAATTGTTAGGCGCAAGATGTGGACTATCAATACTTTCAGACTCTGGATTAAAGGCGAATTGAGTGACTTTCATACCAGGGAAGCCTGTTTTTTCCCGCAAAGCAATCACTTCGTCGGTCATAAAGCCTAAGTCCTCGGCGATGATGTTTAGTTCACCCAATTCTTCCTTCACAGCTTTAAACAAAGCATAATCAGGACCTTTCACCCATTTACCAGGAGCGGCTGTATCGGATCCAGCAGGGATTTCCCAATAAGATTCAAAACCACGAAAATGATCGATACGAACCACATCGTAGATTTTGAAACTCTCACGCAAGCGTTCAATCCACCAGCTATACCCATCTTCATCCATTGCCTTCCAGTCATAAATTGGGTTTCCCCAAAGTTGACCGGTCGCAGAGAATTCATCTGGCGGACATCCTGCTACACATGTAGGCTGTCCTAATTCATCTGTTTTAAAGAAATGCGGTTGCGCCCAAACATCACAGCTATCAGCTGCCACATAGATTGGCATATCGCCAACGATTTCAATATGATGTTCGTTAGCATAATTTTTCAATTCTAACCATTGTTTGAAGAAGAGATATTGCGTAACACGATGATAGGTCAATCGATCAGCTAGCTTTTCGCGATAAGTTGCCAAGCTAGACGCTTCACGATGACGTACCGCTGCATCTGGCCATTCAGTCCAAGCTTTCAAGTCGAAATACTCTTTAATCGCCATGTATTCAACAAATACTTCAAGCCAAGACGCATTATCTGCTACAAATTTTTCATAGGCTGCTAAGTCTCCACGTTCTAAGAAACGTTTCACAGCTTTTTCCAAAACAGGCCTGCGATTGTTAAACACTTTCGCATAATCTACTTTTCTTGGATCTTGACCAAAGTCTAACCCTTCAAGATCACTTTTTACAAGCAGTCCTTCTTCAACCAGTCGATCAAAATCAATAAAATGTGTATTTCCCGCAAATGCAGAGAATGATTGGTAAGGAGAATCTCCATAACTGGTCGTGCCCAAAGGCAAAATTTGCCAGTAGCGTTGCTTTGTTCTTACCAAAAAATCCACAAAATCGTAAGCACTTTTTCCAAATGAGCCGATTCCGTATTTCCCTGGAAGAGAAGAAATATGCATGAGAACACCACTTTGACGCTCTTTCATCTTATCACCTCAATAAATTTTTCTGTTAAATTTTGCATTCATTTAACGAAAACGTTTGCGTTGATTTGATTATAACTTAATTCCGACCTGTGTGCAACCATTTTTCTAGTTTTTTTATAAAATTTTAAAATATTTTGGACAATTGAATCATTTTCTTCTATATTTTTTCAAGATTTTTGGAGTGAAAAATAAAAAATTTTCAAGATTTTTTAAAAAAGTGTTGCAACCGTTTTCTATTTGTGGTATACTTAAGCATAGTTTAAGAAAACGTTTGCGTAAACTATTTTAAATTGTTATCTTATTATTTTATTCTTTAGGAGGAATAAATCATGAAACATAAAATGTTGAAAAGTGTTGCAGTTCTTGGAACTGTAGGATTAGCTAGTTTGTTACTAGTAGCTTGCGGTAGCAAAAATAATAAATCAGCTTCTTCTGGTGATGGTAAAAACCTCACTGTTTACGTAGAAAAACAATACGAAGGCTACATGAAGAAAGCTGCTGCTGCTTTTGAAAAAGAAAATGGAACAAAAGTTACTATTAAAACTGGCGACCAACTTAAAGGTCTTGAAAATCTTTCACTTGACAACCAATCTGGCAAAGCTCCAGACGTTATGATGTCTCCATATGACCGCGTAGGTAGTCTCGGTTCGGACGGCCAACTTTCAGAAGTGAAACTTGACAAAGGTTCAATGACTGATGACACAACAAAAGCACTCGTAACTACAAAAGGTAAGACTTATGGCGCACCTGCTGTTATCGAAACATTAGTAATGTACTACAATAAAGACCTTGTTTCTAAAGCTCCAACTACATTTGCTGAATTAGAAGAACTGGCAAAAGACAGCAAATATGCTTTTGCTAACGAAAATGGCAAAACAACTGCTTTCCTCGCGGACTGGACAAACTTCTATTATGCTTACGGTCTGTTAGCTGGTAACGGTGGTTACGTATTTGGTAAGAACGGTACCGATCCTAAAGACATCGGTCTTGCAAATGACGGTTCTATTAAAGGTATTGAATACGCTAAATCTTGGTACGAAAAATGGCCAAAAGGAATGCAAGATACTAAAGGTGCCGCAAACTTAATTCAAACTCAATTCCAATCAGGTAAAACAGCTGCTATCATTGAAGGCCCTTGGAAAGCTGCATCATTTAAAGAAGCTAAAGTGAACTATGGTGTTGCCACTATTCCTACACTTCCAAATGGTAAAAACTATCAAACCTTTGGTGGTGGTAAAGCTTGGGTCATCCCTGCAGGATCTAAAAATGCCAAAACAGCTCAAAAATTTGTCAACTTCTTGACATCAACAGATCAACAAAAAGCTTTCTATGATGCTACAAACGAAGTACCTGCTAATACAGAAGCTCGTAAATATGCTGAAGGTAAAAATGATGAATTGACTTCAGCTGTTGTTAAACAGTTCCAATCTGCTCAACCTATGCCAAATATCTCTGAAATGAGTACTGTATGGGATCCAGCAGCAAGTATGCTCTTTGATGCTGTAAGTGGTAAAAAAGATGCTAAAACTGCTGCAAATGATGCCGTGAAATTGATTAAAGATACTATCGATCAAAAATTTGGTAAAAAATAAAACAGATTGAGGTAGGATAGAACTCGATTGGCAGCACCAGTCGAGTTCTATATTTTAGACAAAGGAGGCTCTGATGACTACACAACAACAGCCACGTAAAGCATTGCTGCTCTCCCTCATCCCAGGACTTGGGCAAATTTATAATAAACAAAAAGCAAAAGGGGCTATCTTTTTAGGAGTTACCATTTTATTTTTGATTTACTTTTTCGCCATTGCTGCTCCTGAGTTAGGAAACTTAATTACTCTCGGTGAGGTGCCTGGACGCGATAACTCTCTTTTCATGCTGATTCGTGGTGCATTCCACTTTATTCTTGTCATTGTTTATTTCATCTTTTATGCTCTCAATCTAAAAGATGCTTATACTATTGCGAAACGTTGGAATAATGATTATCCAGTTCCTACGACTTTCAAAGATATGTTAAAAGGAATTTACGCTAATGGTTTTCCTTACCTATTGATTATTCCTTCATATATTGCAATGACTTTTGCTATCATTTTCCCTGTATTGGTCACTCTTTTAATCGCCTTTACAAACTATGATTTCCAACATCTGCCTCCAACCAAGCTCTTGGATTGGGTTGGCGTGACAAACTTCACTAATATTTGGCGACTTAGCACTTTCCGCTCTGCTTTCGGAGCCGTTCTTGGTTGGACTATTATCTGGGCACTGACTGCCTCAACTGTCCAAATCGTTATTGGTATTTTTACCGCTATTATTGCAAACCAACCATTTATTAAAGGAAAACGCATTTTCGGCGTTATCTTCCTACTGCCTTGGGCTGTCCCAGCATTCATCACTATCTTAACTTTCAGTAACATGTTCAACGATAGTATCGGTGCGATCAATACCCAAGTCATTCCGCTTCTTGGTAAACTATTGCCATTCTTAAATGGACATCTGATTCCTTGGAAAACAGATCCAACCTGGACTAAAATTGCTCTAATTATGATGCAAGGTTGGCTTGGTTTCCCTTACATTTATGTATTGACACTTGGTATCTTGCAATCCATTCCAAACGATCTTTACGAAGCAGCTTACATTGATGGTGCAAATGCATGGCAAAAATTCCGCAATATCACTTTCCCAATGATTTTAGCAGTTGCTGCCCCTACACTCATCAGTCAGTATACTTTCAACTTCAACAACTTCTCTATCATGTACCTCTTTAATGATGGCGGTCCTGGTACAGTTGGTGGTGGTGCAGGTTCGACTGACATCCTCATTTCATGGATTTATCGTTTAACGACAGGTGCAGCTCCTCAATACTCAATGGCCGCTGCGGTAACACTTATCATTTCTCTTATCGTGATTTCAATCTCCATGATTGCGTTCAAGAAACTACATGCATTTGATATGAAGGATGTGTAAGATGAATAATTCTATTAAATTTAAACGCCGTTTAAACCACTTTTTAACTTATTTCTATCTAGTGGCTTTATCTATTATCATTATCTATCCTCTCTTGATTACGATTATGTCTGCTTTCAAGACAGGGAATGTCCTTGCGTTTAAGCTAGATACAGATATTAATTTTAGCCTAGAAAACTTTAGCAAGCTTTTTACTGAAACTCTTTATGGGACTTGGTACTTTAACACTTTAATCATTGCTATCTTGACAATGATTATCCAAACAAGTATAGTTGTACTAGCTGGTTACGCTTATAGTCGTTATAATTTCCTAGCTAGAAAACAAAGTCTGGTCTTCTTCTTAATCATTCAAATGGTACCAACAATGGCTGCCCTGACCGCCTTCTTCGTTATGGCTTTGATGTTAAATGCGCTCAACCACAGTTGGTTCCTCATCTTCCTTTATGTCGGCGGTGGTATCCCAATGAACGCTTGGCTCATGAAAGGGTACTTCGATACAGTGCCTATCTCACTTGATGAGTCTGCTAAATTGGACGGTGCTGGTCACTTCAGACGCTTCTGGCAAATTGTACTGCCACTCGTTCGTCCAATGATTGCTGTACAAGCTCTCTGGGCTTTCATGGGACCATTCGGAGACTACATCTTATCTAGTTTCTTACTTCGTGAAAAAGAATTCTATACAGTTGCTGTTGGTTTACAAACCTTTGTTAGTGATGTGAAGAATTTGAAGATTGCTTACTTCTCAGCAGGTGCTATCTTGATTGCTCTGCCAATCTGTATCTTATTCTTCTTCCTACAAAAGAACTTTGTATCTGGTTTAACAAGTGGTGGCGACAAGGGATAATCTTGTCCCACCCTCTTTTATTTATAGTTGTATGATAGCTAATAAACTTTGCTTTATTAGCCATTACCTGATTATAAATTTGGGAACTATATAGCACTTTACACTAATCACAATATATAGTATCTTAAAATAAGATTTTTGTAAATTTGACAACTATACTTTGTAGTTGTGTAAACAGGTATATAATTCCCATAAATTTTTAGAAAGAGTGTCTTATGCTACCTTATCCATTTAATTATTTTTCTAGTATTTACGGTTTTAAAAAGCCTTTTGCCAACCGAAAATTACTGACCTGGTGTCAATTGATTTTTACAAGCATCTTTTTAATTTCCTTATCTATGATACCAGTTGCTGTGCAAAACGCGTCTCTCAAGACTTATCCACTCACTACTTTTGTAGATGGTGTTTTTGACCCTGTTACAAAGGAAGTAATGGACGATATCACAGAGAATGCTAAAATAGAAAATCATCAATTCAGCTATGCTGGTCAGCAATCAACTCACAATAGCAAAGCAGGAACTGTCCTTCTTGGAAAAGGGAATACAGCCTTAGGAGAAAAGCTGACCCTTGCTTTTGAGCCAAAGCAATTGGTTATTAGTAAAAAAGGAAGAAAACTGGCAAACATTCAATATCAGTATATCAATCAAGCTGCTCTAAAAAATAAAAAGTCGCTCAGTGCCGCCATTTCACAAGATTGGTTTCAACAAAATCGTGTTACCGTCAGTCTATTTTTGATTCTGATTTCAGGATTTCTATTGGCATTAAACTTCTTTATTGTCCTTCTAGGTGCCACTTTTTTCCTTTACTTAACGAAAAAATCTCGTCTTTTTTCTTTTAAAACCGTCAAAGAATGCTATCATTTTGCTTTGAATTGTTTAGGTTTGCCAACATTGATTGCTGTCGCGGCAGGGTTATTGTTTGGTCAAGCCATGACCACTATGATTACCATTCAAAACATTCTGTTTGTTCTTTATCTCGTCATTATTTTCTATCGGACACATTTCCGTGATGAAAAAATGAAAAAGTAGGAGGTTTTTTATGCGAGTTACTATTAAAGAAGTTGCTAAATTGGCAGGAGTTTCGCCTTCTACCGTTACCCGTGTTGTCCAAAATAAATCCAGCATCAGCGATGAGACCAAAAAAAGAGTCCGTAAAGCTATGAAGGAATTGAATTATCATCCTAATCTTAATGCACGTAGTCTTGTTAGCAGTTACACACAAGTCATTGGTGTTGTTTTACCTGATGATTCCGATGCTTTTTATCAAAATCCATTTTTTCCTTCAGTCTTTCGCGGGATTGCTCAGGTAGCTTCTGAGTTTCACTACGCTATTCAAATTGCGACCGGGAAAAATGAAAAAGAACGCATGGAAGCTATTTCCCAAATGGTTCTAGGAAAACGTGTGGACGGACTCATTTTTCTCTATTCTCAGGAAAATGATCCATTAGTGAAAATGGTCAGCGAAGAACAATTTCCTTTCTTAATTTTAGGAAAATCTCTTTCGCCATTCATTCCTTTGGTGAACAATGACAATATTCAAGCCGGATATGATGCAACAGAATATTTTATCAAAAAAGGCTGCCGCAATATTGCTTTTATTGGTGGTAGTAAAAGGTTATTTGTGACACAAGATCGTTATAAAGGATACCAAAAAGCGCTAGAAGATTACCATTTAGAGCTTGACCCTCAAAATACAGCCTTTGCAAATGAATTTTTGGAAGATAAAGGATATCAATTTACCAAGCGCCTTCTCAGTCATGATACAAAAATTGATGCTATTATCACAACAGACAGTATGCTGGCAGAGGGAGTTTGTAATTATTTAAATGAAAATCAATTATCTGTTCCCACTCTAGCCTTTGACTCTATTAAACCCAAACTTGATTTAATAGCTTATGTAGATATTAACACATTAGAGCTAGGGCGGGTTTCGTTCAAGACTATTCTACAAATTATCAATGATACCAAAGAAAATCGACAAATTTGCTATCGCCAATTGATTCCACATCGCATTATCGAACGATAAAGAAAGGAAGTTTATGGCTTTCCGAACATTCCAAGCCTACTTAGATGACCAAAGTCTCATCACGATCGAGTTAGAAAAACAATTTTATACTGAACAATTACAATTTACAATCGAAACGGTTGATAGCACACAAACCTTACAGATAAGAACTCTGGAAGAACAAGATGACTTCGTGCAATACAGTCTTGCTCCTCTTGAGCCGTTAGATTTAACCAGTCATTATTGGATTTACGACCAAGATCGCAATAAAACCTTTTTGCAATTTCGCCATATTGTGAGAAAACCGATTTTTGACCAGACCTTTGCTTATGATGGCGATGACTTAGGAGCTCATTACACTCCTAAAGTAACGACTTTTAAACTCTGGGCTCCTATTTCCGAGCAAGTTTTGCTCCATTTACAAAATCAAGTTTATCCGATGACACTTGGTGAAAAGGGCGTTTGGCAAACAGAGGTCTCTGGAGATTTTGATGGGGCTGCTTATTACTATCTACACAAAGTGAATGGTCATTGGGTGGAAGTCCACGACCCTTATGCCCTATCTTCTGAAAGCAATTCTGGTGTTAGTTATGTTGTCAATCCAGAGAAAATTACTCGCCCAATTCACCGAGCAGCAACACAAATTCCAATAACAAAAGCTGTTATCTACGAGATGAGTGTGAGAGATTTTTCCATGCAAAAAGAAGCTGAGTTTTCTTACCCTGGGAAATTCAAGTCCCTAACAGAGTCTCCTGATTTGCAAGAACACACTTTGGGAATGGATTATGTCAAACAACTGGGCATTACTCATATCCAACTCATGCCAGTGTATGATTTTGGCAGTGTTGATGAAAACCATCCAGAACTCGTGTATAACTGGGGCTACGACCCTATGCAATACAATCTTCCTGACGGCAGCTTTGCAACAAATCCACATGATCCTTATACAAGAATCGTTGAATTGCAAGAAGCAATCGCTGCTTATCATCAAGCTGACATTAGTGTTATCATGGACGTCGTTTACAATCATGTCTACAATCCCAAAACCTATGCTTTTGAAAAAATCGTCCCAGGCTATTTCTTCCGCTATGATCACAATGCCAATTTAACAAATGGGACTTTCTGTGGGAACGACGTAGCCAGTGAACGAGCAATGGTTCGTAGCTATATTAAGCATTCCCTCAAACAATGGCTAACTCTTTATGGAATGGACGGCTTCCGCTTTGACCTCATGGGCATTCTAGATATAGAAACCATGAAGCAGATTGCAGAGGAATTGAAGTCGCTTTATCCAAACGTTTATTTGTATGGAGAAGGGTGGCGTATGAATACGGGACTCGATAGCAATCGACTTGCACATCAATTCAACGCTGACAAATTACCAAGCTATGGATTTTTCAACGATCATTTTCGCAATACAATAAAAGCAACCATTGCAGAAGGGCAACAATTATCAGAGGTTCATTCGCTAAATTCCATAGAGAATGTTCTAACTGCTAATATTGGCTTCTCAGGTACTGGTACTGAGCACTTTATCGCACCGCAACAAGCAATCAACTATGTAGAATGCCATGACGATGCAACTGCTTTTGACTATTTTGCGATTCAAAATCCAAAGATTGATTTGAAGGAACGGCTTGATAATGCCCGTCTCGCTCTGCATCTCTCCTTACTTGCACAAGGGGTGCCTTTTATTCACAGCGGGCAAGAGTTTTTCCGTAGTAAAAACCTCATGGATAATACTTATAATGCTCAAGACGCCATCAACCGTCTTGATTGGCTACGCTCAATTGAATATGAGAAAGACGTAGATTTTGTTCGCCAGTTGATCCAATTCAGAAAAGCAAATCTGCTCCTCAGTTTGGAAACAAGAACAGAAATTAAAGATTACTGTTCTGTCGAATGGCTAAGTGATTCTGTGGTCGAATATAAAATTAAAGAAAAAGAAGATCAAATCACAATCCTCATTAACTTTGGAAACGAAGCATTTAGCTATCCAAATCAGGATAAACAAGCTATTTTTATCAACTACCCAGAGATCAGCCTTGACGTTCCTCTCAATACTAACAGAGATTCCTATACTGTCCCTGCAAAACAAGTTCTCGTACTTAAATAATCGTGAGGCTGGGCAAAAACACCATTTTTAATCAGAAATAGATAATCAACGACATTATAAAAGGCTTAAAATCAAGATTTATTTAAACCAGATTCTAAGCCTTTTTGCTTTTATGCTTGTTTTTGCCCAGCCTCTATTTGTCCCGCACCGAAGGCCGCGAGACAGACTGCAAGTCATATAAAAAAACATCAGATTGACCAAACTAGCCAATCTGATGTTTTATTCTTCTACGAAACGTCCAAGAATGTGAACATTATCTGCTACCGATACAAAAGCATGCGGATCGGTTTTACGCATGATATGCTTGAATTCATTAAATTCAGCACGCGTAATAACTGTAATCAAAACTGCTTTTTTCTCATGATTGTAGGTACCTTCTGCACCATTAACCATGGTTGCACCACGATGCAATTTGTTATGAATTTTATCAATAACTTCTCTGGGATGACTGGTAATAATCATCGCCTGCATCTTCTTTTGCTTAGTAAAGACTGCATCTGTCACACGGCTTGACACAAAAATCGTAATCATCGAATATAGTGCGTATTTCCAGCCGAAAGTCACACCGGCAATAATCATAATCATGCCATTGACCATAAAGGAAATATTTCCCACATTTCTGCCGGTTTTCTTCCGAACCGTCAAGCTGACAATATCCGTCCCACCACTGGAAATATTGGAACGCAAGGCAAAGCCGATTCCCATTCCCATGATAACCCCACCAAACAAGGCATTGATAATCGGGTCATTCGTTAAAGTCACTTCAGGAACAAACTGGATAAACAGCGAGCTCATGGAAACGGTTATAAAAGTAAATACCGTAAACTTGTGCCCAATTTGATACCAAGCCAAAATCATCAGCGGGATATTGATGAGGTAGAAAGTCACAGAAACCGGAATAGTAAATCCTAAAAAACGCGTACTTAAAGCAGCTAAAATCTGTGCCAATCCAGTCGCACCGCTTGAATAAACATGCCCCGGTTGAAAGAAAAGATTCACTGCAACCGCAGATAGAAAACCATAAATGAGCGAAGCAGAAATCTTTTCATCGTACTTCTCACGAGAAATACTCTTAAGTACTCGTATCAACTTAAAATCATAGGCTAGACGGCGCAAATAATAACGCAATCGTTTGTAAATCTTACTTTTCTTCATGAGTTTCTACTTGTAAACTTAATTCTTCAAGTTGTTTAGCGTCGACTATGCTTGGCGCCTGAGTCATTGGATCACTTGCTTTGTTGTTTTTAGGGAAAGCAATCACTTCACGGATATTTTCCTCGCCAGCCAGCAACATGACAAAACGATCTAGCCCAATTGCCAGTCCACCATGCGGTGGAAAACCATAATCCATTGCTTCTAGCAAGAAACCAAATTGATCAGTAGCTTCTTCTTCAGAAAAACCAAGGGCTTTAAACATTCGTTCTTGCAAATCTTTGTGGTTAATACGAAGACTTCCACCACCCAATTCATAACCATTCAAGACAATATCATAAGCAATAGCACGAACCTTGCTCAAATCACCTTCTAATTCATGAGCTGTGTCTGCTTGTGGAAGAGTGAATGGATGGTGCGCACTCATATAGCGACCTTCTTCTTCCGACCATTCAAACATTGGCCAATCCACAACCCAAAGGTAATTAAATTTCGATTCATCAATCAAGTCTAGATCTTTTGCAAGACGAACACGAAGAGCTCCCAAGGATGCATTGGCAACTTCAAGCGTATCCGCTACAAAAAGAACCAAATCATTGTCTTCAAGCTGTAAAGCATCTGTCAAGTCACTTGTCAAGTCTTTCAAAAACTTAGCAACTGGTCCATTTAGTTCACCTGATACCACTTTCACCCAAGCAAGTCCTTTTGCTCCATACTGTTTTGCTTGCTCTGTCAACTTATCAATATCTTTGCGAGAATATTTATCAGCAGCATTTTTCACAACAATCGCTTTAACGGCTGGTGCTTCTGAGAAAACTTTAAAGTCAATTCCCTTGACAAGTTCTGTCAAGTCTTGCAATAGCATCTCAAAACGTGTATCTGGCTTATCACTTCCATACAAAGCCATTGCATCATCATATTTCATTCGTGGGAATGGCAGTGTAACCTCAATCCCCTTCGTTTCTTTCATCACTCGAGCAATCAAGCCTTCTGTAATATCCTGGATTTCTTGATCAGATAGGAAAGAAGTTTCTAAGTCAACCTGTGTAAACTCTGGTTGACGGTCTCCACGTAAATCCTCATCACGAAAGCATTTTACAATTTGATAATACCGATCAAATCCAGCATTCATCAACAGTTGCTTGGTAATTTGAGGACTTTGTGGCAGAGCATAAAAATGACCTTGGTTCACTCGACTTGGTACCAAATAATCACGCGCCCCTTCTGGAGTTGACTTAGTAAGAAACGGCGTTTCCACATCAATAAATTCAAGCTCATCTAAGTAATTGCGAATAGAATGTGTTACCTTAGCCCGCAATTTCAAATTTGCCAACATTTCAGGACGACGAAGGTCTAAATAACGGTAACGGAGACGGGTATCATCATTCGCTTCAATACCGTCTTTGATTTCAAATGGAGTCGTTTGGGCCGTATTGAGAACTGTCAGATTCTCCACGTGTAGTTCAACAGCTCCCGTTGCCAATTTATCATTCGCCTGCGTACGAGCTTCTACTTTTCCAGTCACTTCAATCACATATTCGCTTCGCAAACTTTCAGCGGTTTCCATGACTTCTTTATCCACATTTTCAGGATTGATAACTAGCTGCATTATGCCTTCACGGTCACGCAAATCAATGAAAATCAGTCCTCCCAAGTCACGACGACGGGACACCCAACCTTTCAAAGTGATTTTTTGACCAACATGTTCACTACGAACACGCCCGGCATACATTGAACGTTTCATTTTTATTCTCCAAACTTTTAATTCTTTTACTATTTTACCACAAAAGCGATGAAAAAGAAGACATGCTTTTCAAAATCTTCATATCTTAACGTAATATTTTTACAAAAGAAGATGACGACTCACCTCTTACTTTCTTTGTCATATAATTCAGGATGCAAAACCTTGACCACATAACTTGATGCTAAGCGCAATAGCCCTGCTGCCAAGCCAAAAATCGGTGCTAAAAACCGAAAAAAGAAATCCCCTCTTACAAAATAGGCAATTCCTCCTATAATCAAAAAAACAATTAGAAACTGAATTACAGACGGAATGATTATTTTTTTCATTGTTCTCTCCACTTCTACTTCAACATTCTACTATGTTATGAGAGAAAAAAGCCATTCGACTGGCTTTCTCCCTTTTTAAATTAAAACCCCAGTTGTTCAAAAATTGTTTGAAAATCTTTTTGAATCTGATTTAAACTGACTGTCAATTCTTCACGAGTTTGATTGTTTTTGACAGTAACTTGATTGCTTTCAATCTCACTTTCACCAAGAGTTATCAAAGTCTTAGCAGAGAAAGTATCTGCTGACTTGAATTGGGCTTTCAACTTACGATTTAAATAATCACGCTCAGCTATAAATCCTTGCTTACGAAGTGCTTGTACAATTTCCAAAGCTTTGTTATTAGCACCGTCTCCCAAAACTGCAACATAAACGTCTAAGCTATCCTCCAGCGGCAAGGCTACACCCTGCTTTTCAAGAACGAGAAGCAGGCGCTCCACGCCCATTCCAAAGCCAAAACCAGCCGTCTCTGGTCCACCAAAATAAGCAACGAGGCTATCATAGCGACCGCCTGCACAGATTGTCAATTCATTACCTGCCACATCTGCAGTAAATTCAAAAATCGTATGATTGTAATAATCCAATCCGCGAACCATGTTGGTATTGATAACATAAGAAATTTTTAGTGCTTCCAACATCGAACGCACAGCTTGAAAATGAGTTTGGCTTTCTTCATCTAGATAATCTAGGATAGAGGGTGCATTTTCAACAGCGAGTTTATCTTCTTTTTCCTTACTGTCTAGCACACGGAGAGGATTTTCTTCCAGACGACGCTGGCTATCTTTAGAAAGACTGTCTTTCAACGGCGTCAAATAATCAATCAATGCTTGACGATAAGCGGCGCGACTCTCCGCATTTCCCAAACTATTCAACTGCAACGTTACACCTTGAATACCAATTTCATTGAAAAATTGAGCTGCCATAGCGATTGTCTCCACATCTGTCGCAGGATTGTTGGAGCCAAAACACTCTACACCAATCTGATGAAACTCACGCAAACGCCCTGCCTGAGGACGCTCATAACGAAACATAGAGCCCATATAATAAAGTTTCACCGGTTTTTGGACTTCTGGTGCAAAGAGCTTATTTTCCACATAAGAACGTACAACTGGTGCTGTTCCTTCTGGACGCAAAGTAATATGACGGTCGCCTTTGTCATAAAAATCATACATTTCTTTGGTCACAATGTCAGTCGTGTCGCCAACAGAACGACTAATCACTTCATAATGCTCAAATAGTGGGGTACGAATTTCTGCGTAATGATATTTTTTAAATGTTTTGCGAGCAAATTCTTCTACATATTGCCATTTGACAGACTCTTGAGGGAGAATATCCTGAGTCCCTTTCGGTTTTTGTAATTTCATAGCTTTCCTCTTCATTCATATAATATAATTATTTTACCACAAGTAGCAGATTTTGAGGACAGTTTCGGTATATTTTCTCTGAAAAGCTAGCACGCTCTGCTATTTTACAAAAAGTAAAAGAAAATCTGTCAAGTAACTTTACTTTACAAAATTTTTTTGATATACTATTACAGTTGATGAAAATCAAAGAGATTGAATCGAACTTATATTAAAAGGAGAATAAAGAAAATGGCAGTACCTGCACGTCGCACTTCAAAAGCGAAGAAAAACAAACGCCGCACTCACTACAAAATTACAGCTCCATCTGTACATTTTGACGAAACTACTGGAGATTACTCACGTTCTCACCGTGTATCCCTCAAAGGATACTACAAAGGACGTAAAATCGCCAAAGCTGCAGCAGAATAATAGAAGGGAGCTATCATGCGCGTAAATATCACACTTGAACACAAAGCATCTGGTGAACGCTTGTACCTTACTTCTAAAAACAAACGCAACACTCCAGACCGTCTTCAATTGAAGAAATACTCACCAAAATTACGTAAACATGTAGTGTTTACAGAGGTTAAATAAGGTTTCATTACATTTCAGTACATGCTGAAAGCCTTGATTTCATGCGATTTTTGAAATTTTGAATTTCATTACAAATCATTTGAAATTAGTTCTATGGCAACCTTTTTGGCAACCTTTTTTGAAATAAAAAAGAAAGTCAACAATCGAAGAATGAGAAGTCCTAGAAGATTCCTAGGGCTTTTTTTCATTCCTAAAAATGAGTGAAATAGCATAGTCTTTTCAATCCTTTGTGGAATATAAAAATCTTCCTACACCATGTAAGAAGATTTTTGAATCTTATTCTATTTTTCAGTTACATAAATACGACACGAAGCCCCTGATATACTTTGTAAAAGTGGATATTCCCTTTCGTTCGTACTTTTATAGGAATTTAGTTCTTCTTCCGATATTTCTTTTACCCCCTTTAAAGTAAACCAAGTATAACCTTGTTCTATCTCTTCGGATAAAGTCCACTGAGATGGGAGTTTATAGGGATTTAGTTCTCCTTCTTTGTCTTTCTCAGAAAAAACTCCATGATTATCTACTTTTGCAAATAAAGATTTTGAACCGTCTTTTAAAGTAAGGATAATATTATCGATTTTTTCAACTTTTTTCCCAACTTTTGTATTATTTTGTGTTGGCACAGTGAATAATACTTTATCACCATGACACTTTGCATGGAATAAGTGAGCATCAAAGACGCTAATTGCAGACATTTTTTCGTCATATTGACTACCTAGACGATATACTATTGTTGTTACTTCTGCCATTTTCCTATCCTCTTCTATGTTTTCCCTTATATCCCAATCCTAGACCTACTAGCAGGCTAAGTCCTAGTAAACCAAGCATAGATCCTTTTGAGCCTGTGTTTGGTAGTTGCTTGCCTCTTTCAACCCGTGAATAAGTTACAGGAACTACCTTAGAGTTAGTAGGCACTTCTTTAACCGCTGCATCAACAACATCTACAACATTACCTTTAGCATCAAGAACTTCTTTAGGTTGACCGCCGTTTTTACGGATTTCATTAGCCTTATTTTTCAAATCTTGCAAACGCTTAGCATCAGCTTCAGCCTTATCTTGTTCAGCTTTAAGTTTAGCTAATTCATTGTACTTAGCAACCTTTTCTTTAGCTGTTACCTGCAACTTAGAAAGTGCTTCTTTAGCAGTTTCAAGCTCTGCACGAGCTGCTGCTGCCTTAGTTTGAGCTTCTGCAAGTTTAGAATTGAGTTCTTTAAGTACAGCTGGTTTGTTAGTTAAAGCCGTTTCAAGGTCTTGAGACTTTTTATTAGCTTCATCAGCAAGAACTTTTACCTTGTCACGGTTAGCTGTCGCAGACTCAACAGCCTGTTTAGCTACCCCATTAGCTTTGGTAAGTACTTCTAGTTCTTCCTTAGCTTGTGTAAGAGCTTGTTGAGCTTTAGTATTTTCTGCTTTAGCTTTTACAAGTTCAGCCTGAGCCTTAGAAAGAGCATTAGCTTTATCAACCGCACTAGCCTTAGCTACTGCAAGTGTTTCCTTAGCAGATTGCAATGATGCCTTATCCGCATCTAACTGTGCTTGTGCATCTACTACCGCTTTTTCAAGAGCAGGAATATCTACACTACCCGATTGCAAGTCAGATAGTTGTTTTTGAGCATCTGCCAAAGCCTTCATAGCAGTATCGTACTTAGTTTGAGCATCTGCAAGTTTAGCTTTAGCATCTTGGTCTGCTTTAACAGCAGTATCGTACTTAGTTTGAGCATCTGCTACTGCTTTTTCATCTACAATGGTTTTTGTTTCATAAACAGGAACAACCTCTGTTTTTCCACCTGTTAAAGTCTGGTAAGGATTGTCGATAGCCTCTCCATTAGTGTTTAGCATCAAAGCATAAGTTGCTGGTGCAGAGTACCCCAGACCATTAAATGTTGTATAGAAGTCTACACCTACCCCAGCTGAGTTGTAGTTACCACTAAGACCAAGCAAAGCAAGAGCATCTGAAAAATTATCACGTGAAGTACCTGCTGTTGATACATTAGAACCTGTACCAGTGGAACCGTAGAGCATATTTCCTACAAAAGCAAGCAAATTAGCCTTTAAATCAGCCATAGTCTGATAAGCACCATTATGTCCTTGGTACTGTACTTGATTAGCTACTACACCATTTAAAAGTTTTCCTGAACCTTGAACAGAATTTAAGTGTTCTTGGGTTTGATTTGATTCTGTTACTTTTTTAATAGACTCTGGTCCCCAGAAACCATTAGCCTTGAGCTCTGCTTCAGACATATTGTTATATGCGGGGAATGTTTTATTAAACAAATCTTTTAGTGCTTGTTTAGTAGCTGCTATACTCTCTTTAGTTACTTTAAGTGGTTCTGTACCAACCTTAGAACGCAAATCATTAACCAAAGCAGTATAGAACAAAGCTAAGTCAGTCAATTGTTCGTCTGTTAAATCATGAACTGATACCTTAGTAGTGGAATCTGTATTAGAGAATTGCGGATTGTAATTACTTTTCCAACTTTTAAATACTGAACGATTAGGTGCTGCAATATCAGCTAAAGAACTTCCTGGGACATTCTCTACACCATCAGTAATAGCTTTACGAACATCAGCATAGGAGCCTGTACCCTCTGCCAGAGCCTTAATAGCTTTTAAGTAAGCATCAGAAGTTACTACCCCATTTGATTCAAAGAATTCAGATTTAGCTACTCCGTCCTTAAGGGTTGCCTTGCCACCAGTTGTTACAGTTTTAGTACCAACCTGAACCTGTTTAGTTGTACCTGCCTTAGCTACATTAAGAGCTTTTTTAGCGTCTTCTACTTTCTTAGTAGAATTAGCTTCAGTGGATTTAGCAACACCTAATGCCTGTTTAGCAGACTCTGCTACCTGAGTTGCACCGTTTACAACTTTCTTAGCATCTTCAATAGCTTTAGCTTTATTAGCTTCAGCAGACTTAGCAGTATCCAAAGACTGCTTAGCTGTTTCTAGGGCTTTTTGGTCATCAGCTACCTTCTTAGTAAGGTCATCAACATCTTTTTGCAACTTAGTAGTATCAGTTGTTGATTTAGAAAGGTCATCTACCTTCTTCTGAGCATCAGCCACAGCACTTGCAGTTTTATTAGCATTAGCCTCAGCCTGATTAACAACAGTTGTTTGGTCTGCTACCTTTTTAGCAGTATCAGCCTGACTCTGTTCAGCAGACTTAACGGAGTCCTCAGCCTTAGCAAGCTCATCTGATTTAGTTTGAGCTGCCTGTTTAGCTTCATCAACCTTAGCAGGTGTAACTGTTTCTACTTCTTTAATTTGATTTGTAGTGCCATTAACAACTTTATCAGCATCACTCACCACTGTCTCTGCCTTATTCACTACTCCTTGTTGAGCCTCAACAGCCTGATTAGCAGTATCCGCTTGTGTTTTTGCTTCTGCTACTTGATGTTCTGTTACTTTAGCAACAGGGGCATCAGTCTTAGCTGACTCCGTCTTAGTAGCCGTACCGTCTGGCTTCTCTACAGTTTTAATAATGCTATTATTAGTAGTCGCCCCTACCTCATCCGCACTTACCGTTGTAGATACCCCATATACAGACGACAAAGCCAATACAGATACCACAGCACCCGTGCGTAACTTCTTAATAGTACCATGACCACTAGTTTTGAAATTTGACATAATGTTCTCCTTTGTTAAATAAATAAGTCTCAAAAGACTGTTTTATAAATATTATATCACATTTACAGTCTTTAGTATTATATTATTTTTAGAAATTCAGTCTTTAATGGGTGGTATTTTAATCAAAAGAAACTTGTATGATAGTTAAGAGGTGCTATCATGACTAAAAATATGAATTTAAGAGAGTTTGTTGCTAAACAAATCAGACATTTAAGACTGAAGAATGGAATGACTCAAGAATACCTAGCAGAAAAGGCTGATTTAGGTTTCAATTACATTTACCGTTTAGAAAATAAACAGTTAAACGTTAAAATAGAAACCATTGAAAAAATCATGCAAGCACTTGAAGTTGATGTGAATACCTTTTTCAATATTGAAAATCAGAATAAAGGCAAGGAATTTGTGCAACTCATTGAAGATATTGAAAATCTCCCAAAAGAAAAAAGAGAGCCTACTATTAAAGCCCTCAGAATATTGTTGAAACAGATAAAATAAGCCAAGTCGAAAAACGACTTGGTTTTTTACATGCTTATTTTATATCTATATAATTATCAAATCCATTTCGTGATTGAACCGATTTAATAAACTTTTCCACATTCTCCCAATCATCCCATTCATTGACTACTGGAAGTATTTCTTTAAATAACTCTATTCGTTCAGCTACTTGACAAAATACCTCTAGATTTTCTTCTGATTCAAAAATCTTTTCGATTAAAGGGAGGTAGTCCATTGCTTTTTCTATTACATTAAATTTAGTAAATATTTGATATTGATCATCTCTTTTAGAAATATAGTCATAAAAAAAGCTATTCCAGATAACCCAAGCATAATCCAAAGTTTTTGTCCTTTTGCTTGGATTTTTTAGGCTTTTTAAACTAGACTGACTGGATTTTTCCAGTGATTGGATAAATGTCGCATTGACTATTTTTTTTAAATCTAACTTATCTAACTTATCAGAAAGTATC
The DNA here is from genome assembly GCF_003963555.1 of Streptococcus periodonticum. Lineage (NCBI taxonomy): Bacteria > Bacillati > Bacillota > Bacilli > Lactobacillales > Streptococcaceae > Streptococcus > Streptococcus periodonticum. Next base: position 1,836,542 of record NZ_CP034543.1, read on the forward strand.
CTATTTACCTCTTTGACAGTATTGTCATCTCCGTTCTCAATTTCTTTCGAGATTATTTCGGCAAATTTTTCTAATTTTGTTTGCGTATCACCATTTGATTCAGAACCAAACGAAGGGAAAATTTCTAAATAATTATTATGAGACACAACCTTTCCAGACAACAAATTTTCAGCCGTTTTTTCATGTACGTGCAAGTTCTCTACTAGATAAGCGACTTTGGCTTCATAAGCTCCGCTAATACCTTGTTCTTTCTTAAAATCTTGAAAATCTTGCATTTTGTGCATCAAATTGAGAGTCACTGTAACTAACATACGTTCTTCTATTTTAATTTTGTTTTTCATAGAAACATCTCCTAAAGTTAAAGTATCTTATTTTATCACATAAAATATAGAGATTTCAAGAAGGGAGAAAGCTTTTAGGGTAAAGCGTTTTCAAAAAATAATGATGCCTGATTAAACTCTATCATGCTAAATTATAGTTTTTTTAATCTCTAAATAATAGTCTTTATAATCCAGTATTTACAAGGGGTTATGAGTTCATCAAAAATTCCACAGTTTCCTAATTTTTAAACAAAAAAGATTATATCAAAAATATAGCATTTCTTAGGTAAACATATTTTTTTAGTTTTTATACAATAATTATGTGAGATAGCTATCACACACTAGTACATATCTTCAATAAATTTGAAAAGCCGTGGATTTTTTGATGTATTTAATAAAACGGTTAGAAAAGAGGTAGTCTATGGAAGCTACACAAATTACTATAAAAGGTCGCCTTATTGGCGCTGCGGAAGTTAAAGACTTTACGTCTGGTCTCCGTACGGGGCAAACCCAATTGTCTATCGGATTACGTACTAAAGATGGACGATTTAATCAAACTAATGTCAAAGCTGATGCAGTTAATGTTACCGATTTTACATCTTTATTTGACGAATTGGTAGAAATTATTCTTGACGATGTTTCTATCAATGCTTACTCAAGCGGAAATCGTGCTGCACTTTCAGTAAAAGCTAAATCTGCTTTTATTGAATTGATTTAAAATAAGGGGAAGTTCTTCCCCTGTTTAATAGGAGGAACTAATAGTGTCTATTCTACATGATTTATATGAAACAATTGATTTAAATTTGGTACCATACCAAGACAGAACAAAGAGACCTATCCTTTGAGATAGTCGCCCAAAAAATCTATCTCAAGAAACAGATTTTTTTAGCGGGCGTATAAGGGTTTGGACAGAGCCTGAGCTTTCTACAACTAACGCACAATTTGTAATTGATCAGGTTTACAAAAACCTCTCAGGGGTGTTGGAAATTAGCTATCGAATACATGATTCGTATGTCGATTTCGACTATCAAATACGAGAACCAAAAAGAATAGGAGAAAACTAATGCTAGGACTATTTTTCATTCTACTACAACTATCTTTTTTACTAGGATTTCTCGCTCTTATAATTTGGGGAATTTATCAATTCGATAAGATGTTTCTAAATCAACTTTTCTTTAACTACTTAAATAGTAAGTATTCTCCTCCTAAGGAATTGCCTAAAATAGGGAGCATTCAAAAGAACATTTATGATATGTTACCATCCCTGGAACGTTTGAAAGTTACAGGAAAAATCAAACTTTCTGATAATAGGGATTTTCTAATGATACAACTTAGTTCCGATATTTCACCAGAACAACAACTTGAACTTGAAAATATCGTGAGGGGAATTATTGCAAATCATGAAGTTCCCTACACAGTTGATTATAGCCAAATTGACTTAGATAATGGTGGGTGGTTTGCAAATCTCAAATTAGAAACTATTGAAGAGGCAACTTTTAATAAAAATGCTCGTTCAACTGAACCAAGACCACAGGGGGAGTTTGATGATGAAGAATATTTCGAACTCTAGCAATCCCTTGTTAAAAGTAGGAGGCGGTTCACCTGATTTAACGTCAATACATACTTTAGTTCTTGGTAGTTCTGGTTCGGGGAAATCTATTTTAGTATTCATGCTTATCTACCATCTTTGGAAAAGCAATACCAGTAGCCGTTTTGTTATCTCTGAGATGAAGCAGGAAGACTATGTTTTTGCTGAACACCTCCCAAATATCTTTTTGGGGCTGAATGCACTCTCTGCTATTGATTTAGCTTTCCAAGAACTAGAGCAAAGAAAAGCTGACAAAACTCGTGAACGAGTTCCATTCTATCTTGTAGTAGAGGAACTAACAGCATTATTTGAAATGGCTGGTAAAGATAAGAAAGCATATCAAGAGAAAATTAGGGTTATCTTATATACAGGGCGCTCCTTAAATATTAAAATATTGGCTATCTCTCAAGACCTTCTTGCTACTGCTCTAGGGGACGGGTCTGCTAGAAATCAGTTTTCTCTGATTATTGCACTCGGTGCCATGCGTTCCTCCGTTACCAAGGGACTCTTTGAATTAGAAGAGGAGCAAGAGTTTCAAACAAACTTACCGAAGGGGCAGGGCTACCTACAACGATTTGATGACGGTTCCTCTATTGTTAAAATTAAGGTAAAAAAAGTTCGTAATATTGAATTATTAAAACAGCAAGTTCTTACTATATTGGAGCGCTCAATAGCTACTTATACTGAGGAGGCTGTTGACTCTGGTTCACTTTAGTGAATCAGAAGGTCTTACAGCCTCGCCAGCTTTAGCTGGCTGTTATACGGGGGACATGTAAAGACCCCCGTTCCATTTGACCTTGTTTTTAAAGCTTTGTAAATTCCACTTTAGGGTAAAATGCTTAATTCCCTTAAAACGCTGTTATATCAACGTTATTCTACAACATTTTATTTAGGGTGACCGCCACCTTAAAGTGTGGGAGAATAAAAGCATAGGAATTTCGCTACTCAAGCAATAGTTAACTAAACCGACAATGACCGCCATGTTAACTTCCTTTTGGCGGATAGAAAGGATTATATTATATATGACCTATGTAAATGAAATTGAAAAGTATCTTCAACAAGATACTAACCGCAAACCAACTATTATGACCAGTGTGGATGAAGTGACATTCGTCATCAAACCTACAGAAGAGACATTAGGTGAATATCCTCAACATTGGTCTCAGATTGCTTCTGAACTAGCAGAGATTATTTCTGAGAAACTTTCTCTTCCTATTATTTTTGGAGATTATCAAGCCTTAGAAAAGAAAGCACCTGCGGGATATACTGATGGTTTTACTTTCAAAGGTATGCCCTACTATTTTGCCATAGCTTGGCATCAAACTAATTTCACTATGGGGATTATCCTAAAAATTTCTGCATCAGCTTTGTCTCACTATAAAACCTCCTATCAAGACTATTATGGTGAAGTAATTGACGTTCACAATATAGCGCAACTGCTGTACGCTGACTATTATGACTTGCGCCTCTCTCGTATTGACCTTGCTGTTGATTACTTTAATTATTCAATGTCTGTCAATGACCTGTATCAAGGGCTGAAAAACAAGCGATATATCATTACTAATCATAAGGGATGTAAAAATATTTCTAACATCAGCGCTCAAGAAGTAAATGGTCAAGCGCAAACGATGTATATCGGTAGCAAGAAAAAGAATGTAAATGCTCTGCTGCGTATCTATAACAAGTATCAGGAACAATTAGACAATCAAGGTCGCTATATGCACTTAACTAAGTATTGCAATTCTTGGGTACGTATGGAAGCTTCTTACAAAGGAAATTATAGCAATCAAATACTAACCTTACTTCTTGATATTGATAACCCTCAAGATTTGAGTAAACTCATTGTCAACAAAATGATTGATAAATATTGTTTCCATGATGCAGAGACTGGTCAACCGTTGCAATTCACTAGTGATTTACTTAAAGGGGCTGGCATCTTCCCAGAGCTTAAATCTTTGAACTCTCGTAACAATGACCTTTTATCAACCATTTCATATTTAATGAAGGGTAGTGGACTCTTTCCTCTTCTAACGAAAATTGAAAAAGTCTGGGGCACTCAAGCCCGCAATCACTTCATCATCAGGCTCATTCAAGAGTATGAGACCAACTACACCCCCAACCCAGACGTAGGGTTATGGTTAAATAAATTTAGTAGGGAACTTGAGAAATTTAATTTTGAAGATTTTCTTGAAGATGCCTTTCAAATTTTTTACCAAAAAAACAACATCACTCCTAAAGATTCCGCCAAGAAGCCTAAAAGTGATGTTGCGGATTAGCGAGAGATAAGCAGTAGCTTACCCCTACTGCTATTATCTCATATTTCAATTATATTTACCAAAGAAAGTGAGAATAGTATGTCTAGCAATAATTTTGATTTAAAGCAAATTGAACTCATGCTTCTTACTGTTATTGACCTACTAAAACATTTAAATAGTGAAAAGAATAGAACTGGTATTATTTATACTCAAAAAGAGTTATTAGATTTACTGAGTATATCTCCAAATACATTGAAGTCATGGGAAAATAGAGGTCTTAAACGTTTAGAACCACCTATTGAGGGTACTAGAACCGTTTACTATCATATTGATACTGTTTTAGAGTTTTTAAGCCACAACTAGAAGTGAAATGTGCTAAAATAGGAGTATCAAAAAAGAAAGTGAGATACTATCTATTTTAGCTTTTTTCAATTCTTCGATTGATTGAAGAGAGCAGCAATGAATATAGAAAAAATTATCCATAAAGGAAAAACCGTCCTCAAGAAAGTAAAGGACAATGGCGAGATTAGTTATTCAGCAAAGAGTATCTATCTAGGCTTAGATATAAAGACTGGAAAACCTGTAAAAACAACCGTAACAGCTAAAACCTTACGCTCCTTAGACCGTAAAATTATTCAAGCTAAAATTGATTTTGAAGAAAGTGGTTCAACAAGGAAAGAAACTTTTAGCATTGCTACCTTGTCAGATTTAGCTGAACTGTGGTTCTCCAACTACGAGACTTGGGTCAGCTCAGATAACACTCTAAACCGAGTGAGGAACTATCTAGATACCTATATCCTCCCCCAATTCGGGCAATATCAGCCTGATAAAGTTACTTCGTCTGATATTCAAAACTGGGTTAACGAGCTTGCAACAAAATCAAAAGAATCTGTAGATTCTGGAATAAAAAGAGCTGAAAAAGGCTGTGCTAAAGATTTTGGAGCTATTGCCCATAAATTAAGTGATATTTTTGATTTTGGAATAACACACTTTGAATTAAAGCATAATCCTGCTCAATCTATCAAAATTCCCCCAAAACCTAAAAGCAATCAAAAACGCATTATGGTTCTGCATGATGAAGATTTAACTATCTGGCTAAATTTCGTTGATACTTTACCTAATACTAGGGCTAATCGGCGATTTAAAGTTATCTGCGACAGTCTACTTGCTTCAGGAATGAGAATCAATGAGCTATTAGCTTTGACTATCTATGACCTTGATTTTGAAAGTTCTGAAATATTAGTCACTAAAACTCTTGTTTGGAAAAATGCGAAACCTAAGTTAGGATTAAAAGGAAAGGTTGTTTGTAAAAATACTCCTAAATCTGATTCAGGCAATAGAAGAATAGCTGTTCCGTACCAAATTATTGAACAACTTCAAAACTTCCATGATGAAATGAATCTTTATTTCAAGAAGAACGGTCTTTCAAAAAGTAAGTTGATTTTCCCAACTATCTACGGAAACTATATGTGCGATAGGAATGAACGTGCGACACTCAAAAGACGATTACAGGAAGTTAATCTACCTAACTATGGTTTTCACTTGTTCCGTCATACACATGCTTCTATGATGTTAAATGCCGGTATGAATTGGAAAGAGTTACAGGTTCGTATGGGACATAAGTCTATCAAGACTACTATGGATATATATGCCGAGCTTGCCCCTAAAAATCAAACACAAGCGGTAGATATTTATCTAAATAAAATTGCGGAGCTAACCTCATGAAATTCATGGCAACCTTTTTGGCAACTTCTGACAGTTTTATCCAAATCAATAGCTTATAAACCTTGATTTAATAAGGTTTGTCACAACTAAAATAGATTTTAAGTATTCCTTACAGAAGTGAAATAATTGAGATTAAAAAAGCCTATGAAACCAACGTTTCTAGGCTTTTTTGTCCTTACTAAGCGGACTGTTTTAGTGTAACCTATCTATCATATCTCACAGCTTGCATACAATGTAACCGTCTATATCTTGCAACTCTTAAAACAAATTTACTGTTTTTGATTTATTCTTTATGGCTTTATTTCTTGCCCTTATTGATAAAAATAGACTTAAATAAAACAACTATAAGAATAATGAGCCAAGCTAGTTCTGAGAAAATTATCATAACCTTCTCTGTCACTTCCATTTTATAGGAAATGGTGACACTATTTTTAGCATTTGGAAGTTGCTGGAAAGTGGGAGTTCCGATAGCACTTAAATTTAAGAGGTCATTATTCAACTGCTGCCCGTTAAATGTAATGATAGTATTCTTGTAAACTATTATAGGCAACTCTCTAAACGAAGTGGAATCCCCCTGCCACTCTAAAGTCAATCCACTCTTTTTTCTTGTCTTTTTAAAGCCTTGATTTTGGATGACCTTGGTGAGGTAGGCATCGTAATAAGAACTGGATTGTTCAGCCAATTGTCCATAAGAGGGCAGATAGTCAGGCGTTCCTTTGGCAACTAATTCTAATGCTTTTTGCTTATCTACATCATAGAAAGAACTTTTAATAGTATCGGAATCTCCAGTAAAAACTACTTTATACTGATTACGCAAAAAGTTATCTGATGAATTCCAATCCAGAACTGCCGTCGCAATTAGAACAGTAGGCTGAATAAGGCTTACTACTAAAATAGATAAGAATATTTTCTTCCTTGTTTTTTGAAAAGGTAGACTGGTTGAGATAAACTTCAGGGCTAAATAGATAAGAATAATGGTTACAGGAACGAAAAAACGAAAAGGATATTGGATTAGTTGAGCAACTGGATTTCTTCTCTCAATTAAATCGTTCCAAGGGAAAATGCTAGTTGTTAAAAACAAGAAAGCATTCATGACCCAAAACCATGTCTTCATTCCACTATCTAAGTCTTTCCATTTTCTGAAGAAAAAGAAATAGACAAGGAGAAAAATGGGAATCAGCGTTACTGGATTCATCAACCAATAATAACTATTTTGGTTAATGGTATTGAGGCTCATAGATGTATTTATTTTAGGACTTATGAGTTGATTACCAGTTAAAAGGTAAAAATAACTAGACCAGATATTCATAGTCAATCCAAAGAAAATCCCTATTTCAACAAGTAATCTTTTTATGAAAACCAACTTTTTAGGATGTTGAAAAAATGCTAAAGCAAAGAATGGTAAGTAAATCAGCACTAATAATACGGAAGATAGCATATGTGTCTGAACCATCAAAGCTGTATAAATGCCTAAGGTATATTTTGGTACCTGTTTCGTATCCTTTAGTTCAAATAAGATACTCAAAGCTAAGGGCATTAAAGCTGCACCCCAACTGGTAAATCCTTGCCGAATTGTCCAATATTGAATAGAGTAGCTAGAGATATAGAGCAAAGCGCCAAGGACAGCGTACTTCTGCTCCATTTTACTTTTAATAAGAAACACATACATAGACAAGCCAGCTAGATTGAATAATACAATATTGGATAAGACCTGATAGATAAACCAATTCTTACTGATTAGAACCAAGAAGCCATGAAAATAAGCTATAAAAGGACCATAAAGGGCATTAACTATCCGTCCAGACTGCTGAAAACCATATAGAGAGATATGATAGTTAAAATTGACATTCTTAATTTGTTCAGCTGTATCATAAAATCGGTTAAAGTGAAAGATGGAATCCGAACCTAAAATTAAGTTACCTGAAAAAAATTGAGGTAATAAGATAAGGATAGAACACAGAAATATCAGAAGCAGACCCGTCAGGTGATTTGTTTTGTTCCTATCAAACACTATAATTTACCTCCAAATTATCATATAAAAACTAAAAGTTGATTATAAATCGACTTTTAAGTACACCACAGTATAATCCATTACTCAATAAACTAAGTATGTCTATATTCTTTGCTTGTATTACAAGTGCTATAGCATGCATACAAAGGACTTACAAAAGTATTTTCTACTCATCTACTATAATAGCCATGCTTTTGTTTCCATGCTATCCTCCAATAACTTCTTTGTTTTGTTTAATTGATTTTTTCATGACAGATACCTCCTGTTTTTAAAATGAAGTATACTATATCTAATTGAATAATACAATGATTACCTAAAATAATCAACCATTTTATGAAAGTAGAATTTTCAACAATCATTAAAAAGAAAACATACAAATAAAGAGTTTAAAACATCTGTCTTAAACTTTTTGCCCCTCACTGTTGCTCGCCAATACAGCATTCTTCATGCTCATCTAAACTTTCGTCTGTCTGAATGGTGACTTTTGTAATTCCATACATTTTGAGATGTTGGCGAATGAGCTGCTGAGTTTCTGCTTGTTGTTCGGGATGTTTCATGCAAATATGAATCATCGCAAATTTTTCTAGTCCATCGGTTGTCCAAACATTTAACTGAGTTATTGCTTGGATATTCTCAATTGTTTGAATTTCTACATAAAGGTCATTCAGATTTACATCGCTCGGTACGTGATCAAGAAAGATTTGAACATTTTCCCAAAACTTTGGTAGTGCTTTACTCAAGATAAAGGTTGAAATGATGAGTGAAAGCAATGGGTCAAGGAAATACCAGTTTGTAAAACGAAGAATGAAGGATACAAAGATCACAGCCAACCAGCCTAAAATATCTTCTAAGAAATGCAGACTCAGAATGGATTCATTGTGCGTCCGTCCATGACTAACCACCCTGCTGGCTGCAAAGTTGATTACAATTGCAAAAATTCCCAAGATAAGCATACCGTCGTAATTTACCCGTTCAGGCGCAAACAATTTGGGTACATTTTCAACCAGAATGAGAATAGAACCCACTATTAAAATGGTAGAAGTCAACATAGCTCCCAGCAAACTATACCGTTTATAGCCTAATGTATAGTTTCTATCACCTCGTCTATTGGAAATTTTTTCAAAAAATGCTGATAAACCAATCGCTAGGGCATCACCCGTATCATGCACCGCATCTGCTAACACAGCACTAGAATTAAAAAGAACTCCAAAGATAAATTCAATAACTGCAAAAGAAAAGTTTAATAGAAATGCAATCCAGACATTTTTGCTTGATTTCATTATTGTCTCCTTCTAATCGCACATTGAGATTTGATTTTATTTATTGTATAATGTATTCAAAACAAAACACTTTGTTCAATTATATTATCTACTATTTTAACGGAGGAAACAAGAAACAAATCTAATGCTTCGTTTGATAGTGTACATTTAAGGAGATTTGTTCGGAAATGATGGATAGACGAGTTAAAAAATCACGCACAGCCATTTATCAGGCTTTTCTCACTCTTTTGAATCAAAAAAGCTATGAGTCCCTCACAGTTCAAGAAATCATTGACCTTGCAGATGTCGGTCGGTCGACTTTCTATGCTCATTTTGAGACAAAAGAAGCACTACTTGAAGAAATGTGTCAAGATTTGTTCCAACATACATTTGTCGAACGATACCAAGCAAGTGAGCTTTTTGATGCAACAGCTCATATTTTTTACCATTTCAGGAAAAATCAAGATAAAATAGCCACTTTATTATTATCTAAAAATATCTATTTTATTAATCGTTTAAAATTAGAGCTAGAACACTATCTCTTTCCTCTCATTCGCGAAAAGCTATTGACACAAAAATCTAATTTACCAGAACCATTTTTAAAAAACTATGTCACAACAACTTTTATCGAAACAGTTACTTGGTGGTTGGGACAACGAAATAAAATCGATGAAGCCACTATTACAGCCTACTATCTTGAGCTAATGCACTAATATAGGGCTATAATTTTGGCTATCTCTATGGTATAATTTTTTTAAGAACTCTTCTAGGAGAATTTATGAAAAAACAACATTCTATCTTTTTATTACCAGGAATTATCATGGTGGGTGTCGCTTTGCGGACGCCCTTTACAACGCTTCCAACTGTCTTAACAGACATTGCCAACGGGCTTCATGTTTCAGTTAATTCCCTCGGTCTTTTGACCAGTCTGCCCTTAATCATGTTTGCTCTCTGCTCTTCATTTTCGGCGCGTTTAGCGAGCAAAATTGGGCTCGAACGGCTTTTTACTCTCGTCCTTGCTCTGCTTACCATTGGATCCTTCATTCGGATTTTTAATCTACCACTTCTTTATATAGGAACCATTCTCATTGGAGCTTCCATTGCGGTGCTTAACGTATTACTGCCAAGCGTCATTCAAGCCAACCAACCGTATCGGATCGGGCTATTGACAACGATGTATGTCACTTCTATGGGGTTATCGACTGCTATTGCTTCTTCTATTGCAGTGCCGATAACAAAAGCAACTTCATGGCAAGGTCTTGTCCTTTTTTTGACAATGGTTTGTCTTTTAGCATTTTTGATTTGGCTACCAAATACATCTTATAACCATTTCTTAGTGAACAAAAATAAAGAGCAACAAGGTAACTCTATCTGGAAAAATAAAAAAGTTTGGGCTATTATTATTTTTGGTGGCTTGCAATCATTGCTTTTTTATACTTGCCTAACCTGGCTACCAACTATGGCAACACAAGCCGGCATTTCAAATGCTTCTGCTGGAGTTTTAGCCTCTGTCTTTAACTTGATTAGTCTACCTTTTTCAATGACCATTCCTAGCTTGACAACACGGCTGTCTCCTCGTCATCGTATGATAATGTTAGCAATTATCTCTGCTGCGGGTATCCTTGGTATTAGCATGCTCTTAATTCAAACGAATGATTTCTTTTATTGGCTTATTGCCAATATCCTCATTGGGTCAGCTGTGAGTGCTCTTTTCCCATATCTTATGGTTACTTTTTCAACAAAAACGAGTAGCCCTGAACAAACTGCTCAGCTATCTGGCTTAGCACAAACAGGTGGTTATTTACTAGCTGCTTTTGGACCAGCTCTATTTGGTTATAGTGCCGATTTCTTCCATTCTTGGCTACCTGCTGTATGTGTCTTGCTCATTCTTACAATCATTATGATTATTGCCCTCTTCTATGTAGAAAAATCTAATAAAATTTTATAAAAATCAAAAACAGAATGGAAAGTGAACCTTTTTCAGTTGTTGGGTTCTTTTCTCCACTCTGTTTTTTTAATTATCTATTTTCCATGTCTTAGCATCTGGCAATAAACCTACCTTCGAAATTTTAGAAACGTGCCGATTGCCCATAACATAAAAGCCTAGAGGCGCAGCTCGCCATTCATCTGTGCAAGTCACGCCAATTCGAGAGCGCGAGCCAATTTGAAGCGGGACAGCATTTTCTACCAATTGCAATCTTGAAGTAGTCAAACCTTGACCATCAAATTCCTTGCTAATCCCTGCAAATTTGGTTAATTTTCCTGGGCCGTTGGCAAGCAATGTACCGTCTGGTAATTCCAAGGCTCGAATCAAGACGGCTTCTGCGACATTCTCAGCCCTTGTGACTAGATTCAGCATTTGATGTCCGTAGATTTGATAGACATACCAGTGTCCAGCAGATAAATACATAGACTCGTTTTTCGGTGTTCGTCTGCCACACGCACTATGACAAGCACTATCTTTAGCTCCCAAATAGGCTTCTGTCTCAACAATTCGTCCCAACACTTGTCCGTCTAAGCACAATTGCATACCTAACAAGGACTTAGCCGTTGCGACTGTATCTGTCTGCATGATGTGTTTAAATTCTTTTGATAACATGATTTCATTATAACATGAATTCCATACAAAAAAGCAATCGAGAAATGAACTGCACCCCAAAAGTTAGACAAGAAAACTCTAACTTTTGGGATGTTATTTTTATGAAATTAAGTTATGAAGACAAGGTTCAAATCTATTACTTGCGAAAAAGCGGCGCAACTCTCAAGTCATTATCAAAACAGTTTAACCTCAATCAGTCAGGGATCGAATATCTGATTCGACTAATTGATAGGCATGGAGTAGACATTGTCAAGAGAGGTAAGAAGACTTATTATTCTCCTGAACTAAAGCAAAAAATCCTTCATCAAGTTCTTCTTGAAGGGCGTTCTCAATTGTCAGTCTCTCTCGATTTTGCCCTTCCTAACAGGGGGACTCTCCCAAATTGGCTGGCACAATATAAGAAAAACGGCTATACTATTGTTGAGAAACAAAGAGGGAGACCACCAAAGATGGGACGTAAGAAAAAGAAAACTTGGGAAGAAATGACGGAACTAGAGCGACTTCAAGAAGAGAACGAGCGTCTTAGAACGGAGAATGCCTATCTAAAAAAGTTGAGGGAGTTACGCTTAAGGGACGAAGCCTTACAGCGCGAAAAGCAGAGACAATTAGAGAGATGGTCAAGGAAGGATTCCGATTAAGTTTCCTACTAGCTACCGCTAAACTCTCTCGTGCAACTTACTATTACCAGCTAAAACAGCTAGATAAACCAGACAAGGATCAAGAGTTAAAAGCTGAAATTCAATTGATTTATGATGAGCACAAGGGAAACTATGGTTATCGTCGAATTCATCTTGAACTGAAAAATCGTGGTTTTCATATCAATCACAAGAAAGTTCAGCGATTGATGCAAGTGATGGGGCTACAAGCTCGAATTCGCCGTCAACGGAAATATTCTTCTTACAAGGGGGAGATTGGTAAGAAAGCAGAGAATCTCATTCAGCGTCAGTTTGAAGGCTCTAGGCCTTACGAAAAGTGCTATACAGATGTAACCGAATTTGCCTTACCAAACGTCAATGGAAAGCTCTACCTGTCTCCTATTTTAGATGGGTATAATAGTGAAATCATTGCCTTTACCTTGTCACGTTCACCTGACTTGAACCAGGTCAGAACAATGTTAGCCAAGGCTTTTCCTGCTGGAACCTACAAGGGAACCATTCTCCACAGTGACCAAGGCTGGCAGTATCAGCACCAGTCTTATCATCAATTCTTAGAAGCGAAAGGAATTGTCCCATCTATGTCTCGCAAGGGCAATAGTCCAGACAATGGGATGATGGAGTCCTTCTTTGGCATCCTCAAATCGGAGATGTTCTACGGTTATGAGAAGAGTTATCAATCGCTTGATGAGCTGGAGAAAGCTATTGCAACTTATATTGTTTATTACAACAATAAACGGATTAAAACAAAACTAAAAGGACTTAGTCCTGTGCAGTACAGAACTAAATCCTTTCACTAATATTTTTTGTCTAACTTTTTGGGGGCAGTACAGAAAGACTGCTTTTTGTTTAGGAGATTATGATGAAAAAAGTTTTTTAGGATTAGTTATAATATACCTTGTTTTGCTTAAATTTGTCTTAATAGAAAACAGCTAAACCGCTTTCAAAAATTCTTTTTTGTGTTAAAATAATAACAAAGAAGAAAATGAACATTCTGATTATCACCCCACAATGATATCATGCTTATAAGGAAGAAATTTTATGAACAAACGACCTATCCGCCTTGTCATAAGCGATATTGACGGTACTATTTTAAATGACCAACACCAAGTTGATTATCAGCTAAAAACACAGCTTCCTCTTTTGCAGGAAAAAGGAATCCCTTTTGTGTTGGCATCTGCGCGTTCACCACTTGGCATGGAGCCAATCGCACAGCAACTTGGTCTCATTGACAATCCATTGGCTTGCTACAATGGCGCTCTTGTCATCAAAGGAAATTCCCAGAATTATGATGTTTTAATGGAACACGCTTTGGATAAAAAAGAAGTTCAGTATTTGCTAGAGCTCGTCCAAGAGAAGTTTCCAGCTGTAGCTATTAATCTCTATTCAGGAAAGGATTGGTTTGCTGAACAGATTGACAAATGGGTTCAGGAGGAAGCAGATATTACCGGTGAAAATCCCATCCTTCAATCTCTAGTCTCTGTTGTAGAAGATCGTGCTTCTATTCACAAACTTCTTCTGATAGGTGAAGCGATCACCATCCAAAATCTTCACGACTCTCTGCAAAACACAAATTTTCCTAAAACAGCCTTTTATCTTTCCAAAGAGAATTATCTAGAAGTTACAGCTAAACAGGTTTCTAAGGAAAATGCTCTTCAAGAGATTGCTCATTTTTACCAAATTCCTCTCCAGCAAGTCATGGCAATTGGTGATAATTTCAACGACCTCCCCATGCTGAAATTAGCCGGATTAGGAGTGGCTATGGGAAATGCTCCTAAAGCAGTCAAAGAGCAAGTTGCAGCCGTTACCCACACCAATAATAATCATGGTGTCGCTCAAGCAATTGAGCAATACGTCTTGGATTAACAGCTATCTTGCCAAAATACAATAGAAAAGCTGACAGATTCATAAAATTCTCTAGTTCCCCATATAAAAAAACACGGACAAGCAAACTAGCAACCAACTAGTTAATTTGTGTTCGTGTTTTATTTTTCTTATTTAAAATTCTCAATTGCTCCGTCATAATTTGCCCATTCTTTGCTGAAGAATCGATCATTCATCTGGTAAGTCGGAGCAGGCTTAGGATTGGAAATAAAAGGATTGACAGCCTTATCAAACGCCAACCAGCCAAGCCAGCCCATGTGAATGGTATCTTGCATAAAGTAGGGCTTCCCACCATCGTTTGAAAAGTCCGCGATATTGGTAAAACCTTGACTTTCCAACTGATAACGAATTTTCTTCACTGCTTGTTGGTATTTTTCTTGACTCAAACCAGTATAGGCCATCCACTTCGCATTGACAGGAGGAATAACAAAAATTGGATTCGTTTTTGACTTGGCAAATTGCTTCAAAACAAGTTGTAAATCGTTATACTCGGGAGATTTGGTATAAGAAAACTTTGCTTGCTTTCCTTTAAACTTTTTAATACGTTTCCGCAAGCGATGCTTATAAAATTTATTATCAATTCCTAAATCATTATTAGTCGTGTTTCTTTGAGCATCTTTTGTCGCAAATTCTTCCAAATCCTGATAAGAAAATTTATCTGGCAAACGCTTAATTTGAGGCTGTACCAATTTTTCATAATTCTCATTACGTTCGGCAAAAAGAGAATTGAAAAGGGCATCCTCACGTTTATTTAAACGGCTGATAAGACGGACGTACTGTTTGTCAAAGTTTGACAGTTTCTGATGATTAGCTATTTTTTTTACATTGTCTTTCATAGCCACCGTAGGATACAGTTGCAGGAGGCGCTTCGCCGCATATTGAGCATCAATGTCTCCTTCTTGCTGGCGCAAGAAACTAGTCAATTGATCACTATTGAAATATTGTTGAAATGCTGCTGGACTGTAGCCTTTTTTAGTAAACCATTGAGGAGAGACAACATAGACAGCTGGCTTATTTTTTAACTGCGGGAGCATTTGTTGCATCCCAAAATATTGTGTGAGAGATGCCGCTCCACGTTGTCCCAAAAAATATGGACGATAATTCCGCTTATATTTTTCTGACAAAACCGCAGGATGCATGCTGTCAAAGCGCAGCCATTCACTTGAACCAAAGTAAGGAACAAAGCGGTGCTTCTTATCTGTCAAAGCACGTACTTTTTGCGTTCTTCCCTTGAAACTTCCCGCCGTCAAAGTAACAGCTGAGCGCTTTTCAGCTTGGTAATCATGTTGTTGCTTGGTTGGGTAGAAAAATAGTAAAGCCACCACCATCAAAAGGGCGCAGAAAACTGGGCCTAAAATGAGCCACAATCGTTTAAGCATTACGAAGCTCCGTTACGCCTTCAATAATTTTATTAGCAGTATTCCAATCATCACGACCAAATTCTGAGACGGGAACATGAATGTCAAAACGGTTTTCTAATTCAACAATCAATTCAACCGTTCCCATACTGTCCAGAACTCCTGCATCAAACAAATCTTCGTCCATCATGTCTGATACATCTTCCATAAATAAATCATCAATAATTTCTAATACTTCTGCTTTTACGTCCATTAGAGAACTCCTTTTTTATTTTTTAAACCATAAGTCATTCAAAAATCCTGAGAAGATTAAGAATGAAAACATTACAACATTAAAGGTGATAAACATCCCCACTGCTTGTGTCCATTTGTTATCTGGTAATAGTGGCAAATTCTTCTTTTTCCGCTCTTTATTGATGGTCTTTTTCTTCCGCACCCAAGCGTCATTGATAACGAGTCCTAGACCATGAAAAAGTCCATAAGCAATATAATACCAAGTGACTCCGTGCCAAAAGCCCATGACCAACATATTGATGATATAAGCGACACTTGAAGTGGTATTCCGATTTTTAAAAACTTTGTTTCGGATAAGTACTGTGACTAGCCGCATAAATACAAAATCACGAAACCAGAATGACAGGCTCATATGCCAACGATTCCAAAACTCTTTCAAATCATGAGAGATAAATGGTTTGTTAAAGTTAATCGGACTTTTAATTCCCATTAGATTGGAAATGGCAAGGGCAAACATGGAATAACCCGCAAAGTCAAAAAATAAATCCAATCCAAATACATACATCACTCCTAGAGTTGGCAGGTTGAAGATACCACCCATTTGCACTGCATATTGCTTGAGAGGAGGCAAAATCATTGAGCCTAAAATATGTGCAAGAATAAACTTGTATAAGAAACCAAGCATTATGTATTGAACGGATTGCTCCAACATATCTAGCAGTTCATCACGCTCAGGGATATTTTCATAATCTTGATTGAACCGCTTAAAACGATCAATCGGCCCACTTGAAAAAGTTGGCATAAAGAGCATGAAACGTAGAAATTCCCATAAGTTAAAGTCTTTTAGAACACCATCCCGCAGCTCAATAATCATTCCTACTGAACGGAAAGTTAAGTAGGAAATTCCTAAAAAGCCCAAGAGTGATTGATGACCATAAATAGCTGGCGTTACCTTTACAAAGAAAAGCGGTAGGATAGACAAAGCAATGTGCAAGTAGAATATCCACTTGTTGTCTCTTGCTTTTCGATAAATTTTGTAAGACCAGACCCAAAGCATTTGCCAAAGAACATAAAACAGTAAAGCATAGATTTGTGTTAATTTAGGTCCAATTAACATAAATATGATGAAAGCAAAGCTGACCAGAGCTTCGTAAATGGGAAATCTTTTTTTGAAGAATAAACCAACAAAGATTGGCAAAACGGCTAAAATGATATAAACAAAATACTGCGGATCCCCGTACGGTTCCAAGTGAGGAAGCTGTCTTATGAAATCCATCATCGGTTGTTGACCTCGCTAATCAAACCTTTAATATCAATCTTACCATTTGGTGTCAATGGCAAGGAATCCCGATAAAGGAATTTGGAAGGCATCATATAAGACATCATAATATCTTGCAAATCTTCTTTGATAGCTTTGGTGATATCAATCTCACGCTCAAATTGTTCCTTAACCCCGTCCTTCAGGATGACATAGGCTAGAAGGTTTTGTACTTTATGATCTTTATTGTAACGCGGTACAGCCACAGCTGAGTCCACATATTGAGACTTGTTCAGGTTTTGGGAAACATCTTCTAATTCAATACGAAAACCGTTGAACTTGATTTGGAAATCCATACGACCGCCATAAAGCAGTAAACCTTCATCTGTCATAGTACCAACATCGCCTGTATGATAGGCTGGTAACCCTTCAAACTCAAAAAATGCTTCGGCTGTTTTCTCTGGGTTGTTCATATAGCCTTTTGATACAGCTGGTCCAGATACAATGATTTCTCCTTGATCACCATTTGGCAATTTGTTTCCGTCTTCATCAATCACAAAAGTTGGAGAATCCGCTTTGGTATAGCCAATCGGCAAGCGTTTCATATTTGTCAGCATATCATCCGTTATAGCAACAGCAGATAGAGCCACAGTTGCTTCTGTCGGACCGTAAGCATTGATAATACGTGCATTTGGAAAACGAGCACGCAATTTTTGAGCTGTTTTAACCGTCAATTCTTCTCCGTCAAAGTAGAAATGCGTAATGCCTGGCATTTTTTCAGCATTGAAATCCTCAGACAGCATCGCCATATCTGCAAAAGACGGTGTTGATGTCCAAATAGCGATTGGCAAGTTCAAAATAGTCTCAAACAGCTGCTTGAAATCTTGCGTAATAGCAGACGGAACTGCAAAAAGTGTTCCTCCAAGTGCCAAGGTTGGCGCCCAGTACATAACCGATAAGTCAAAAGAATAAGGTGGCTGCGCCAACATTTGCGGACGAGCTGGAGTCGCAAATTCCTTATCTGTAATCATCCAGTTGGTAAAGCTAAGCAAATTATCGTGCGAGATTTGCACACCCTTTGGCTTTCCAGTCGTTCCCGAAGTGAAAATGATATAGTAATTATCATCACCTTTAACAGGGTGTGTAATTTCGTAAGGATGTTTGGCTGCAAAAGCAGTTTGAACTGCTGCCAAGTCAAGAATTGGTATGTTCACATCTTTCAGCGGAAAGTCATTGATTGCAATGATGAGACTAGGCTGTGCCACTTCCACAATCGCTGTCACGCGCTCCAGAGCTGAATGACTATCAATCGGAATATAAGCATGCCCTGACTTCGTCAAAGCTACAAAGGTTGCCAGCATGTCGTATTCTTGCCCACCAAACACCACCACTGGTGACTTTTCAGGAAGCGCAAGGCTGTCAATCTTTGCAGCGAGCGAATCCGAGTCCACTTTCAAATCATGATAAGTATGAACTTCTCCGAGAACATTGTAAACTGGAAAATCTGGTTGAGACTGAGCAAAATACTCAATCGTTTCAATCATGTCGTTAATTACTGAATTGGTCACAGTCTGCTCCTAAAATTCATTATAGATAAAACCACCTTGGCCTTGACCAAGATAATTAAAGAAATAAAGCAACGCTAGAAATATCACAAAATAAAGCAGCGTCTGTCCAAGAAATTTAAAAATTATTTTATGTTTTTTCATCATATTCATCACTTTTGTCTTACTTCTAGATAAGACTTAATATATTTTACCATTTTCTAACGCTATTTTTCAATACAAAACATTCTTTAATTGAGGAATTAAGCTAGAATTAAGGTTTATTTACAACAAACCTAGGGAAATCACAGATGTGCTGTCTCAAAAAACTAGAAAAGAAAATAGTTTTAGACTTACATTTTAAAAATATATAAAAATTTTATATATTTTCTTGACTTTGAAAGTGAAAAGCACTATACTATGTATAGAAAAATTATATATAAAAATATTATACATAGGAGGTGGCTCATGTATTTTCCAACATCTTCTACCCTAATTGAATTTCTCATTCTAGCGATTTTGGAAAGTGAAGATTCCTATGGCTATGAGATTAGCCAAACGATTAAATTGATTGCCAATATCAAGGAATCAACCTTATATCCTATTTTAAAAAAGTTAGAAAAGAATCGTTACTTAACAACTTACTCGCAAGAATATCAAGGTCGAAAACGGAAGTATTACTCCCTTACTCCAGAGGGACGAAAGCAGTTAAACACCCTTAAAAGGGAGTGGAAGTTATATACAGCGACAGTCAACGGTATCATAGAAGGGGGCATTCGCCATGACAAAAACTGACTATTTAGCCGCACTAGAGAAATACTTGAAAACATTGCCAGAAGCAGATTATAAAGAAGCAATGGATTATTTTACGGAATACTTTGAAGAAGCCGGACCTGAAAATGAAGCACAAGTCATTGAGGAGTTGGGAGATTCCAAAGACGCAGCCGAAGAGATTATTCGCTCACTTTCAGCAAATCAAGCAGAAAAAACGTCAACTCGTCCTCAACACCAGTCATCTGCACACAATCACCAATCATATACCGACAATGCTTATATCTTTGAAGACTATGCAAGAATCTCTGAATTGCATATTGATATCACCACGCAAGATATTCTGATTGAGCCTTCACCTGATGATTTTTTCCACATCAAATACTATAATGGAAAAGGCAACAATCAAATCATTTCTACTGTTCAAAACGAGAAGTGGCACATTACAGAAAAAGGCAGCACACATTACAGCGGTTTGGACTGGATTATTAATGTCATGAAAAACGGTTTTGATAATCATCCCATTTGCATTCAAATCCCGAATGGCAAGATTCTTCAATCATTCTCACTTCAAGCAACTTCTGGTGATGTAGCTGTATCTCATCTTCAAACACAAAAAGGAACGATTGAGCTTTCAAGTGGCGATCTGACTATGCGGCATTGCCATTTGCAACAAACCGATGTTACCCTTATCAGTGGCGATATCCATCTGGCACATGCCAAATTGACGGATTGTAAGCTGTCTCTTGTGTCAGGGGATCTCGACACGCATTCTTTAGAAATTGCTGGTAAGACTTTCATTCAAACAACTAGCGGAGATATTTCACTTCATCTGCTGCACCATGATTTCAGCTATGATCTTGAAACAGTGCACGGAGACATTTCTATCTCTGATCAGCTCCAGCCGAGCCACCAAATCATTGGCAACACAATCCGTCATAAAGTATCAACTTCTACAGATTCTCTTGCTATCCAAGCTGTCAGTGGAGACATCAATCTTTATTAGAGGTTCAGCATGAAACAGATTGATTGGTTATTCTTTGATGTTGGCTCAACTTTGGTAAACGAAGAAAAAGCCTACCAAGATCGGATTGAACAGGCTATTGCGGATACTAATATTTCTTATGCGGCATTTTATCAAACTATGAACCACTATTTTAAGGAAAATAAAAAAGGCGATGCGGAAGCTCTGAACGATTATGGTCTGAAGCGTCCGTCTTGGAGGTCTGATTTAGAGGTGCTTTATCCTGATTGTAAGAATGTGCTGAAAACTCTCCACCAACACTACAAAATTGGGATTATTGCCAACCAGTTACCGAACTTGCAGGCAAGATTGAGAAGATTTGGTATTGATTCTTGGATTGATCTGGTGATTTCCTCTGCCGATGTTGGCTTGGCAAAACCCGATTTCGCTATTTTTGAGTTAGCTTTCCAACAAGCGAACTGTTTGGCTGAACACGCTGTGATGATTGGCGACCGTTTGGACAATGATATTCTTCCGGCTAAACAACTTGGAATGCAAACCATTTGGATCCGACAGGGATTTAGCCACTTGAACCACATAACGAATCCAGCAGAAACACCAGATTGGACTATTGATAATTTGACAGAGATTCTAGAGATTTTAGGCTGAGCATGCAAAAAACTAGAGTTGTTTCGCTCTAGTTTTTTTAACGTTATCAACTTTATTATATCATAAATTTTCCTTTAAAATAGACTTGTTTTTTCTTATTTTTGTGATACATTTAGGTTGAAAAAGGAAAAAGTGAGGTTACTAAACATGAAAAAAAGATTGTTATTTTTCAAGCTATTTGGTTTGTTTGTTCCCCTTTCATTTCTTTATTTATTTGTAGAAATATGCCAATTATACGTGATTTATTATTTCATATATTTTTCTTAGTTTTAATCCTATCACAATGGTTAGCAATTAAAACACTATCACACCTTGACGACTAAGCGAAGGTCAAACGAAAGAGGTTGGGTTCTCCCAGCCTCTTTTGTCTATCATCACCGTCCACCAGAATTGCTACCTTTGCCATTACACACTTTTTTCTTGATTTCTAAAAAGATTTGGCTATCAGCCTGAGGACTGGCATCATAGGTGCGCACGCGCAATTTTTCCTTGAAATAAGGTTTCTCCAAAGACTCCCGAATCATCTGATAGGTTGACGTATCATAGTAGAGGTTGTCAATCGTTGAATAGGCATGCTCATCTTCTGCCATATACGCTTCAAACTCCTGTAGCAAATCTGCCAACGTTTCCTTTGAGATGACGTACTTAGTTTCTATCCGTTGAAATTTATCTTTAAATGTTTTTTTAGCCATGCGATTGCTCTCCTTCGTATCATTTATCCACGTAGTTTACGGGCAAATCCTTAAAAGAAAGCTAAAGAAAACAAAACACCCCCATTTTCTGGAGGTGTTTAATAGATGTCTGTAGAATGAAATAGAAAATAGAAGCTAGCGCAATCTTATTCTTCACTCTTCTCTGCTTTTTCTTTTTTGATAAAAAAAGTGCAAATAACGAGAATATCTGCTACCAGCAAAATCCAGTACCATACATCATGGCTGCTTCTCGGACCAGAAGAGAAAGTACGTAAAAAATAAAACATCAGATACAAAGAAATGTCATTATAAAATTCCCAGTTAAAGTGATAGCTGCCTACTGGATAGGATCGCTTATGCGAACACTCTGGCACAAAGATCTGCAAGAGCAGAAATATTCCCAGCACAGCAAAATAAATCACATTGAACACGTCCAATTTCGCGTAAGGATCGACCGAGGAAAAGAATATTATCATACTCAACAGATAAAACCGCCACCGAAACCAAAATTCGTTATTAAAATGAAATCTTATCATCCCATCACACTTTCTAATTTTCTGCTCGTTCCTCTTCGCCTTTATCCTACCACTCTGATAGACAAACTTCAAGTAAGATGAAGGAGAAATGTTAGTTGATTTCTGCTACTTTTCCTGCTTCTGCTTTAGGCTCTTTGCCCTTGCGACGGGCAAGGACATCCGCATAGTGCTTGCGGCTGTTGTTGAGCACGGAAAGGAAGGTCGCATAAAAGCTATCGTCTTTGACTTGGTGCAAAATCACTACATAGTCCGCCAACTGTTGGTAAGGCGTCGCCACTTCTTTGCGCAATCGCTTGACATCATAGCTCACTTTTTGCAATTTCTCTTGGGAGCGAGAAGCAAAAAGTTGTTCAAAAGTCGAGTGGCTTTCGGTCAGATTTTCAACGAATTTCCCAAGCGCTAAAGTCCCCACTTGCTCCTTATATGGGGCTGTTTTTAGCTTGTCCAGTAAGCTGACAATGAGGGCTGTTTCTTCCTCGTAATGCTTCTGATGAGCGTCTTTGTATTGGTCAAACAAGCGTTTCAAGCTGGCATAAGCTGACTTTTCCTCTTCCCGCTTGGCTGCCCGATACGGTTTCAGCGCATCGCGAAGAGCTTGCAAATCAGCGTCGCGCAATTCGTCAGCCGCACTAATCGAAGCTGACTTTTCACTCGCTCGAATCTGACCGAGAGAGGCTTGATAAGCAGGCAAGGCTGCTTTTATCTTCTTGACGAGAGCGGTAATGACGTCCTCATTTTTAAAGTCGAGCGCTTCTTTCTCCACATCGTCTAAAAAACGAGTGATAAACTGCGTGAATTCCGCATGACGGAGATTACTAATTTTAAGTCCAATGAGCTTTTCTTGCTTCATAAATTCCTTCTTTCCTTTTTTACTTGTCACTTAAAGCGACCGTTTCAATGACTTCTCCTTTTTCCGTCAGCGCGGCGGATGACCTCAACTACTTTTTGTTTGCTTCGTCCGCCCGGCGGAAAGTTTCCCTTACTTTTGGTTCACTCCGTCCGCCCGGCGGACAACATGAATCAAAAGTAGTTTATCTCGTCCGCCGGGCGGACGGAGTGAACGACAATCAGTTTGCCTTGTCAGCTGCGCGGACGAAATGAAATTGTCTCGCCTCACCTCATCAGCCAACGAAATCCAGAAAAATCATCTCATTTAGTATAACATGAATGGGAAATTATAGGAAATTTTCTGAAAAAGAGGATTAACCACTTTCAAAACAGTTTTAACACACAGTCCTTAATGGAACGCAGAAGCAGAAAAGGTATTTTTCTTCATCACTTTTTCTCCTTTCATCTATATGATATAATATGATGAAAAGGCATTCACAAAATGCCCACTATTTTCACATTTCATATTTAACACAAGGAGTCGCCTATGCGTTGGGATATTGGCACAGTTTACAAGACGATTCGAAAAGCAAAGGGAATCACCCAGCAAGAGATTTGCGGAGATTGGATTTCTCGCTCCAATCTTTCCAAGTTTGAAAGCAACCAATCCGTTCCCAGCTATGAAACCATGGAATTTCTGCTCCACCAGATTGACATGAGTTTTGGGGAATTTGAATATATTTGTGATTATTATCATTCAAATCACAGAATGAAGATCATCTTACAATTTAAAAATTATTTGTCTGTCGTTGAAACAGAACAATTATTGGATTTAACCAAACAGTGTGAGGACTACTTGAAAGCTCATCATGATATTCCCGTTAGCAATATTTTGCGTATGGCAAACATACTAATTGAAATTAGAAAAAATAAAATCAGTAGTCAAGCACAAGTTTTAGCTCAACAGTTATGGACAGATTTAGAAAAACGAGATACTTTTTATGAAAGTGACCTAAATTTACTAAGTGTCATTCTTTATTTCTTCCCACTAGAAACTATTCAAAATATAACGGAAAAAATCTTAGCCAGTCTCAACAAGTATAAGCATTACAAAGAAATTCACAGTACACAATTCTCCATTTTAGCCAACCTTTCGACCATCTACCTTTACAACAACCGCCTTGACGATTGCCAGCGTATCACCGAGATGATTTTACCGCTCGCCAAGCAAACAAAACGATACGACAAGCTCGGCTTTGCTCAGGTTCGCCTGGGTATTTGCCAAGGAGACGACGCCCTTATCCAGAAGGGGCTCCAGTTGCTTGAGCTGACAGAAGAAATGACCTTGCTCGAAAACTTGAAAGAAGAAGTCAAACAGCATCGTACTTCCCCTTTTTCTCATGTTTCACGTGGAACTTCAGCACCTTAAAGGAGACAGAGAAGCAAATGACTTACAACGGATTTGTATTTTTTGATATTGACGGCACCTTGGTTGATAGCCAAGGACAAGTCCCAGCAGACAACAAAACAGCCATTGCCCAACTACGAGCCAACGGCTTTCTGCCTATTATCTGTACGGGGCGCGGGCGCGGAGAAATGGGGACAGTTCTGGAAGACGCTGGGATTCATTCCGCTATCTTGCTAAATGGCATGGAAATCCTCCATGAAAAGCAATTCCTGTTTGAAGGACGAATTGCACAAAACAGCATTCTCAAGCTCCTGCAACTGGCAAAGGAAAATGAGCACGACCTCGGTTTTTATTCGCAAGGAGAAATGCGTGTGACGGCGCTCAGTCTGACTGTTCAGCGGAATTTCCGATATTTTCATCAAGACCTGCCCCAAGTCGGGCCAACCATTTATCAAAACCAGCCTTGTCAGATGTTGCTCATTTTTAGTGAGGAGCCTGAAAAAGACACCCAGTATCAGACAGAAATCCCTGAACTGCACTTTTTCCGTAACAGCCCTTACTCGATAGACATCACGCCGCACGGCTGTAACAAAGGCTCTGGGATTCAGCACCTGCTGACCTTGCTAGCAGATAAAGCACCGACTTACGCATTCGGAGACGGACTCAATGACCTGACCATGCTTGAAACAGTAGATTATCCCATTGCAATGGGCAATAGCCAAACAGCCGTCAAAGAAGCAGCCACTTTCATCACGCGCTCTAATGATGAAAATGGCATTCCACATGCCCTTGCCCATTTCGGTTTGATTTAAAAAGGGTGGGACAAACATCGATATTTCGTAAAAAAACGATGTTGTCATCCACCCCGCAGGTTGAATTTCATTCTAGAAATAAACGAGTCTGGAACACTGTTTATACATCATCTTCCCCGATTTCATTTTCCTGTGGGTGATTATGTTAGTGTCCCAGCCTCTTTTTGATTAAACTAATTCTTTTTTATTTGGATTGTAAACCAAGAAACCAAGACCAACAAAGAGCAGCAGAACGATTGTCATGAAGGCAACTTGTCCGCCAACTTGCCCCGTCATCGAAATCGTTTGACGCAAAGCCGAAACAGAATAGCTCATCGGCAACCAAGGATTGACATCTTGGAAAATCTTATCCGTCAATGGCAGTGGGTAAGTACCCGCACTAGAGGCGAGTTGCAACAATAACAAAATCAAAGAAGTGAAAGCACCAAGCTTAGTGTTCCACGTTACCAGAGCCGTCACCACAGCCATGAAGCACATGCTGGTCAAAAGAATGATACCAAGCGTTGCCCATTCGTGGTTGGCGGTTAAGCCAATCATATGTACCGCACCGTACACCAACAAACCTGCTAAGAGAGAAATCATGCCGTTGACTTGAATACGTGCTTTCAACCATTCCATACGTGTCTTTGGCTTCTTACCAGAAGGTAACGTGCTAAAGATGATATTGGTTGAAATAGCTGCTACAAAGAGTGCCACAGAAATCATGTATGGTGCCATCCCAATACCATTTTTACCAACATGGTCTTTATCTATTTTCTTCGTTGTCAATGGATTTGCAAGCGCCTTGGCGTTGGCTTTATTGGTTGTCACCGTGGATAATTGATCTTTGGCGTCTGTCAAACCGGCTGTTAAGCTGTCCGCACCCGACACAAGTGCTCCCAGATTAGACGTGATAGTTGAGCTGCCGTCTGCCAGCTTCGTAGAACCATTCGCAATTTGATCAGCACCGTCAGATAGTTTGCCTGCCCCTGACACAAGAGCCGCAGAGTTGTTCACTAATTGACTAGCGCCGTCTGCTAATTTTGCTAAACCAGCGTCAATTTGACCATTATTAGCCGCCAATTGATTAGCTCCAGAATTGATTTTTGCCATGCCAGATGTCAATTGACTGTTTTTGCCAGCCAAGGTCTTAGAACCTGAACTGATTTTCGCCATACCAGATGTCAACTGACTATTCTTACCAGCCAAGGTCTTAGAACCTGAACTGATTTTCGCCATACCAGATGTCAATTGGTCATTCTTACTAGATAAGGTATTAGCTCCTGCTGTTATCTGCGCAACCCCATTGGTGTAGTCGGTTACACCTTTTGCCAATTGACCAGCACCTGCTGCTAAGCTCGTTTGCAATTGATCAATACCTGCTGCTACTTGATTAGCACCCGCAGTTGATTGTTGCAAAGCTGCAAGGATTTTTGCTTGGGATTGTTGTGCGCTCGTTTGAAGCTCTGAAAGCGCACCTTTCGCTTGTCCGATGACAGCTACGCTTTGTTGATTAGAAGATTGCTCTGGCAAGTTCGTCACTTGCGTCTTGAGCGCTTGAATATTTGTCAATAGACTTGCCGCAGTCGTAGCAGTTTGACTTGGAGTTTGCGAAATCGCAGCATTGATTTCTGCCTGCTCACTAGCACTTAACTTTTGATAAGCAGCTGTAGCAGCCACGTTAGTTGCAATCGTAGCCTTGTCTGTCGTCGCACTATTGGCAAGTGTGTTCGCAGCCGTTTCCATATCGCTTAAAGCAGTCGTCATGCTTGCTTTAGCGGCTGACAAGTCTGATCCAGTTGACAGAGCGGTTTGAACAGTAGTTAAACCTGCTTGCAAATCCTGTAGCTGTTGGATTTGTTCAGCAGTCATGCCAGATTGTTGAACAGTCGTCATTAACGTGTTCAGCCCCGTAGCTAATTGATGCGCGCCGCTTGATAATTTTTGAATTTCTCCATTAGAAGCACTCAATTGATTAACACCAGCTAATAAGTTTTGCGATTGACCGTTTAATTGATTTGCGCCACCTGCAAGATTTACCACACTATTGGTATAGGTAGTTAAGCCATCTGATAATTGCCCTGAACCGTCAGCCAATTGACCAACAGCACTTGTATACCCTATCAGACCTTTTGATAATGTATCTGAGCCAGAAGCCAATTGACCAACAGCATTTGTATAGTCTGTCAGACCTTTTGAAAGCGTATCTGTCCCAGAAGCCAATTGACCGACACCTGACGTATAAGCTGAAAGGCGTGTCGATAGCGTACCAATTCCGTCTGACAGCTGACGCACCCCAAGCGTATAGGTTCCCAAACCTGTCGTCAATGTATTAGCGCCGTCTGCAAACGTTATGCTAGAGCTAGATAAAGTATTCAAATTATCTGTCAAAGTTTGACTACCGTCTTTTAATTGTTGACCGCCAGAAGCGAGTTGCCCACTACCAGAAGCAGCTGTTGTCATGCCTTTCCTCAAGCTATTCATACTCTTGAAGAGAGACGTCGTGTATGTATTTGTCACATTGTTAGCGACAGTTTGTTGAAGCCGCGTCATAGCCGAATCACTCATCTTGCTGGCAATAAAGCTGTGCCCGCTAGACGTTTGATAATCAATCTGCATCTTTTGTGGTTTATTATCCAGAATACTAGCAGCCTTTTGAGATAAATCACTTGGAAGCGTGATAATCATATAATAATCACCTTTCTCCAAGCCCTTCTTAGCCTTTCCTTCAGATACAAAATGAAAATCCAAAGCATCATTCTTTTTAAGACTTTTCACCATATCATCACCAACTGATAAGGTGTTGTTGTTAAATGTCGCATGTTGGTCTTTATTCACAATCGCCACTGGCAATTCTGAAACTTTACCATAAGGATTCCACATGGAGCTCAAAAAGATCACATTATAAAGAGCAGGAATCAAGGAAACACCAATCATGACAATAATGAAGAGTGGTTTTTTAAAAATTGCTTTCCATTCGTTGAACATTTTTTCTCCTCTATCTTAGACACTCTGTATAAAAATTTTATTTTTTGAAATATTTTTATACACATTGTCTAAATATTTGATATAATAGATTATACAGTTTCTGAAATTTTTCACAAGAGAAAAATTTGGTTTTTAGACATGTTGTATAAAATTGTTCAAAAGAGGAAGGTAGAATGATAGAAAGTAACAAACGTCAAAAAACAAAAATGATTATTGAAAACGCTATGGTAGAACTACTGGAACACGAATCGTTCGACCAGATTAGTACTGTCAAGTTGACCAAGACTGCCGGCATTAGTCGCAGTAGTTTTTACACGCATTACAAAGATAAATATGACATGATTGAGCATTATCAGCAAAAACTTTTTCATAAGTTAGAATACATTTTTGAGAAGTATGCTCAAGACAAGCGTAGCGCGATTATAGAAGTTTTTGATTTTCTCACACGCGAATCCCTCCTTTCTGTTTTGTTAACAGAAAACGGAACAAAAGAAATTCAAACATTTTTACGCCATAAATTCCAAATCATGCTGGCTGAAGACCTACAAGAGCGCTTTAGTAGTAAACTACTAAGTCAAGTGGAGAAAGAATACAGCTATGTTTACCTGACAAACGCCTTTTTTGGAGTTTGTCAAATGTGGATTGCTAGAGGAAAAAAAGAAAGCCCTGAACAAATGGCAGATTTTCTTTTAAAAATGTTGGATTAGAATATTTCTTATACCTTGCCCTAGTAGCACCCACAAGCTCTCTAGGGCTTTTCTTCGTAATCTTTACAACAAAAAAAGAAGCTGGGAAGATTCCCAACCTCTGATAATCCATCGATTAAAGTTGTTTATTATAGTATTCAACGACAAGCGCTTCGTTGATTTCTGGGTTGATTTCGTCGCGCTCTGGCAAGCGAGTCAATGAACCTTCTAATTTTTCAGCATCAAATGATACAAATGCTGGACGTCCAAGAGTTGCTTCAACCGCTTCAAGAATTGCAGGTACTTTAAGTGATTTTTCACGAACTGAAATCAGTTGACCAACAGATACACGGTAGCTAGGAATATCTACACGTTTTCCATCAACAAGGATATGACCGTGGTTTACGAATTGACGAGCTTGACGACGAGTTGTTGCAAGTCCAAGACGATAAACAACATTATCCAAACGACGTTCCAAAAGAAGCATGAAGTTAAAACCAAGGATTCCACCTTTGATTTTAGTTGCTTGTACGAACAAGTTACGGAATTGTTTTTCACCTACACCATAAGTGAAGCGAAGTTTTTGTTTTTCAGCCAATTGCAAACCGTATTCTGACAATTTACTACGGTTGTTTGGTCCGTGTTGTCCTGGTACGTAGTTACGACGTGCCAATTCTTTACCTGTACCTGTAAGTGAAAGGCCAAGGCGACGAGCTTGTTTCCAAGATGGTCCTGTATAACGTGACATATTTATGTCCTCCTAATAATATTATTTCGGTGGAAATAGTCACTTAGAAAGCTCTGATTCGTGCAGAACATTTTCGCCCAAACAGCTAAGGCTACTTTTATAGCTGATGTTCTGTTGACGAGCTTCATGCTTTCCTGCTGCTATTTCACACAAAAGCCATTATATCAAAAAAAATCCCATCTGTAAAGACGGATTTTTACCAGATTATTTCTTTCTATGACAATAACCTTTCTTCTTCAACAATTCCTCTATCGCAATTATATTTTGCTGTTCAGATGTTGCTAAAATAGTTTCAAATCCTAGACTTTTAGCAGCATCTAAATTTATCTGTAAATCATCTATAAATACACATTGATTAGCGTGCAATGCATATTGAGTTAGTAACTTTTGATAGATGCTTTTATCTGGCTTTGCAAACCCTACTTCGTAAGAAAGGATTTTCCCAGTCAAAACTTTCGTCATCGGTAATAAACCTGCATTTTCAACTGCATAAAATATCTCACTTGTAGTAGACAAAATATAAATGCCATACCCCAGCTGAGCCCATTCAAAAATTTTCTCTTGTAGCTGATGATAAACATCCACTGTCTCATACCAATGAGTAAAAATGGCTTCAACAGTAGCAGAATAAGAACTATCTAGCAATGTTTGAGCCGCCTGAATGGCTGCTTCCAAAGTTAATTGTCCAGTATCTGTCTGAGCCCAAAGTCCCGAATCAAAAATAGCAGCCTCGACGCGCTTACGGTCTTCTTCTTTTACAAAAGCAGCTAAAATCTTAGCAGGGTTCCATTCAATTAAAACATTGCCAAAATCAAAAACTAGATTTTTAATCATTTTTCACTCCAGCCACATCAATCAAAGCAGTTTTTCGCCATTAAAACCTATTTATTCTCAATCCAAATAACGAATGAGATTTTTCTCCGTTAAAATATCTGAATAAGTGTAAGATTCGACATAAGTATTTTCAATCTCACCCGGTTGACCTCCATTACTTGTATATTCAACGATAAACAAAGAAGGATAAACTTCAATCAAGCGCCCTTGCTTATTTTTTTGACGTTTACGGCCATTTTCAAGAGTCATTTCTACCATTTTGCCCTCATGGGCTTTGATTTCTTCTTTAATTTTTCTCATTTTTGCAACATCTGTAAATGCATCACTCATTGTTTATTCCTCTCTCTTGGAAATACTTGAAAACTTATTGTATTCTTTTTGGAAAATCAATTCTACCGTACCACGCGCACCGCTACGGTTCTTTTCGATAATCACTTCAACCTTGTTGTTTGGAAGCCCTTCAGGTTCTTCACCGCCGCGTTCATAGTAGTCATCTCGATATAAAAATGCAACAATATCTGCATCCTGCTCAATAGAACCCGACTCACGAATGTCTGACAAAACAGGCCGTTTGTCCTGACGCTGTTCCACACTCCGTGACAATTGGCTCAGCGCAATGACTGGCACTTTCAACTCTTTTGCCAAAATCTTTAATTGACGAGAGATTTCAGATACTTCTTGCTGACGATTCTCTCGACCAGTCCCTGTAATCAACTGCAAGTAGTCAATCAAGATTAATCCAAGATTTCCTGTTTCTTGCGCTAATTTTCGAGCACGCGAACGAATTTCTGTAATCCGAATTCCTGGCGTATCGTCAATGTAAATACTAGCTTCTGCTAGATTTCCTTGTGCAATTGCATACTTGCTCCATTCTTCATCCGTCAATTGTCCTGTACGGATTGAATGTGATTCAATTAACCCCTCTGCTGCTAGCATTCGGTCTACTAGGCTTTCTGCCCCCATTTCTAAAGAAAAGATAGCGACTGTTTTATCTAGCTTTGTTCCAATATTTTGAGCAATATTAAGAGCAAAAGCGGTCTTACCAACCGCAGGACGAGCTGCCACGATGATTAACTCTTCTTCATGCAGTCCTGTGGTCATGTGATCCAAATCTTGATAACCTGTCGCAATCCCTGTAATATCAGAAGTTTGCTGAGACCGCGTTTCCAAGCTACCAAAGTTAAGATTCAAAATCTCTTTAATATTTTTAAAGCCGCTTCGACTAGAATTTTCACTAACATCGATCAGCGCTTTTTCAGCCCCAGCAATGATTTCATCTGCAGGACTGGCACCATCATAAGCTAGATTGATAGAGTCTGTCAGCCGCGCAATCAACCGGCGCAAAACAGCTTTTTCTGCTACAATCTTAGCATAATATTCAGCATTGGCAGAAGTCGGTACTGAGTTGACCACTTCAACCAAGTAAGACAAGCCACCGATATTTTGCAAATCACCCTGACTGTCTAAAATATTACGAACAGTTGTCGCATCAATGGCATCGCCTCGATCTGCCAAGTCAATCATCGCTTTAAAAATTAACCGATTAGCATATTTAAAGAAGTCAGTTGGCTCGATATATTCACGAACAAAGATTAGCTTACTTTCATCAATAAAAATCGCACCTAAAACAGATTGCTCTGCTAAAATATCCTGCGGTTGTGCTCGCAATTCATCAATATCTGCCATAAGACCTCCTCTCTTAAAAAATCATTTTTTCATTAGCCTTCTTTTACACGTAAGTTAATCACACTCGTCACATCTTGATAAATTTTCACTGGCACATCAATCAAGCCAACAGAACGAATAGGATTCTTGACTTGAATCAATCGTTTATCAATCTTAATTCCAAATTGCTTTTGCAACTCTTCAGCAATTTTTTTACTAGTAATAGAACCAAAAGTCCGTCCATCTGGTCCCACTTTTTCAGTAAATTCAACAATTGTACTTTCTGCTTCCAACTTTTCCTTAATGGCTTGCGCTTCAGCTAGCATTTCAGCGTGTGCTTTTTCTTCTGATTTTTGTTTTCCGCGAAGCTCGCCGATAGCTGCTGCAGTCGCCTCTTTGGCAAAATTTTTCTTAATCAGAAAATTCTGTGCATAGCCAGTAGGCACTTCTTTAATTTCACCTTTTTTTCCTTTACCTTTTACATCTGCTAAAAAGATTACTTTCATTCTTCTAACTCCTTATCTTTTAGTACTTCACGAACAATAATTTCATTTAAGCTATGAACCACCTGAGCAATTGTCTGGTCAGGAATTTGCGCTGCTGCTAAATTGAAATGACCGCCTCCACCCAGTTCTTCCATGATACGTTGGACATTGATTTTACTACGACTACGAGCAGATATCGAAACACTGTTTTGCTTATTTTTACTAACGACAAAGCTAGCTTCAATCCCTGACATAGCTAACATAGCATCTGCTGCTTTACTGATAACAACTGTATCATAGCATTTTTCTTCTACACCTGTCGCAACGAGTACATTCGGCAAAATTTTCTTACCATTCAAAATCAACTCATTCACTTCACGATATTCATCAAAATCCGTTGCTGAAATATCTTGAATAGCCACACTATCACTTCCGCGCGTGCGTAAATAGCTCGCCACATCAAACGTCCGACTGGTTACACGAGAAGAAAACTTCTTCGTATCCAGCATAATCCCAGCCATCAACACACTAGCCTGCATTTTACTCAAGCGTTTTGTCTTAGAATTTTGGAATTGAATCAACTCTGTTACCAATTCACAGGCACTACTTGCTCCACTTTCGATATAAGTGATAACAGCATTTTCCGGAAAATCTTGATCTCTTCTGTGGTGATCAATGACGATAATTTGGTTAAACAAATCATAAAACTCTTTTGATAAGGTCAGAGCTGTTTTTGAATGATCCACCATAATCAACAGAGAACGATTGGTCACCATTGTCATCGAATCAGCGACCGAAAGAAGGTTGGTCTCCCCTTCATCCTGCAGCCTGCGAACTGCTCGCTCAATATCCGCAGCCATTTGATGAGGATCATAAACAGCATAGGTCTGATCAATAATATTACTAGCAAATACTTGCATTCCCACAGCAGAACCAAGCGCATCCATATCCAAATTTTTGTGTCCAACTACAAAAACTTGGTCCACACTTTTAATCTTATCCGAAATAGCAGTCATCATAGCTCGCGTGCGAGTACGTGTCCGTTTCACCGATGCAGCTGAGCCACCACCAAAGTAAACAGGATTCTTTGACTCATCATTTTCTTTGACAACAGCCTGATCACCACCACGAACTTCAGCAAGATTCAAGTTTAAGAGAGCCACTTTACCAATCTGCTCATGATTACTATCACCATAAGAGAAGCCCATACTCAATGTGAGAGGAATTTCCCGCTTTTTAGCTTCTTCCCTAAACTGATCAATAACTGCAAACTTATTTTGCATTAACCGATCTAGCACCGTGTAATCCGTAAAAATATAGAAACGATCCATTCCCACACGACGAGAAAACATGGCATATTTTTCTGCAAATTCAGAGACAAAATTTGCGATAAAGCTATTAATGTGGCTAATATCTGAATCTGAGACAACATCCTCTAAATCATCATAATTATCGACTGAAATAATACCAATAACTGGCCTTGTCGTTACTAATTCTGAAGTAGCCTCATACTCACTAGAAGCATCAAAAAAGTAAAACACACTTGAAGCATGATCTAAGTAGACCGAATATTTTGTATCCCCAATTGTTGCATACGATCCAGCACCCTCAGATGGTGTTTTGGTAATTTTTTGCAACAAGTCCACATCAAATTCACCGTCTTCATTGGTAAGAATCAACTCTGCGTAAGGATTAAACCATTCTACATTTCCAGATGTTTGATCAACTTTTACAACACCAACCGGCATTCTTTCAAGCAATGATGCCAAACTATTTTCTGCTTGATCATTCACATACTGGATTTGTTCCACTTCATCAATTTCATAACTTTTTTGTTGGTAAATCAATAGAAAAATCAAAAGAGCAAGCACCAAAAAAAGCGCAGATAACATCAGAATGCTGCTACCAAAAACTCGTAATAAAATAGCTAAAATTCCAAAGGAAATAACGCCCATGATTACAAAATGAATTGGAATAAAACGAAATTTTTTCATCACAAACCTCTTAACCGCCATTTTACCACAAAAGCTCTAAAAAAGCGAGTTTTCCCTTATTAAAACAAGCCAAACAATACTGTCAAACATTAGAAAAAATTAAATCTTCCTGCATCTCTTTGCTCACTTTACAAAACAAAATACCTGATTTCCCCATTAAATTAGCTTTATTTCTCTGGTAGTTTACAGCTTTGTCAAGTATTATTGACGAAAAAAACACTTGCTCAGAAATGTGAACAAGCATCTTCATCATTTATTTTTTTGCTTTTTCTTGATTTTTTGAGATACTTCGTGATTTACCTTCCAAATAAACCATCAAAATCGAAATATCCGCTGGATTGACACCTGAAATCCGACTAGCTTGACCAATTGTTTCTGGGTTTATTTTCTTGAATTTCTGACGAGCTTCTGTCGCAATTGAATCAATATCATCCCAGTCAATGTTTGCTGGTATCCGTTTTTCTTCCATTCGTTTCATCTTCTCAACCTGATCCAACGCCTTAGAAATATAGCCTTCATATTTGACTTCAGTCTCAATCAATTCGATTATCTTTTCATCTAAATCTTCAGCTGCTGAACCGACAAACTTGACAACATCTTGATATGAAACTTCTGGCCGACGCAAAAATTCTTTCGCTGTAACTGCGTCTGTCAATGGTTTAAAGCCTAATTTTTCAACTATTTCATTCGTTTCTTTAATTGGCTTTAATTTAATAGTGCTCAAGCGCTTCATTTCAGTTTCATATTGATTCTTCTTAATTTCAAAACGCAGCCAGCGCTCATCATCAACCAATCCTACCCTGCGTCCAATTTCAGTCAATCGCATATCCGCATTGTCGTGTCGTAAAATGAGACGATATTCAGCACGGCTTGTCAAAAGACGATACGGCTCCACCGTTCCCTTGGTGACCAAGTCATCAATCATGACCCCAATGTAACCATCACTGCGTTTCAAAATCAGTTCTGGCTTTCCTTGAACTTTCAGAGCTGCATTGATTCCTGCGATAATGCCCTGTCCCGCTGCTTCTTCATAACCAGATGTCCCATTCGTTTGCCCAGCTGTAAACAAACCTGAGATTTTCTTAGTTTCTAGAGTAGCGCGAAGCTGATGTGGCATAATCATATCATATTCAATCGCATAGCCAGTTCGCATCAATTCAGCATTTTCAAGTCCCTTAATAGAATGCACTAAGTCTTTTTGAACATCTTCTGGCAAACTCGTTGACAACCCCTGAATATAAACTTCTTCCGTATCTCGACCTTCTGGCTCCAAGAAAAGTTGGTGGCGCTCTTTATCTGCAAAACGAACAATTTTGTCTTCAATTGACGGGCAGTAACGTGGTCCTACACCTTTCACCATTCCTGAAAACATTGGTGCACGGTAAAGGTTGTTTTGAATAATTTCATGACTTCTTCCATTAGTATAAGTTAGCCAGCAAGGAATCTGATCTTTAAGATAATCCTCATCATGAGAAGTATAGGAAAAGTGGTTCGCTTTTTCGTCTCCAGGCTGAATATCCGTCTCTTCATAATTAATAGAAGAGGCTTTCACACGCGGAGGAGTCCCTGTTTTAAAACGCCCAATTTCAAACCCTAAGTCACGTAAATTGTCTGCTAAGTTAATTGCAGCTAAACTATGATTAGGACCAGAAGAATACTTCAAATCTCCAATAATAATTTCTCCACGCAGAGCTGTACCGGTTGTTACGACAACTGCCTTTGCAGCAAACTCTTGGTGCGTGGCTGTTTTCACACCAACGACTTTCCCGTTCTCAACTAGAATCTCATCTATAATAGTTTGACGCAAAGTGAGATTCTCTTGATGTTGAACCGTCTTGCGCATTTCTTTAGAATAAAGTTCCTTATCTGCTTGCGCACGAAGAGCACGAACTGCTGGACCTTTCCCAGTATTGAGCATCTTCATTTGAATATAAGTTTTATCTATATTCTTAGCCATCTCTCCACCTAGAGCATCCACTTCACGTACAACGATTCCCTTGGCAGATCCTCCAATAGAAGGATTACAAGGCATAAAAGCTAGCATTTCAATAT
The DNA here is from genome assembly GCF_003963555.1 of Streptococcus periodonticum. Classification (NCBI taxonomy): domain Bacteria; kingdom Bacillati; phylum Bacillota; class Bacilli; order Lactobacillales; family Streptococcaceae; genus Streptococcus; species Streptococcus periodonticum. The sequence continues at coordinate 1,873,341 of NZ_CP034543.1, forward strand.
TGATTGTCGCAAGTAGGACTTTACAGCCCATTCGACTGGCTGCTAACGAAGCCTCAACACCTGCATGCCCAGCACCAATTACGACAATATCATAACTTTCAGTAAAATTGTGTGTCATCTTTTCTTTCCTTATTTTTTCACCAAAAAAGTCAAACCTCTAGAAGTGCAGGACAAAAAGCCTGCAACATCCATGAGCTTTGACCATCATAGTTATTGCTATATCCATTTTAGCAGATTGCTAAAAAATGTCAATCTAAATATACTGTTGAAGCTTACCATCTTTATAGGCATTGTCAATCAAGCCACCACCAAGACACTCTTCTTCATCATAAAATACAACGGCTTGTCCAGGTGTAATAGCACGTTGAGGTTCTGCAAAGTTGACAATTGCCTTGTCACCCTTTACAGTTACTGTAACCTTAGAATCTGGCTGACGATAACGAAACTTAGCTGTACATTCCATAGTAAACTCAGCTGGCATTTCTCTTGTAAAATGTAATTGGCTAGCGTCAAGACTCGTTGACATCAAGTTGTCATGATAAAAACCTTGACCAACATAAAGAATATTTTGACTAAGATCCTTACCCACTACAAACCAAGGTTCATTATCTCCTCCATGCTGACCACCAATGCCAAGGCCACCACGCTGACCAATTGTATAATACATCAAACCAGCATGCTCACCCATATCTCGACCATCAACTGTCATCATGTGACCAGGTTGAGCTGGTAAATAATTTCCCAGAAATTCTTTAAAGTTTTTCTCACCAATAAAGCAGATGCCGGTTGAATCTTTTTTCTTAGCAGTAGCCAATCCTGCTTTCTCTGCAATAGCTCGAACTTCAGACTTTTCTAAATATCCCAACGGAAACATCGTTTTTTGCAGCTGCTCTTGTGATAACTGACTAAGGAAATAAGTCTGATCTTTGCCATTATCCACTCCTCGCAGCATATGAACAATTCCGTCTTCATCGCGCTTTACACGCGCATAGTGACCTGTTGCCACATAGTCCGCTCCCAATGTCATAGCATAGTCCAAAAAAGCTTTAAACTTAATTTCTTTGTTGCACATGACATCTGGATTCGGGGTTCTACCAGCTCGATATTCAGCTAAGAAATATTCAAAAACGCGATCCCAATACTCTTTTTCAAAGTTGACAGAGTAGTAAGGAATTCCAATCTGATCGGCCACAGCTGCTACGTCTTTATAGTCCTCTGTAGCTGTACAGACCCCATTTTCGTCTGTGTCGTCCCAATTTTTCATGAAAATGCCGATCACGTCATAGCCCTGCTCCTTTAACAAAAGAGCCGTAACTGACGAATCCACACCGCCACTCATTCCGACAACGACACGTGTTTTAGAATGATCACTCATCGTGTTCTCCCATCTTTTCGTTATTTCACGATTGAAGGTCGTGTTTTGCTTTCAACGATTGAAGGTCGCTTAGAGCAAGGTTTATTATAACACGAAATAACCTTAAGGACAAATTTCAATAACCAGATAGCACTAACTTTACACTACTGTAAACCAAAAATTCAGTGGATAAACTATTAAATCAGTGAATGAATCAATAGAAATTCTAACAAAAGGGCGAATCTAGTGAGCAACTTTGCAGCCTCTATCTATAATCTGAAAATGGTGCTTTTAGCCGTAAACTACTATATTAAAGCCTTGCTATCATAAAAAGATTGAGACATTTTGTCCCAACCTCAATCATCTTTTGTATTCATCAATACCAGCCATTTGCTAACCAGAAAGTCTTAGCAGCTGACCAAGAACCATAACGACCCGCTACATAAGCGTCTGCTACTTTTTCTTGATTCTCTGCTGACAAGTCACCATTTAAATATGATAAACTCAATTGGTAACGACCATAATATTGTCCATTTTGGGCTGTATAACTGCCACTTGATTCTTTTTGCGCAATCCATTCTTTTGCAGCTGCATCTTCATTACTCAGACCAGATGTGGTAGTTGCAGAATTACTTGACTCCGCAGTTGTAGGGCTTGTAGCTGTGTCATCTAACTCCAATACTTGCCCAACACTAATCAGATGAATATTGCTAATCTTATTTTTCTGAGCAATTTTATCAACTGTTGTATTATGTGATGCAGCAATAGCTGAAAGAGTATCTCCAGATTTTACTGTATAACTATCTGCGTTTGCAAGTGTAGGAAGAAAGAACAGCGCTGTTGCTGCTAAGCTTATTAAACCTACTTTAGTTTTTTTGTTTGTATTCTTTAAATTCAAAATCATTTAGATTCTCCTTTTCTGTGATAGAACTATCATATACCTTAATTATTACTATTGTTTTTTCCTTTCATTAAAAATATTACAAACAAATTGAAGAGAGACTAAAATCCACCCTATATTTATTTGCTTTAAGGTTACTATAAGAAAAGTGACCTCAAAGGAAGTTTAGAATTTACGTCACATTCATTTTATTAGCTAAAAAGGCAGAAAAATATACTGAACTTTGATATAATGAAGATAATGAATTTATAAGGAGTTACGATGAACTCACTAAAATTTCAATCTGTTTTTGATATTATTGGTCCTGTTATGATTGGTCCATCTAGTAGTCATACAGCAGGTGCTGTTCGTATTGGAAAAATTGTTTCATCAATTTTTGATGACGAGCCAACAGAAGTTGAATTCCAACTATTTAATTCTTTTGCGAAAACTTATCGTGGACATGGTACGGACTTGGCTCTTGTAGCTGGGATTCTCGGAATGGATACAGATAACCCTGATATTCCCAATAGCCTAGAAATTGCCCATAAAAGAGGGATTAAAATTGTCTGGACGATTCAAAAAGATAGCAATGCTCCACACCCAAATACAGCTAAAATCACCATTAAAAATGAGCAAAAAGCGATTAGTGTTACTGGTATTTCCATTGGTGGTGGAAATATTCAAGTGACTGAATTAAATGGTTTTTCTGTTTCGCTCAGCATGAATACCCCGACAATTATTATCGTCCATCAGGATGTTCCTGGAATGATTGCTCATGTTACTGAAGCACTTTCTCGTTATAACATCAATATCGCACAGATGAATGTCACAAGAGAAAAAGCAGGTGAAAAAGCTATTATGATCATTGAAATTGACAGTCGCAGCTGTGAAGGAGCTATTGAGGAAATCAGGAAAATTCCTAAACTTCATAATGTCAATTTCTTTAAATAGGAGAGTTTATGTTTTATTCAATCAAAGAATTAGTGGAGCAAGCAGATTTAGACTTTCAGGGTAGTGTTGCCGAACTGATGATTGCTACTGAATACGAACTGACAGGTCGTGAACGAGATGAAGTCTTACGCTTGATGACTAGAAATCTAGAAGTTATGAAAGCTTCTGTCGTTATGGGATTAGATGAAAGTAAATCTCGGAGTGGTTTAACAGGTGGCGATGCAGCCAAACTCCACAAATATATTCAATCAGGAAAAGCTCTTTCGGACTATACTGTCTTAACGGCAGCAAAAAATGCTATTGCTGTCAATGAATACAATGCTAAAATGGGGTTGGTCTGTGCAACACCAACAGCAGGAAGTGCTGGTTGTTTACCCGCTGTCCTTACATCTGCTATCGAAAAATTAAATCTTACTGAAAAACAACAACTAGACTTTTTATTAACAGCTGGAGCTTTCGGTCTAGTCATCGCTAATAATGCTTCTATTTCAGGAGCTGAAGGTGGCTGTCAAGCAGAAGTTGGATCAGCGTCAGCCATGAGTGCAGCAGCTCTTGTTTTAGCAGCAGGTGGTACCCCATTTCAAGCCAGCCAAGCAATTTGTTTTGTGATTAAGAATATGCTTGGATTAATCTGTGACCCCGTTGCAGGTCTAGTAGAAGTTCCCTGTGTCAAACGAAATGCTATGGGAGCTAGCTACGCTTTCATTGCCGCTGATATAGCTTTAGCAGGTATTGAATCAAAAATTCCCGTTGACGAAGTAGTTGACGCTATGTATCAAGTTGGAGCAAGTATGCCGACTGCCTTTCGTGAGACTGCTGAAGGTGGATTGGCAGCTACACCTACTGGTCGTAGATTATCCAAAGAAATTTTTGGAGAATAACTTTCTACGCAAAAGGAAAAAGTTTACAGCCCTGTAAACATGAATTTAGACTATGCAAAATTTTAAATATATTTTTTTCGACTTAGATGGAACACTTGTTGACAGTTCTGTAGGAATCAAGAATGCTTTCCAATACGCATTCACTTCACTAAATATCAAAGCCCCTGATAGCAAAGAGCTGGATACTTTCATTGGACCACCTTTAGAAGTTAGTTTCGCTTCTGTAGTGCCAGAGACCAATGTCAATCAAGCTATTGCTTTCTTTAGAGAATACTATAAAAATAACGGTGTTTTTGAAGCTCAACTTTACAAGGGTATAAAAGAACTGTTGTTAGAATTAGAACATTCGGATTACCATGTCTATATTACCACTAGTAAAAATGAACCAATGGCCCATAAAATGGCACAATACCTAGAAATTGATAAACATTTCAATGGTATCTTCGGCTCTCTTCCAAATTCTTATCATAAAGCAGATGTTATAACTCGTGCTTTAAATAATTCTCATGCTAATCTTGAACAATCTATCATTGTTGGGGATACAAAATTTGATATAATTGGTGGAAAATCAGTCGGAATTGCTACTTTAGGAGTTCTGTGGGGATTTGGAAACAAGAAAGAATTAACTGACAATGGGGCAGATTTTATCTCAGATTCGCCTCAGAAAATTTTAACAGCTTTGGTAAATAATACTTTACATGAATTGTAAACCATATTTACATATACAATCAAAGATTCTAAAACAAACAACTATGTTTGCTAAGCCAATCACCCATAGAAAAAGACGAACCATTTTTGTACTGCCCCCAAAAAGTTAGACAAAAAATATTAGTGAAAGGATTTAGTTCTGTACTGCACAGGACTAAGTCCTTTTAGTTTTGTTTTAATCCGTTTATTGTTGTAATAAACAATATAAGTTGCAATAGCTTTCTCCAGCTCATCAAGCGATTGATAACTCTTCTCATAACCGTAGAACATCTCCGATTTGAGGATGCCAAAGAAGGACTCCATCATCCCATTGTCTGGACTATTGCCCTTGCGAGACATAGATGGGACAATTCCTTTCGCTTCTAAGAATTGATGATAAGACTGGTGCTGATACTGCCAGCCTTGGTCACTGTGGAGAATGGTTCCCTTGTAGGTTCCAGCAGGAAAAGCCTTGGCTAACATTGTTCTGACCTGGTTCAAGTCAGGTGAACGTGACAAGGTAAAGGCAATGATTTCACTATTATACCCATCTAAAATAGGAGACAGGTAGAGCTTTCCATTGACGTTTGGTAAGGCAAATTCGGTTACATCTGTATAGCACTTTTCGTAAGGCCTAGAGCCTTCAAACTGACGCTGAATGAGATTCTCTGCTTTCTTACCAATCTCCCCCTTGTAAGAAGAATATTTCCGTTGACGGCGAATTCGAGCTTGTAGCCCCATCACTTGCATCAATCGCTGAACTTTCTTGTGATTGATATGAAAACCACGATTTTTCAGTTCAAGATGAATTCGACGATAACCATAGTTTCCCTTGTGCTCATCATAAATCAATTGAATTTCAGCTTTTAACTCTTGATCCTTGTCTGGTTTATCTAGCTGTTTTAGCTGGTAATAGTAAGTTGCACGAGAGAGTTTAGCGGTAGCTAGTAGGAAACTTAATCGGAATCCTTCCTTGACCATCTCTCTAATTGTCTCTGCTTTTCGCGCTGTAAGGCTTCGTCCCTTAAGCGTAACTCCCTCAACTTTTTTAGATAGGCATTCTCCGTTCTAAGACGCTCGTTCTCTTCTTGAAGTCGCTCTAGTTCCGTCATTTCTTCCCAAGTTTTCTTTTTCTTACGTCCCATCTTTGGTGGTCTCCCTCTTTGTTTCTCAACAATAGTATAGCCGTTTTTCTTATATTGTGCCAGCCAATTTGGGAGAGTCCCCCTGTTAGGAAGGGCAAAATCGAGAGAGACTGACAATTGAGAACGCCCTTCAAGAAGAACTTGATGAAGGATTTTTTGCTTTAGTTCAGGAGAATAATAAGTCTTCTTACCTCTCTTGACAATGTCTACTCCATGCCTATCAATTAGTCGAATCAGATATTCGATCCCTGACTGATTGAGGTTAAACTGTTTTGATAATGACTTGAGAGTTGCGCCGCTTTTTCGCAAGTAATAGATTTGAACCTTGTCTTCATAACTTAATTTCATAAAAATAACATCCCAAAAGTTAGAGTTTTCTTGTCTAACTTTTGGGGTGCAGTTCATTTTTACTCAATGGTTCGTCTTTTTGTTTACTCATTTATCATAAAATTTTGCTTAATAGTTCCAAGCTGAAAGACCTTGAGCATTATAAGCACGGTAAGCTGCTTGAATCTGATCATCTACTGTTGCTGTTGAACCCCAACCTGGCATAGTTTGGAAAAGACCACTAGCTCCTGATGGGTTATAAGCATTTACTTGTCCGTTTGACTCACGAGCAATGATATGTTCCCAAGTTGATGCTGGGACACCTGTCAATTCTGCCATACGAGCAGCTGCATAAGATCCTGTAGCACCAGCAGTATTTCCATTAGGAAGAACAACATTTGAAGAAGTGCTTGCTGTAGCTGGTTGCGAATAAGTAGTAGAAGCAGCAGGTGCGTTATATGTCACATCTTCATAAGTTACAGCTTCTTCTGTTGTAGTTTCTGTTGAAACTTCTGAATTTTTCTCTTCATCAAGTTCTAAAATTTGCCCAACTTTAATCAAGTCAGGATTTTCAATTCTATTGAGCTCAACAATTTTTTCAACTGATGTATTTTTTTCTTTAGCGATTTCTGATAAAGTATCACCTGATTTAACAGTATAAGATTCAGCACTTGCAATAGCTCCTGTTGCAAAAAAAGCAACTGCCGTAAAAAGTCCTGATAAAGTCCATTTCATTGATTTTGTATTCATGTATATATCAATTTCTCCTTTTTTCGTATAATACTATATTACACATAAAATATTACTATAATCTTATAATTGTATTACAAAGATTACAGAAATATTGATTTTATACGCAAAAAACGCCCTTCAAGACGTTTTTTAGCTAACAATAATATAAGTTTTTTAACTTTTTAAAAAAGATAACATCAAACCTAAGGCAAACATAATAAAAATAGAAAAAGTATCTGCTTTTTTCCATCTCAATTGACGATAACGACTTCTTCCTACACCACCTTGATAGCCTCTCGCTTCCATAGCAGTCGCCAAAGCATCTGCACGTTTAAAGCTAGAAGCAAATAACGGAATTAAAATAGGGATAATTGATTTTACTTTTTGAACAATATTTCCTTCACCAAAATCAACCCCACGCGCCCTTTGAGCATTCATAATCCGTGTCGTATCATCCATCAAAGTAGGAACGAAACGTAAACTCATTGATAACATCAACCCTATTTCATGAACGGGCACTTTTAATGCTGCTAAAGGCTGCAATAATGATTCAACTGCGTCTGCCAAACTAAGTGGCATTGTTGTTAAAGTTAATAGGGTAGAAAAAATAATAATCAAAAGAAAACGACTAAAAATGATACCCGCCTGAGCCAGACCTACTTCAGTAATTCTAATAAAGCCAAATTGAAATAAAGTCGTGCCACCAGATGTAAAAAATAGTTGGAATAAAGTGGTAAAAGCAATCAAAAAGACCATAGATCTTAATCCTTTAAGGAAAAAACCTAAAGGAATTTTGGAAAGTCCAACTAATAACATTGTAAAGACGAATAATAGTCCATTGGTTACAATATTATTTGCCAAAAAGATAATTAAAATAAAGAGAAACATTGACAAAAGTTTGCTGCGAGGATCTAGTCGATGAATGATTGAATTTCCAGAAACATATCGCCCTAAAATCATACTATCCATGTAGTAACTCCTTAAATTCTTTTATGGTGATAGGTAAATACGGAAGAGTTAGCCCTCTATTTTTTAATTCTTGTGCAAATTTTGTAATTTTGGGAACTCCTAGTTGAATACTTTCCATAAATGCTACAGCTTGAAAAACTTGCCGAGGCTCTCCGCTTTTGACTAACCTTCCTTTTTCCATCACATAGACCGTATCTGCAAAATTAGCGACATCATCCATCAAATGCGTTACCAAAACAATGGTCATTCCTGTTTCATGTAATCGTTTAAATAAACTCATCAATTCTTTTCGTCCAGCAGGATCTAAACCCGCTGTTGGCTCATCCAATACAAGAATATTTGGTTCCATGGCTAGAATACCAGCTATGGCTACTCGACGCATTTGTCCACCAGACAGTTCAAATGGGCTACGTTCAAATAATTCTTCTGAAATTCCAACAAGAGTTAACTTTTCACGTGCTACACGTTCAGCGTCTTCCTTTGATACTCCAAAATTTTGTGGACCAAAAGCAACATCTTTTAAAACGGTCTCATCAAAAATCTGACTTTCAGCAAACTGAAAAACTAGGCCTACCTTTTTACGTACTTGTTTAACATCCTTGTTTATAGATGTCGAAGTAATTTTGACATCATCAATCACGACACTTCCTTCAGTTGGCACTAGAAGCCCATTCAGCAATTGTAAAATAGTTGATTTTCCACTACCCGTATGACCAACCAAAGCAGTATATGAGCCATCTTTTATTTCTAAATTGACTTCAAAAAGGGCAGGACTCTCAAAAGGAGTGCCTGCTTGATAAGTATAACTTACATTTTCTAAAGTGATTCCCATAAATAATCCTGCAATTCTTTTTCTGTTAAATAGCGCTCTGGCAATTGAAAGCCTGAATTCAGCAAAGTTTCTTTTACTTGATTTGTAAAAGGTTCATCTAAACCTAAATCTTCTAAATCCGCTCGTGAGAAAAGCTCACTTGGTGTGCTGGTTGATTCCACCTGACCTTCCTTCATCACCAAAACTCGGTCACTAAGAGCTACCTCATCCAAATCATGCGTGATAGAGATAACAGTCATTCCATGTCGATCTTTAATCTTTTTAACTGTCTGGATCAACTCTAAACGCCCTTCCGGATCCAACATACTAGTTGCTTCATCTAAAATAATGATGTCAGGACGCAAAGCAACCACACCAGCAATAGCCACGCGCTGCTTTTGTCCACCAGAAAGCCTTGCAGGTTCACGTTCTTTAAAATCTTGCATTCCAACAATGTCTAATGCTTCTTGAACTCTGTCAAACATCGTTTGGTAATCCATCCCTTGATTTTCCAAACCAAAGGCAACATCATCCTCAACAGTCGCCCCTACAAATTGATTATCTGGATTTTGAAAAACCATCCCAATATGCCGCCGTTTTTCCCAGATATTTTCAAAAGTTAATTTATCTCCATCAATGATAATCTCGCCACTTTCTGCTTCCAACAAGCCATCTATTAAACGAATCGTCGTAGACTTGCCACTGCCATTATGCCCCACAATAGACAGCCACTCTCCTTGTTTCACGTGAAACGTCACATCTTTAAGGATATAACTATCTACATGATTATCGTATTTATACTTTAAATGCTGAACTTCAATGATATTTTTCATATTATCTAAATGTGTCTTTAAAGAGATAAGCACTTCCTTTGAAGTAATCATAACCTGAATAAATCGTAAAAATCAATGCAATATATAGCAAAACTTGTCCTAGCAGTGTCCAGTGCAATAACAGAAAAATAATGGAAAACATCTGCGTAAATGTTTTTATTTTCCCAGGCATCGCTGCTGCTAAAACTGTTCCTCCAGTTTCAACCAACAATAGCCGCAAACCTGTCACAGCTAACTCCCGACAAATGATAACTGCAACAACCCAAGCAGGTGCCATATTCATTTCAATCAACATAATAAAAGCTGACATGACCAATAACTTATCTGCCATCGGATCAGCAAATTTCCCAAAATTTGTTACAACCTTCCATTTACGAGCCAAATATCCATCCAAATAATCTGTAATGCTGGCTACTGCAAAAATAATCGCTGCAAAGACATGTATTCCAACAGAGTGGCCCAAGGATAGTACTAAAATAAAAATTGGAATTAAAGCAATCCGCAAAAGAGTTAAAGCATTGGGAATATTTTCTTTTTTCATTTTCTTTTCCTTAACTATTTATTATAAGTGTAATTGTACCTGTCAAACTTGTCAAGCCTGACGTATCAATCTGTTGATTATCAATTGTAATGGTCACACCTTGAACCACACCAAGAGTAATTGTTGAAGCGGTCCCTGGAGAGATTGTAGTTGACACACTTTGATTCTCAGGACTTAATGTTGCACCACCTTCTAAGTCTGTACCTGTAACACTTACCCAACTAGTTGTATCACTAACAGATAGTTTTAAATTGACAGGGCCAGTTGCACCTGTCAAGGTTGCTGTCAAGTTGTTACCATTTCCTGATACAATCAAATTTGTTTTGGAACTGCTAGAAGATTCACTAGAAGTTGCCTCACTAGTCGAACTAGAAGAAGTGGTTGTCTGTTTGTTTACAACACTATAACTTGATGAAGGAGTGGTTGTTAATGAGTTATGGTGAACGTATGTCCAAACATAATAACTAACAAAAGATAAAATAGCTAATGCAAGAATCGTCAGATAAAATAATGGTAAAAAAGAAGTTCGTTGTTTTTTTGTTCTTCGACTTCTAAAATTCTCTTCCTCATCAACATCCACTTCATCATAAGTAATCATGCTTCCTTCTTCATAAGCATCAAGAATAATTCGCTCATCTAAATCAACAGCCCAAGCATATTTTCTTAGAAAAGAACGAGCATAAAAGGGACTGGGAAGACGATCAAAATCATCAGCTTCCATAGCTTCCAGTAGCTCTAACTGAATATCTGTTTTCTTTTGTAAATCTTCCAAGCTCATTCCTTGATTAATACGAGCTAACCTCAGGACTTCACCGATTGTTTTCTTTCTCATACACACTAGCCTTCTTTCTATTAAACACTATTTTACCAAATTTCACCAAAATATGAAATCATTTTGGAAAAATAGTGAAATCAATCATTTCACAAGAATCAATAAAATGATGTCCTATTTCAATCACATCAACTAAACTGATTGTCTGTAATATTTTTGGTAAATCAAATAGATTATCCCCTTCTGAAAAGGTTTCGTATTGAGTGGCAATATATTCTAATGAATTCAGTCCATGTAAAAAATCACCAAACATTTCACTTTTTATAATATCAAGATGCTCTTCTGTTACATCAGGGTCTTTTTCAAAATCACGAATCGCAGAACGAAATTGGTGAGACAGATCAACTGGCTCACTAGTATCCATTGTTAACATCACAAAGTGAAAATCTTTTTCTACTTCAACTTCTAACGATAATGAGTTGTCTATTTTTCCAGCCTCATAAAGCGTTTGAAATCTTTTAGATGTCCAACCAAGCATCATTGCAAATAGTAGTTTTAAAGCAGTCTTATAACGAAATAAATCGGTTCCCGCTAACGATTGACTCCCACGTAATCCGATTGCAAGTTTAGAACTTGCCACTTCCATTCGAACACTCCCAGTAGAAATAACAGGATTTAACGCAAGGGGAAAACGTCTAATCAAACTTTCTTCATCAATTCCCTTCAAAGATTCATGTTGTTCCTGAATAACAGCAATGGTCTTTTCTAAGTCAAAATTACCAATCAGCAGTAAACTCATATTAGATGGATGATAAAAGGTTTCAAAGTTTTCATCCAAATCCTCAACGGTTATTTCTGTAACTGATTCAATGCTTCCTGCGATATCTTCTGCCAATGGAGTGTCTGGATAAAGATTTGCTAAAGTGTGAAAAAACAGGCAATAATCTGGATTGTCTTTGTACATATCAATTTCTTGCTGGATAATTCCCTGTTCACGTTGAACGGATTCTTCTGTGAAATAAGCATTTTCTAGTAAACTTTGCAACAATCTCACATTTTCTAAAACATTGTCCGTCGCCGAAAAAAGATAACTGGTCTTAGTAAAACTTGTAAAGGCATTGCTCTCAGCGCCTAATTCAACAAACTGTTGTAAAAAATCTTGACCATTTTCATCCTCAAATAATTTATGTTCCAAAAAATGTGCAACTCCTGCAGGGTATTGAACAGCTTGATTAGAACCACGTGGAATAAAAGAAGTATCAATTGAGCCAAAATTTGCTGTCATAATCCCATAAGTTTCATTAAAATCTCGTTTGGGTAAAAGAAATACTTTTAGACCATTTCGTAAAGTAGTCTGATAGACTGCTTCTCCAACTGCTGGATAATCCTTCCTCTCCATTTTTAAAGTTTGCATTATTTTCCTTCCATAAAATAAATCGCTTGTAGCCTGAGTTGTGTTGCAGCAACAATGATATCTTCTCGGCTGACTGCTTCTAAAGCATTTAACCAAACAGCAATTGGCATAAATGTTTTCTGCAAAACAGATGCCATATAAGCTTGTTCTATCAACGTATTTTGCCTATCTAAAGAAAGGAGCATCGCATTTCGTAGCATTTTTTTGGTCTGATTTAACGCCTCATCAGTAAAATGTCCGTTTTTTAAATCTGCAATTTGTCGATAAATTAAACTCACTGTTTTTGTTCGATTTTTCCTATCAATTCCAGCATAAATACGCATCATACCCGAAAAAATATCAATACTACTTGAAATCGTGTAAGCTAAACTTTCTTTCTCACGAATATTAACAAATAATTTTGAATGAGCAAAACCACCTAAAAGTCCATTCAATACAACAAGAGGGATATGATTCCTATCTCCATATTGAACTGAAAAATGATATCCTAATTCAATAATGGATTGATGAGCATCATTTTGTTTCAATCCCTCTTTTAAAACATTCGAAAATTCTTGATGATAATGCAAGTGTAACTCAGGTTGACGAGGGTGTAAACCAAACATCTTTAAATGTTCATAGACTTCAATCTCATTAAAATCACCTATAAAAAATATGTCAATCTTATCATTTTGAAGCATGTCTTGAAAAACTGCAAAGCTACTTTTTGGAGTTTCTTTTTCAACCAAATCTAATGTGGCAAAATGAGGAATTTGCATGTCTTGCTTTGTATAAAATAATTTATTCAGTTCTTGATGAGCGTGATAAAAGTGATCCTCAATTTCAGCTTTTAAATCGTTAAGTACATTCTTCTTTTCAACTTCAAAAACAGTTCGATTAAAAGCCCTTCCATCTACTAAAGGTTTTAACAAGCTATCTTTTAAAAAATTAAGTATCTCTCCTGTTAATGTATTTTTACGACTTAAAAATGCATCACTAACAAAGGAGACATCTAAATCTACATAATGAATGAGTCCTCTTCGTGATAGTCTTGTTGAAAAGTTCGCACCATAAAGATTTGCTAATCGCTCACGAAAGATCTGTGACGTGGGATAAATTTCGTTAGCTGTTTCGAGCATATTTGCAGCCAGTACGCGTCCCGCTATCGTATCCATAGACATTGGAGCTGAAAATTTTATTTTTATTCGATTGGTTTTAAATTTTTTGGATGTTATAAAATGGAGATCTACTCCAGAAACCAGCTCCATATCGTCCCTCATCTTCTTTTTTTTATTGACCTCTATTATATCACGAAACAGTGCTTAATTTCTCATTCAAGTATTATTCTTTCATCTTAAAACGTTTTCTTCATGATACGTTTGAATAATTTTAATATTATCTTTTCACCCAATTATGATATAATGACAAAGATTGAGGTGAATTATGAAATACAAATTATTTGATGAATATATTACTTTACAAGCATTATTAAAAGAAGTTGGAATCATTCAAAGTGGTGGTGCTATTAAAAGTTTTCTTCAAGAAAATCAAGTTTATTTTAATGGAGATCTCGAAACTCGTCGCAAAAAGAAAATTCGTATTAGCGATATCATCACTCTTCCAAATCAAAAATTAGAAATACTATTGACTGCACCAAATGAGGAGGAAAGAATTGAGCACGAAAAAGAGCTTTTAGAAAAAAGACGAGTCGGCGCTCTTGTAAAAGAAATGAACAAAAGTATCAAAAAAAGTAAACCAGCAACAGCAAATCAAAAAGCCAATAAATCTAATAAAAAAGCTCCTATCCGCTTCCCAGGTATTTAAATATGTGGTTAAAAAACTTACAAATTCAACATTTTCGCAATTACGAGCTAACTGAAATAGACTTTCATCCTGGACTCAACATTTTTCTAGGTCAAAATGCTCAAGGAAAAACAAATATTTTAGAAGCTATCTATTTTCTTGCATTGACACGGAGTCATCGAACTCGTTCAGATAAAGATTTAATTTATTTTTCTAAAGACACCTTAAAAGTATCTGGACAACTTGTCAAGCAAACTGGAAAGATTTCTTTAGAGATTGACTTGACACCAAAAGGAAGAATTACAAAGGTTAATCATCTAAAACAAAGCAAATTATCAGATTACATTGGAAATATGAATATTGTTTTGTTTGCTCCAGAAGATTTACAATTGATTAAAGGAGCTCCAGCCCTTAGACGCAAATTTGTTGATATAGAGTTGGGGCAAATTAAACCAATCTATTTATCTGATTTATCACATTACCACCATGTCTTAAAACAAAGAAATACTTATTTAAAAACAGCAAAAACAATAGATGAGACTTTTTTAGCAGTTTTAGATGATCAACTAGTGGAGTTTGGTTGTCGTGTTATGCAGCATCGGATAGAATTTCTCAAGAAACTAGAGCACTTTGGTCAACAAAAACATTTGGAACTCTCAGGTCATTTAGAAAACTTAACCATTAAGTACTGCTCTTCTGTTCCACTTTCAGATTCCAATAAGTTAAAAGAATCTTTCCAAATTGCATTAAAGCAAAGCCGTAGTAGAGATTTATTTAAAAAAAATACTGGAGTTGGTCCCCATCGAGATGATATTGCTTTTTATATCAATGACATGAATGCCAATTTTGGTAGTCAAGGACAACATCGAAGCGTGGTTTTATCTCTCAAACTGGCAGAAATTGAGCTCATGGAAACTGTTACTAAAGAAAAACCAATTCTTCTACTTGACGATGTTATGAGTGAACTTGACAATAGTCGTCAACTTAATTTACTTGAAACTATTTCTCAAAATATCCAAACATTTATGACAACAACAACTCTAGAACATCTACAAAACATGCCTTCTAATATTAAAATTTTCTCAATTCATGAAGGACATTTAACTGAAGACAAGGTATAAACTAGATATTAACACGCTTTACACGTTTGTAAAGTATGTTAATTATAAAAGCTCTGCATTATCTACTGCAGAGCTTTTATAATAGATCTTATTGTACAGAATAGTTTGGAGCTTCATTCGTAATTTGAACATCATGAGGGTGGCTTTCTTTCAAACCAGCTCCACTCATTTCAATAAATTGAGCTTTGTCATGTAGCTCTTGGAGATTGGCTGCTCCACAATATCCCATACCAGAACGAACTCCCCCAATCATTTGGAAAACGATATCTGCTGCTGCACCTTTATAAGCTACACGACCTTCAATTCCTTCCGGTACCAATTTATTTGCTTCATTAACAGAACCTTGGAAATAACGATCGCTTGACCCTTTCTTCATAGCTGCAATCGAACCCATTCCGCGATAAGTTTTAAACTTACGACCCTGGAAAATTTCCGTTTCACCTGGCGCCTCATCTGTACCAGCAAACATTGAACCGAGCATGACCGCATTTCCTCCCGCAGCCAGTGCCTTCACAATATCTCCTGAATACTGAATACCTCCGTCTGCAATAATTGTTTTCCCGTATTCACGCGCAACTTGTGCAGCATCATAAATTGCCGTCACTTGAGGTACACCAACTCCAGCAATGACACGAGTGGTACAAATTGACCCTGGACCGATTCCGACTTTCACAACATCAACTCCAGCATCGTATAACGCACGTGCACCTTCTGCAGTAGCAATATTTCCTGCAATCAACGTTCGTTCTGGAAAATGTTCACGAATCTCAGCAATCTTCCGAAGTACTCCCGCTGAATGTCCATGTGCTGTATCAATGACAATAGCATCTGCACCTGCTTCAAATAAAGCTTCTGCACGCTCAAATGTATCAGAAGTAACTCCTACTGCACCAGCAACCAAAAGACGACCATATTCATCTTTAGCTGCATTTGGAAATTCAATTACTTTTTCAATATCTTTAATTGTAATCAGACCAGATAAACGACCGTAGTCATCAACCAATGGCAATTTTTCAATACGATGCTCATGAAGTATCCGCTCTGCCGTTTTAAGGTCTGTCCCAACAGGAGCAGTTACTAGATTTTTACTCGTCATATGCGCTGAGATAGGTTGATTATAATCCGTAATAAATCGCATATCACGATTTGTAATAATCCCAACTAATTTGCGATTTTCAAGCGTTTCAACAACAGGAACACCACTGATACGATAACGTTCCATCAATTCTTCTGCATCTGATACCGTATGAGTCGGAGTCAAGAAGAATGGATCAATGATAACCCCATTTTCTGATCGTTTAACTTTCCGAACTTCATCTGCTTGTTGCTCAATAGACATATTTTTGTGAATAACACCAAGACCTCCAGCACGAGCAATAGCAATGGCCATTTTACTTTCTGTAACAGTATCCATTGCTGCGGTGATAATTGGAATATTGAGTGTCAAATTTTTAGCCAATTTTGTTTGTAAATTCGCATCATTTGGCAAAACATGACTCTCTGCAGGAATGAGTAATACATCATCAAAAGTAAAACCTTTTTTCAAAAATTTAGTGTCCCAGTTAGACATCCACAATTCCTCTTTTCTTTATTGATTGAGCACAGCTCGTATTTATTGTTAATATGATACCATTCTATCTGTATTTGTCAATCACTATTATCTAAAAAACCATCACTTTTAGTGACAGTCTTTCTTAATTTATTTGAAATAATTAATTCCCATAGCAGATTTTACATCAGAAAGAGTCTGACTAGCTACTTGACGTGCTTTTTCGCTACCTTTTTGTAGCATAGTGTAGACTGCTCCCATATCTTTCGAAAATTCAACACGACGTTCACGAATCGGTCCTAACTCGCGCTCTAAAATTTCTAATAAATAGCGTTTTGTTTTCACATCTCCCAGTCCGCCTCGTTGATAGTGTTCCTTCATGGCTGTAATTTCTCGCGCATCTTCTGGACGACCAAACACATCTAAATAATGGAAAACCATATTGCCTTCTATTTTACCAGGATCTTCAATCTTGATATGGTCAGGATCAGTATACATGCTCATCACTTTCTTTTGTAGAGTATCCATATCATCAGATAAATAAATACCATTATTTAAAGATTTAGACATTTTTGCATTTCCGTCAAGCCCCGGCAAACGTCCTGCTGCTTCATTTTGAGGATAAATGCCCTCAGGTTCTACTAAGACATCACAATTATAAGTATAGTTAAAAGAACGTACAATTTCACGAGTTTGTTCAATCATTGGTTTTTGATCATTTCCTACTGGAATATAATTCGCTTTAAAGGCAGTAATATCTGCTGCTTGTGCAATTGGATAAACTAAAAAACCAGTTGGAATGCTTTCACCGAATCCCTTTTGAGCAATTTCTGACTTGACAGTTGGGTTACGTTCCAAACGCGCTAATGACACCAAATTCATATAATACATTGACAATTCTGACAACTCAGGAATTTGACTTTGAATAAAAATGGTTGTCTTTTCAGGATCTAATCCAGCAGCTAAATAGTCTAATGCTACATTTCCAATTGACTCTACAATTGTATTAGGATCCTTAGCATGATCTGTCAAGGCTTGCTGATCAGCTAAAAATACAAATAATTCATATTTTCCTTCATCTTGTAATAAAACACGATTTCGCAAACTTCCTACATAATGACCAATATGTAATTTTCCTGTTGGACGATCTCCTGTTAAAATAATAGGTTTTGACATCACATTCTCCTTGAATTTTCTTGATAATATTATACCATTTTCAAGAAAAATGTGTAGAAACTATTTCTATACTTCTTAAAATTATTTGACAATTGAATTACCAGCTTTCACACGCCATTTATAATCAGATAATATAATATCTTTCAAAGAATAAGTTGCTTGCCAATTTAAAAATTCTTTTGCTTTAGAGGCATTTGCTAACACACTTGCTGGATCACCAGAACGACGTGCCACAATTTCATGAGGAATTTTTTGCTGTAAAATTTGCTCTACAGTATTGTAAATTTCCTTGACAGTATAACCTTGTTCTGTTCCTAAATTGAAAATCTGTGAAGTTGACGAATCTGTAAACAAATAATCAAATCCCTTTACATGTGCCTGCGCTAAATCTAAAACATGAATATAATCACGAATGCATGAGCCATCTCGCGTTTCATAATCATCGCCATAAATTTTTAAAGCATCATTTTGTCCAAGAGCCGTTTTATTAATATTAGGGATAATATGTGTCGGATTTTTAACCCTCAAACCATTTGAAGTATCCATAGCAGCACCAGCAACATTAAAATAACGAAAAATGACATATTTCCAACTATAGCGGTTGGCCATCCAATAAATCATGCGTTCTCCCATCAGTTTTGTCTCTGCATAAGGATTTACTGGATTTAATAGCGTATCTTCATTTGCAGGTTTATCCATACAATTATTGCCATAAACTGAAGCTGTAGAAGAAAATATAATTTTATCAATTCCTACTTCTGATAATACTTTTAACACACGATTCATACCAGCTACATTTGCTGCAAAATATTTACTAGGATTTTCAATACTTTCACTAACAACGATTTCCCCTGCACAGTGCAATACAGCATCAATTTTATGAGATTGTAAATAAGCTTTTAATGCAGACTCATCATAAACATCCAGTTCTTTAAAGTGTGCTCTTACATCCACCGCATCCCTGACACCTGATGCTAGATTATCCAAAACATGCACATAATAATCAGCATCTAAAAGTGCCTTTACAGTATGAGAGCCAATATATCCAGCTCCACCTGTTACTAAAATTGATTTCATTTTTTCTTCTCCTTGTCTTTCTACATCAATACAAGAGTATCTTTTAGTAAGTATTGGTAGGTTTCAACCAAACTTTCAATTCTATCTCCAATAAGAATCCCATCAAATCCAATAGTTAAAATCTGTTCAATATCTTCACGGTTTACACCACCACCAAAAATCAACTGATATGTAAACCCAAACTTTACACTTAAATTGTCCAAATAATCTTTTAAATCTTGAAAACTTTCTTCAACTTCTGTAAAGGAATAATCTTTTTTTCCTTTTAATGTTGCACTCAATATTTCGTAAGCTACAATAATATGTTTATCCTGAAGATTTAGATCATCTAAATATGTTGCGCATTCAAAAATAGGATTTTCATGATTTCCTACACAAATAATAGGAATAATATCTTTCTGTAAAGCATTGTCAATCTTTGAGCGAATCATTCTTGTTGTTTCATTTAAATACTTTTGCCTTTCTAAATGACCTACAAAAGCATAATCTATATTGTAATGTTTTAAATGTTGAGGCGATAAATCACCTACATTTCTTCCTTTAATTGACAAATTTTGAACTGCAATGTCAAAATGATATACATTATAATCCGGTATGATAGGAGCAATAATCAATTGATGTTGTTTGCTCATTGGTTGATTGAACTTCTCTAACAATTCTAATTGTTGCTTGATTGACATCTGATTTTTAAAATTAAAAACAACTAACACTCTACGCCCCCCTTTACACTATTTACAACTCTTTTAAAAAATAATCTTCTATTGTCTGTTTATAAAATTTAAATTGAGGATTTTTCACAACATTATGAAAAGATAGTGTTTTTCTTTTCTTTAAACCACAAAATTCCATGGTCTTATGGAATGAAATCAAAACATCATCTACATTTTTTCCATCAAAAAATGCAGCCGGATTATTAAAAACTTCTTCTGGGGCATTCCAAGTTGTGGATAAGATATATTCTTTATTTTTCATTAAACCACCTTGTCCATAAGTATCTGCAAATGAATAAAATTGACTATATTCAAAGACTTCATCCATATATAATTTCAACTTCCCAGGTACATTAAACCAATAAATAGGAAATTGAAAAATAATCAAATCTGCCCACAAAAACTTATTTCTCTCGTCTATTACATTATAGTCCTCAACTGACGATAATTGCACATCATGATTGTGACGTAATTTATCCAACATAATATTATACAAACTAAAATTTAATTCTCCTTTACAAAACTCATGTTTTTGATAACCATTTACCAATAAAATTTTCATTTTCTCCTCCTAAAAATATTCTAAATTCATTATAAATTTTTGAAATTTCTCTTACTTATCAATATTCTAAAATGTCATATTTTATCCCTGAATCATTTGAAAAAAGTCAAATTTTCTAGTAAAATGAAACTAATTACAGAATTAGGAGAAAAATATTGCTTACAGTATCAGATGTATCACTACGCTTTAGTGATCGAAAATTATTTGATGATGTGAATATCAAATTTACAAAAGGAAATACTTATGGTTTAATTGGTGCTAATGGTGCAGGAAAATCAACGTTTTTAAAAATCCTAGCTGGAGATATCGAACCAACTACTGGAAATATTTCACTCGGACCAGACGAACGTCTCTCAGTCCTTCGGCAAAATCACTTTGATTATGAAGAAGAACGAGTGATTGATGTAGTTATCATGGGAAATGAGCATCTTTATAACATTATGAAAGAAAAAGATGCCATTTACATGAAACCTGATTTTTCTGATGAAGACGGTGTCCGAGCAGCTGAATTAGAAGCTGAATTTGCTGAGTTAGGTGGTTGGGAGGCCGAAAGTGAAGCCTCTCAACTCCTCCAGAACTTGAATATCCCAGAAAATCTCCACTATCAAAATATGAGCGAATTATCAAACGGAGATAAAGTGAAAGTTCTCCTTGCAAAAGCTCTATTTGGTAAACCAGATGTTCTATTACTAGACGAACCAACAAACGGTCTTGATATTCAATCCATCTCTTGGCTAGAAGATTTTTTGATTGATTTTGAAAACACCGTTATCGTTGTATCTCACGACCGTCACTTCCTCAATAAAGTATGTACACACATGGCTGATTTGGACTTCGGTAAAATCAAACTCTATGTTGGTAACTATGATTTCTGGAAAGAATCTAGTGAGTTAGCTGCTAAACTCTTAGCAGATCGTAATGCTAAAGCTGAAGAAAAAATCAAGCAACTGCAAGAATTTGTTGCTCGCTTCTCTGCTAATGCTTCAAAATCTAAGCAAGCAACTTCTCGTAAAAAAATGCTTGACAAAATTGAACTGGAAGAAATTGTCCCATCAAGCCGTAAATATCCATTTATTAACTTCAAAGCCGAACGCGAAATCGGAAATGACCTCTTGACAGTCGAAAACCTTTCTGTCAAGATTGACGGTGAAGTCATCCTTGACAACATCAGCTTTATCTTGCGTCCGGGTGACAAGACAGCCTTGATTGGACAAAATGACATTCAAACAACCGCTTTGATTCGAGCTATTATGGAAGATATTGACTATGAAGGAACTGTCAAGTGGGGTATTACAACTAGTCAATCTTATTTACCAAAAGACAATAGCAAAGATTTTTCCAACAGTGAATCTATTCTTGACTGGCTCCGTCAATTTGCAAGTAAAGAAGAAGATGACAACACCTTCCTTCGAGGATTTCTAGGTCGTATGCTTTTCTCTAGTGATGAGGTTAACAAGTCTGTCAACGTCTTGTCAGGTGGTGAAAAGGTTCGTGTCATGCTGTCAAAACTTATGCTTCTCAAATCAAACGTTTTAGTACTAGATGATCCAACCAACCACTTAGACTTAGAATCTATTTCTAGCCTAAATGACGGTCTAAAAAACTTTAAAGAATCTATTATTTTTGCTAGCCACGATCATGAATTTATCCAGACACTTGCTAATCATATTATTGTTCTTTCTAAAAATGGTGTCATTGATCGTATTGACGAAACCTATGATGAATTTTTAGAAAATCAAGAAATACAAGAAAAAGTCAATAGTCTTTGGAAAGATTAAACTTTTCAAAAAATAGGAGCTGATGAAAGATTCAGTTCCTTAAATTTTAGTATTTTACGATAGCTTATGAAAAAAATCAAAAAACTCTTCAAAAATTATTATTTGATAGCCTTTTTTATTCCATTTTTTATTCTGTTTATAACTTACCTTATAAATGGAATCTATTGGAAAAGTGACACTTCTCCGCTATTAGGAGACGGATTTCATCAATATGTTATTTTTGATGTCACTTTAAGGAATATTTTGCATGGTACAGATAACATCTTTTATACGTTTACAAGTGGACTCGGTTTGAACTTTTATGCCTTATCTAGCTATTATCTAGGGAGTTTTTTATCACCTTTAGTTTATTTTTTCAATCTAAAAAATATGCCAGATGAAGTATACTTATTTACTTTGATAAAGTTTGGTTTGATGGGATTAACTTGTTTCATCAGTATTAAAGGTATCTTTAAAAAAATTTCTCCTTATCTTATATTAATACTGTCAACTTCCTACGCTCTAATGAGTTTTGCAGTTAGTCAACTTGAAATAAAAACTTGGCTAGATGTCTTCATTATTATTCCACTTATTTTACTTGGTTTACATCAGTTGATTACTCAAAAAAGACGTGTTCTTTACTTTACAGCTTTGTCAATTCTTTTTATTCAAAATTATTATTTTGGGTATATGATGGCAGTCTTTCTTGTATTGTGGTTCTTTGTTCAAACTTCATGGGACTTTAAAATTAGGATTAAATCTTTCATAGACTTTACAGTTGTGTCAATTTTAGCTGGTATAACTAGCCTCATCATGATTCTGCCAACCTTTCTAGATTTAAAAACTCATGGTGAAAAATTAACAAAAGTGACAACCTTACTGACTGAAAAAAGCTGGTATTTAGATATTTTTGCCAAAAACTTTGTTGGATCTTTTGACACAACTAAATATGGCTCTATTCCGATGATTTATGTTGGGCTTATTCCATTATTACTAGCGATTCTCTTCTTCACTTTAAAGTCTATTAAGTTTCACGTGAAACTTTCCTATGTTATTTTAATTATATTCTTAGTAGCTAGTTTTTACTTACAGCCTTTGGATCTGCTCTGGCAAGGTATGCACGCGCCAAATATGTTCCTACATCGTTACTCTTGGACTTTTTCTACTGTCATTATTTTCTTAGCGGCTGAAAGCTTGGAGCGTCTAAAAGAAATTAAATTCACAAACATTCTAGCCAGTTTTTCTATCTTAGGACTTGGTTTTATTGCTACTTTTATTTTTAAGAAGCATTATAAATTTTTAGGTTCTGTTAATTTCATCTTAACATTAGAATTTTTAGTCGCTTATCTTTTAATTTCTTGGGCTTATGCAAAAAAATATATTTCTGTTAAAATATTTACTGTTTCTACTTTATTATTTGTTTGCTTTGAACTAAGTTTAAATAGTTTTTATCAAATGGAAGGAATTGCAAAAGAATGGGTCTTTGCAAGTAGAAATGCTTATGAACAAGATTTAACAGCTATTGATTTACTCGTCAACTACAGTAAAAAGAAAAATTCCAATTTCTTTAGAACTGAAAAATTAGCTATTCAAACCGGAAATGACAGTATGAAATACAATTATAATGGTATCTCTCAATTTTCTTCTGTTCGCAATATTGCAGCTAGTTCTATTCTTGATAAATTAGGTTTTAAATCATCTGGAACTAATTTAAACTTACGTTATCAAAACAATAGTATCCTTATGGATAGCTTATTGGGTGTAAAATATAATATTTCAACAAACAATCCTCAAAAATATGGTTTTACTTCCATTAAAACGAAAGATAATTTAACACTTTATGAAAATAAAAATGCTAATTCACTAGCATTTTTAACAAATTCAATTTACAGAGATGTAAAGTTTAATCACTTAACATTAGATAATCAAACTCGTTTTCTCAATCAGCTTTCTGGATTAAATTTAAAATACTATCACAGATTACCTCCTACAAGTAATCATAATGTTAAGCAAGTTGGAAATAGAATAGCTGCAGAAGTAGATAAAGAAAGTTATGACTCTTTTGCCAGCATCACTTACACTTTAGAAGTTCCAGCAAATAGTCAAGTTTATTTAACTCTGCCAAACTTAACTTTCTCAAATGATAACCAAAAATCAGTTGACATAACTGTAAATAACAATCAAAAAATGCATTATGGTACCAACAATGTCTTTCCATTTTTTAATCTTGGTTATTTTAAGCAAAAACAAATCATAACCGTTAAAATATCTTTCCCAGATAATTCAAAAGTTTCATTTGATAGTCCTGAATTTTATAAGCTTGACACCAGTCATTTTCAACAAGCGATAAACAAGATTCAACGACAAAAAGTATCTGTGACAACAAAACATAATACAATAACAGCACATTATCAAGCTCAACGAGATAGTTCTTTATTCTTCACAATTCCTTATGATAAAGGTTGGACTGCCACACAAAACGGAAAATCAATTAAAATTTCAAGAGCACAAAATGGCTTTATGAAAATTGATGTCAAAAAAGGCGCAGGAAAAATAAAACTGACATTTATCCCAAATGGTCTTAAAGAAGGTAGTACAGCATTTTTATCTGGAATCGCGTTATTTATAATTTACAATAAGATACGTAAGAAAAAATCGTTATAATTGAAAAACCAAACTGCACAAGAAAACAGTTTGGTTTTTATTATATTTTTACAATGTAAAAAAAGCATTCCTAAAGAATGCTTAGTAGCTCCGGCAGTAGGACTCGAACCTACGACATCATGATTAACAGTCATGCGCTACTACCAACTGAGCTATGCCGGATGATATAGTCCGTACGGGATTCGAACCCGTGTTACCGCCGTGAAAAGGCGGTGTCTTAACCCCTTGACCAACGGACCATATATGTTCTTTCACAGAACATATACTATTATACCAGTTTGGAGAACTTTGTCAATAGTTTTTATTTAAAAATTTAACTATATTTGCTATTTCATTATCTATTCTATTTATCCTTTTAATTCCTCTAAAATAGCTTTTAATTTTCCAATTTTCATTCGAGTAATCGGACAACGATGATCTTCATAAAAAATTATTTCTCGCATTTTTTTGTCATAACCTTTGATGTTTCCAATATTGACTAGGTAGGATTTATGAGGTGAAAAGAAACGTCTTGTTTCTTTATCTTTTTCTTGAATATCTGCAATAGTGCCATAGAATTCTTTAAAAAAGTTTTTACCGACAATTCTTAATTTATGAGAAGAGCCTGTCGTTTCAATATATAAAATGTCATTAAAAGGCATTCTAACCTCTCCGCCACGAAAGCTATATTCAAAATAATCCACCATATCTTTATTTTCAATCAATGTCGCTTTTGTATACTCAATGCTGTCTTTTATATGTTTTTTAAAAGCAACATCACTCAAATTTTTATCAACAAAATCCAGTGCAGATACCTTATATTTGAAGGTCATAGTGGCAAATTCTGATTTCGTTGTAACAAAAACAATAATGGCATACGGATTGTGATGACGTATAAATTTTGCTATTTCTAAACCTTTTGTTTCCTCTCCTTTGATATCAATATCTAAAAAATATAATTGATTTACTTCATCGTTTTCAATATATTCTTTAAATTCCCTTACTTTTCCAGTTACTTTAACTTTTATCGTAATTCCCATTTCTTTTGCAATCTCTACCAAAGTTGTTTCCATTCTTACTTGATGTGTAATTTCATCTTCTAATACTAATACTTTCATTATAAACCTTCTTTCCTTACTCTTATTACTTGTGTAAAATATTCATCCTCAATTTTAGTATCGAGGATAATTCCTTCATAGTTGTTAATAATTTCTTTGATATTGCTTAAGCCTAAACCACGTCCTTCACCCTTTGTTGAAAAATCAGTTTGGTAAATCTCTTCTAAATCTAGCGGTCGTTTCTTACGTGAATTTTGAATAACTAAGATTGTTTCTGTATCTAAATCCACCAAAGAAACATTCATCGTTTTTTGATAACTTTCTGCTGCTCCTTCTATGGCATTATTCAAAAGGACGCTTGTCATTCTAACCAAATCTAACAATTTAATCGGCAAGGGTTTGACAAAATCTTTTACTTCAAATGTTAATTCTATATTATAGTCACGCGTCTTAAATAAGGTTTGTGTCATAACACTTCTAAGTGCTGAATCTCCAACATTATTTAAATCAAAATACGTATATTTATCTGAACGAAGTTGTAAATTAGCATTTACTAGCACTTCCTGATAAATTCGCTCTACTTCTTTTATATCTCCTGTATGAATGGCTGATTGGAAGCTTGCCAACATTCCTCCATAATCATGACGAAAACCTCGAATTTCATTATACAGACTCACTATTTCATCTGTATATTTTTGTAATTGTAGTTGTTCTCGTTCTTTTTGTTTAATTTGTTCTTCTTTTTCATACTTTTCGCGAATAGATTGTAAGTAGAATAAAGTTGACATAAACATTAAAAAGCAAATTGTAGCAATCATACTAGAAAAACTATTTAAATTTTTCATATTACTAAGCCAATGCGATAAATTTAATAAAAAATGAATAAATAAGAGATAAAAGTTTAACTGCAAAATATTCTCTTTGAAATCCGCCTTTTTAAAATATTTAAAATTAAACTTAAAATAATCAATTGCTTTTAAAATAAAAATTAAAGAAATAATATTGATAAAAATATAGAACAATCCCCAGTATCTATCAACAAACTTATCACCTGTAACAGACGAAATAATAACTGAAAAGAAGGGTTCAGAGGTAGTTACAGATGAATAAATTAAAAAGGTTGCAAAAACTGATATACACTTCTCATATTTCTTAAAGCGATAAAAATAGAAGTAAATTATAATAGGCTCTAATAATAAACATAAATAGGCTAATAAGGAATTAATCGAATTTATAAAAGATGAAAATAAAAATAAACACAAGCACAATAAAGTAAAGCGAAAATCTATAATTTTCACTTTACTAATTTTTTTATGAACAATTGAAAAAGATAAAATTCCGATAATAAAAGAAATGATTATAAGTATTTTATCCAGATTCATAATGATAAAATCTCCTAACCAAATAATTTTTTCCCAATTCCAATCATTCCTCTAGGATCCCTCCTATCCCCACCAATGATTTTATCTAACTGCTCATCATTCAGTTCTTTAAATTCTACAACTTCCTTTTTTACTACCTCTTTTTTAGCAAACAACTTTTTCATAATTTCTCCTTAATGTTTGTTTTTTGTAAGACATCTTACAAGGTAATTATACAAAATCTTCATAAATAAATTGAAAAAAACTCTAAAC
Source organism: Streptococcus periodonticum (assembly GCF_003963555.1). NCBI lineage: Bacteria > Bacillati > Bacillota > Bacilli > Lactobacillales > Streptococcaceae > Streptococcus > Streptococcus periodonticum. The sequence continues at coordinate 1,900,710 of NZ_CP034543.1, forward strand.
GATACATTTTTGCATCTCAAAAGACTTCTTTATCCAGTTATAGAAAAAGGCACGCTTTCCCGTGCCCTTTTCTTATATGATCCCAGCAGGATTCGAACCTGCGACCGTTCGCTTAGAAGGCGAATGCTCTATCCAGCTGAGCTATGAGACCAATGCTCTATCATTTTAACAAAAAAAGCCTATGACGTCAAGATTACTTATGATAGGGACTTCCTTGTTGAATCATAAACGATCGATAAATTTGTTCTACTAAAACTAATCGCATTAACTGATGAGGAAGTGTCAATTTTCCAAAACTCATCAGCAAATTAGCTCTTTTTTTGACAGCAGTAGATAGACCAAGACTCCCACCAATCACAAAAGTAATATCCGAAAATCCACGAACAGTCACATCGCTTAATCTCTTACTGAATTCTTCTGACGGAAATTGTTGCCCTTCAATAGCTAAAGCAATCACAAATTCTTTATCATTAATTTTCGATAAAATACGAGTCCCTTCTTTGTCAAGAATTTGTTGATTTTCTAAGTGACTTGCCTTATCAGGTGTTTTTTCATCTGGAAGTTCAATCATATCAAATTTAGTAAAGCGTCCTAAACGTTTTATATATTCTGCTATTCCATCTTTAAGGTATTTTTCTTTTAATTTTCCAACAGTTACAAGTTTTATTTTCATATCTCTATTCTACCATATCCACAATTATTTCACACCTTATTCACAGGATAAAAAATAAATTACCTTATAAATGACTTAGAAAATCACAGATTTTAAAAGTTATCCACAATTTGTGGAAAAGATAAAACATTTAAGCTATAATTAAGTTAAATTCTTTATACTTTCAGTAATTGAAATAACTAGGAGGAAGATATGAAAAACTCTTCAAATTTCACAAAAAAATTGTTATTGCTTTTCATGGTCTTAGCTATAGGTTTTATCGGTGGTTTACTTGGAAACTTAACTTCATCTAAATTATCAACAAATAGCTCTACAACGACTAAAGTTAATCAAGTTACTACTGCTTATAAAAATACAAATTCCACAACACAAGCTGTGAGTAAAGTGAAAGATGCTGTGGTATCCGTTATTACCTATGCTAATAATAATTCACAAAACAGCGTGTTTGGAAATGATGATTCAAATAATAACAATGATAATTCTCAACAAGTAGCTAGCGAAGGATCTGGGGTTATTTATAAAAAAGATGGAAAATACGCTTACTTAGTAACCAATACTCACGTTATCAGTGGTGCTAAAAAAGTTGACATTCGTTTAGCAGATGGTAATAAAGTTCCTGGAGAAATTGTAGGGTCAGATACTTATTCTGATATCTCCGTTGTTCGCATTAGTGCTGATAAAGTAAAATCAGTTGCTGAATTTGGAGATTCTAGTAAATTGACGGTTGGTGAGACAGCTATTGCGATTGGAAGTCCGCTCGGATCAAATTACGCTAACACTGTGACGCAAGGAATTATTTCTAGTTTAAATCGTAATGTTTCTTTAAAATCTGAAGACGGACAAACGATTTCAACACAAGCTATTCAAACAGACACAGCTATTAACCCAGGGAACTCTGGTGGACCACTTGTGAATATCCAAGGACAAGTAATTGGTATTACTTCAAGTAAAATAGCTAGCAACGGCGGAACTTCGGTTGAAGGATTAGGATTTGCTATTCCATCTAATGATGTTATAAACATTATTAACCAGTTAGAAGCAAATGGAACTGTTACACGACCAGCTCTAGGAATCCAAATGATTGACATCACTAATCTGTCTAGTTCAGATCTATCACGCTTAAAACTTCCATCAAAAATAACTAGTGGAGTTGTCGTACGTTCAGCTCAATCTGGAATGCCAGCTGAAGGAAAACTTCAAAAATATGATGTGATTACAAAAGTAGATGATAAAGAAATTTCTTCAACAAGTGATTTACAATCCGCTTTATACAAACATTCAATTGGTGACAACATAAAAATCACTTTCTATCGTGATGGAAAAGAAACTACTACTACCATTAAGCTTACAAAATCTACAAAAGATTTAGATTCAAATAATTGACACTTTATTAACACATCTTTACAGAATTGTAAAGGTGTGTTATTCTATATAAACATGGAAAAATATCAATATATCACACTTAATGACATCCAAACAAATCCTTATCAACCAAGAAAAGAATTTTCAGAAGAAAAAATTGCTGAACTTGCTAGTTCTATAAAAGAACATGGGATTATTCAGCCCATCATTGTACGAAAATCTCCGATAATTGGTTATGAATTGCTAGCTGGTGAAAGGCGTTTTAGAGCTGCTAAATTAGCAGGCTTAACAAATATACCAGCTATTATAAAAGAAGTAACAGATGATGAAATGATGAAGCAAGCCATCATTGAAAATTTACAACGAGAAGATTTAAATCCTATAGAAGAAGCACAATCTTATCAATATTTGATTGACAAAGGGTTGACACATAAAGAAATCGCTCTAACTATGGGAAAATCACGTCCTTATATTACAAATTCCGTCCGGTTATTAAATTTACCTCTCAATATTATCGAAGCGATAAAAGAAGGAAATATTTCTCAGGGACACGCTCGTCTGCTCATTAATCTCTCAGAAAAAGAGCAAAATCAGTGGTTTGATAAAATCTTATCTCAAAGCCTTTCAGTTCGACAGTTAGAAAAACAATTGCATTCCCAACAGACAAAAACTGTAACAAAAAATAAACATCATCTCTTCCTCAAAGAGGAAGAAAAAAGATTAAAAAAGATATTTGGTACAGAGATTTCTCTTCAATTTTCTGAACAATCTCAATCAGGGAAAATTTGTATTCATTTTTCAAACCTAGAAGAATATCAAAGAATTATTGACAGCTTTAAATAAGGCTGTTATTTTTATTCTTTCAAGTCACAGAGTTATCCACTCTTATTTTATAAGAAAAACTTAATAAATCACAGAAAAACTCCTTTATTCACAATCTGTGGAAAACTTTAAAGAACAATGTGAATTTATTTCCACAGATTGTGGAAAACTTTTGCGTTTTATGTTAAAATAACTTCTATGGATAATTAAATATAACGAAGAATTTATTAGCAAGGAAGGAGGTTTTTT